>DAIRFV010000048.1:0-24025 GCA_036794905.1 Pyrinomonadaceae bacterium | reverse complement strand
GAGGCGGTGCAGACGCGTCTTGAAGGCGTCGAGAATCGCCTCGAAGGCGTCGAGAATCGCCTCGAAGGCGTCGAGACCGGCCTCCAAGATTTAAAGGGAGAGGTCAAGAAGCTCACGCACACCGTCATGCTCGTACACGAGGACAACCTGCACATACGCGCCGGGCAACGGGAACTCAATCAGCGCGTCGAGAAACTCGAATCGCAGTCCACGCGTTAGCCGCCGCGGAGCCGCGGCCGGGGCCGCCCGTGAGTAAAGTCACGGGCGGCCTTCATTCTTTCCGGAGGGCTTTATGTTCACAGGCATCATCGAGGAGTTGGGGCGCGTGCGCTCTTTGGAGCGGCGGGGCGAGGGCGTGCGGATGACGGTGGAGGCGCGTGTCGTCACGGAGGGGACGGGCGAGGGCGACTCGATCGCCGTCAACGGCGTGTGCCTGACGGCGCTCGACCTGCGGCGCGACTCGTTCGCGGCCGACGGCTCGCGCGAGACGTTGCAGCGCTCGACGCTGGGCGCGCTGCGGGCCGGCGCGGTCGTCAACTTAGAGCGGGCCGTGACGCCCTCGACGCGGCTCGGCGGCCACATCGTGCAGGGGCACGTGGACGGGCGCGGCCGCTTCCTCTCGGCCGACGAGCACGGCGGCTCCTGGACGGTGCGGATAGGTTACCCGCCGGAGCTGGCGCGCTACCTCGTCTTCAAGGGCTCGGTCGCCGTCGAGGGCATCAGCCTCACGGTCGCGGCGCTGGCGGACGACCACTTCGAGGTCGCCGTCATCCCGAAGACCTGGGCCGTGACGAACCTCTCGCGCTTGCGCCCCGGCGACGCCGTCAACCTCGAAGCCGACATCATCGCCAAGTACGTCGAGCGCATCCTCTCAATCGGCGCCCGCCAGGGCGAGCCGGCATCGACGTTCACCGTAGAAAAATTGGCCGAACTGGGATACAAATAGCCCGCGCGCTCCTGCGACCTCGCCGACCCCGAACGCACACACTTCACGAAGGAGGATTCTATGGCGAGCGATTTCCTGAAGAGGAAGGCCGCGGACCTCGCGGCGGCGGCCGAAAAAGCCCTCGGCAAGGTCGGGGAGGCGGCCGAGCAGGCGGCCGGCACGGTCGTCGAGAAGGCCGGCGACGTGCTCGAAGAGTTGAAGCGCGACAAGGAGGTCATCGTCTACCCGACCTACGGCTACCGCAAGCCCGGCGAAGAGGGCACGTGGGTCATCCCCGTGCGCGTCTGGGTGAGCAAGGCGCGGCGGCTGCCCGTCCCCGACGAGGTGGTCGGCGTCTTCGCCAACGACATGGGCGACCTCAACTCGGGCGACCTCGCGCGGCTCCGTTCGCGCCTCAAGCACTTCGTCGCCGACGACGACGCGCGCGAGGCGGTGAGCGTCACCTTCGACGGCGACCCCGAGGGGGGGCGCGCCTACGAGCTGTCGGGACTGACCGACCCGAACGGCCTCATCCTGCACGAGCTTGAGATTCCGGACGAGAAGGCGCGCGCGATCCTTTCGAAGCAAGGGTCTTCGGGCTGGCTCTCCTTCAAGGCTTCGGCCGAAGGGTTCGAGGGCGAGGGGCGCGCGCGCCTCGTCGAGCCCGAAGGGCTGTCGGTCATCTCGGACATCGACGACACGATCAAGGTCACGGAGGTGCCCGCGGGCAAGCGCGTCGTGCTGCGCAACACCTTCCTGCGCGACTGGGCGGCGGCCGAGGGGATGGCCGAGCGCTACCGCGCCTTCGGCGACGGCGTGATGTTCCACTACGTCTCGGGGAGCCCCTGGCAGTTGTACAAGCTGCTCGGCGACTTCGTCCGCGCGAGCTACCCCGAGGGCGCGTTCCACATGAAGGACGTGCGCAAGAACCTGCTCGTCCCCGAGAGCTGGGAGGACTTCAAGAACTTCGTGGCTGATGAAAATGCGACCTTCGAGCAGAAGTTCGGGCAGATCACGCGCATCATGCTCAACCTCCCCCGCCGCGAGTTCGTCCTCGTCGGCGACTCCGGCGAGAGAGACCCCGAGGTCTTCCGCGAGATCAAAAAGACCTTCGGCGCGCGCGTCCGCGAAATCCTCATCCGCGACGTAATCGGCGAGCGCGACCGGCCGAAGCCCAACCGCCTCGAAGGCATGACGCCCATCCCGGCCCCCACCATCGTCCACGGCGTCACACAGTTCGCCGACTGACCGCCCCCGCCGACGCCGCGCCCGTCAGTCATGAGCGGCGGCGCGCGGCGGAGACATTCCGCGTGGGTTTTCGGGCCTTGCCGGCGTCTCCCGGGTGGAGAATAATTTCGAGTCCGAAGGGAGCAGCCCCATGAAGTTCATTGCTCGCCTGACACTCATCTGCAAGACCGCACTCTTCGCCGCCCTCCTGCTGTCGGCCGCCGCGGCCGCGCGGGCGCAGGCGGAGGCGTTCGTGCCTTTCGACCTGCGCGCCGACATGACGGCCGTGCGCGTCTGGAGTTCGGGCGGGCAGACGCACGCGCGCGTCGTCCTGACCTTCCCGACGGGCGGCTTCCGCATCAACGAGGTCGGCCCGGTCACCCGCCAGGGCGACGACCTCTCCGTGGATTTCGTCATCGACCGCTGGACGGGCGGGGTCACGCAGGCCCTTGTCGTCAGGGAGTTCTTCTTCGACCTCGGCGCGCTCGCGCCCGGCTCATACACCTTCACGGTCAGGTCGCGCGGCGCGGCCGTCAGGAGCGTCGCCTTCGACCCGAGCCAGGTCGCCGAGCGCTGGGAGGAGGCTTCGCTCCCGAACTCGACCGGCTTCGCCGTCTGGACGGCGGGCGGCGTCACCTTCGCCGCCGTCAGCATCAACTTCCCGGACGAAGGCTACCGCGTCGTCGAGTGGCAGGAGCCGGCGCGCGCGGGCAACGACTTCGTCTCGCGCGTGCGGCTTGAGCGCTGGACGGGGCGCGCCTCCGTGCTGGTGCAGAAGGGCGACCGGCGCGTCTTCTCGCTCGGCACTCTGCCCGCCGACGAGACCTTCACGGTCAGCGTCGAATTCTCGGACGGCGCGCGCAGGACGAGCGCCCCGTTCACGCCGGCCGGCACGGCGCGCCCCGCCGGCACGCACCCGCTCGACGACGCGGCCTTCTTCGTCCGCCAGCACTACCTCGACTTCCTCGGGCGCGAGCCCGACGCCGAGGGGCTCACCTTCTGGTACTTCGACATCGTCACGAACTGCCCGTTCAGCCCTTCGCCGTGCCTCGACGTGAAGCGCGTCAACGTCTCGGCCGCGTTCTTCCTCTCCATCGAGTCGCAGCGGACGGGCTTCTACGTCTACCGCCTGCACAAGGCCGCCACCGGGCAGGCGCCGCGCATGGCGGAGTTCTTCGCCGACACGCGCCGCGCCGCCGAGGGCGTCGTCGTGGGGCGCGCCGGTTGGGAGGCGCTGCTGGAGGAGAACCAGCGGCGCTTCGCCGACGAGTTCGTCGCGCGCCCCGAGTTCAGGGGGCGCTACCCCGAGACGATGCCGCCCGCCGAGTACGTGGACGCGCTCAACGACCTGATCTCGCACCCCTGGCGCGAGACGGAGGCCGGCGCGCTCTCCGACTCCGACCGCGAGCAGTTCATCCAGGGGCTCGCCGCCGGCACGGAGACGCGCGCCTCCGTCCTGCGCAAGATGGCCGCGCACCCCGACTTCGTCCGGCAGGAGTTCAACCCCGCCTTCGTGCTCATGCAGTACTTCGGCTACCTGCGGCGCGACCCGGACGCGGAGGGCTTCGACTTCTGGCTCGCGAAGCTCAACACCTTCCGCGGCGACTTCATCGAGGCCGAGATGGTCAAGGCGTTCCTCGACTCGACCGAGTACCGCGCCCGCTTCCGGTCGCAGTAGCGGCGCGGCACATCAACGGGCAACCCGCCCGGCCGGCGAAACTCTCCAAAGGTTTCGCCGGCCGGGCGTTTTTTCGCGGGCGCAATCCGTTCGCCAAAACGGCCGGTTTCGGGTAACATGAACGCCGACCGCTAAAGCTCTCCACCGTTGATTTTATAGGCCGAAACCCGATGCCTTTTGCTTCCATCGAAGAGGCCGCCGCTGACTTGCGCGACGGCCGCATGACCATCATCGTGGACGACGAGGATCGCGAGAACGAGGGCGACCTCGTCTGCGCCGCCGAGTGTGTGACGCCCGACCTCATCAACTTCATGGCGACGCACGCGCGCGGCCTCATCTGCATGCCCTTGACCGAGGAGCGCTGCGACGAGCTGCACCTGACGATGCAGGTCGCCGACAACACCTCCTTCCTCGGCACGGCGTTTACCGTCTCCATCGAGGCGCGCAAGGGCGTGACGACCGGCATCAGTGCGGCCGACCGCGCGACGACCATCCTGACGGCCGTCGATCCCAAGACGCGCCCGCAAGACCTCGCGCGCCCCGGCCACGTCTTCCCCCTGCGCGCCAAGCGCGGCGGCGTGTTAGTCCGCCCCGGTCAGACCGAGGCCAGCGTTGACCTCGCGCGCATCGCGGGGCTCACGCCCGCGGCCGTCATCTGCGAGATCATGAACGAGGACGGCACGATGGCGCGCCTGCCGCAGCTCGAAGAGTTCGCCGCGCGCCACGGCCTCAAGATCATCACGGTCGCCGACCTCGTCCGCTACCGGATGCAGAAGGAGGTTCTGGTGCGCCGCGCGGTCGAGACCGACCTGCCGACGGTCTACGGGCTGTTCCGCGCCATCGCCTTCGAGAACGTCCTGAGCGAGGAGGTGCACCTCGCGATGGTGATGGGCGAGGTGCGCACCGACGACCCCGTCCTCGTCCGCGTCCACACCGAGAACGTGACGTGCGACATGTTCGGCTCGCTCGTGGACGACACGGGGTTCCAGCTCCACGCCGCGCTGGAGCGCATCGCGGCCGCGGGGCGCGGCGTCGTCCTGTACCTGCGCCAGCGGCAGAACAACCTCGACCTCGTCCACCAGCTCCGCACTTATCAACTCATGCGCGACGGGGGCTTGACGAAGGAGGAGGCGAGCGTCCAGACCGGCTACGGCTCCGACCGCGACTACGGCGTCGGCGCGCAGATACTCCACGAGCTGGGCTTGCGCCGCATCCTGCTCCTGACGAACCATCCGCCGCGCGTCTCCGCGCTCGAAGGCTTCGAGCTGGAGATCGTCGGCAACGTCCCGCTCGGGACGCCGGCGCGCGAGGGCGAGCGCGCGCCCCGCGAGGCGAAGACGCCCGGCCCCGACGTGGCGCCGGCCTGAGCCCGGACAGAAGTTCAAATTTGAAATTTCAAATCTGCTCTAAGGTCTCTTCCCGATTCAGTTTCTCGGCCGCCATTCCCCCGGGCGGCACTTCACGGAAAAGTTATGCCGACTGACGAGCACGACGAGCCAGCAGCTCAGCCGACACCCGGGCCGCAGGGCGGCGGCGACCCACAGGCGCCCCCGCCGCCCGACGAAGGCGGGGGTGTCGCGGCGTCCCGCGCCCGGCGCCGCCGCGGCTTCAGGCGGGTCGTCAACCGGCGCAACGCGATGTGGACTGGCATCGTCGCGGTCGTCGCCGTCGTCGCGCTCGCCTTCATCCTCTTCCTGCTCTACCGCACGGGGCAGATCGACCGCTACGTCGCGGGCCAGATCGTCTCGACGCTCGCCAAGTACAACGTGCGGGCCGAGATCGGCTCCTTCAGCACGCGGCTCGGCCCCCGCGAGGTCGAGGTCAACGACCTCAAGCTCTACAACTCCGTCACGGGCGCGCCCATCGGCAACATCGGCCGCATCGTCGCCACCGTCCGCATCGAAGACCTCTGGGCGCTGAAGCTTTCGCGCGACGTGAACCTCGAAAAACTGGTCGTCGAACGCCCCGAAATCTGGGTCGTCTACGACGCCGAGGGGCGCTCGAACTTCTCGGGTCTCAAGGTGCCGCCGCCCGAGCCGAACCGCCGCATCCTCTTCGCGTACTCGACGGCGCACGTCACCGTCAACGACGCCGTCGTCCACTACGACGACCGCCGCTACGACATCAACGGCGAGGCCCGCAACGTCCGCATCAACGTCCTGCCCGACGACCCCAACGCGCCCGCCGAGAGCCGCATGAACCGCATCGACCTCGCGGCCACCGGCTCGACCTTCACGATGAACGGCCGGACGGTCGAGCCGATTGACGTGGAGCTGCACGCGCGCGCGAACCAGTTGCGCGCTGACATCAGCGAGCTCGTCTTGCGCTCGCCCGTCGCCGAGGCGCGTCTGACGGGGGCGCTCGAAGACTGGCGCGCGCTGCGCTACCGCATGGACGTGCGCGCCGACGTTGACCTGACGCAGACCTCGGACGTGCTCCGCCTGGAGACGACGATGCGCGGCGCGGGTCGCTTCGAGGGGAAGGTCGAGGGCGAGGGCGACAGGTATAAGGTCGAGGGCCAGATAGTCTCGGACGCGCTGGCGGCCGACGGCGTGCGCCTGAAGGCGCTCCATGTCAGCGGCAGCGCGTCGGGGCAGGGCAGCGCGTACGAGGCGAAGGGTAAGGCCGTCGCGGAGCTGCTGACGGCGGGCGACTTTCAGTTGAACATGGTGCAGCTCGTCGGCGGCGTGACGGGGACGGGCTCCGACTTCAAGTGGCTGGGCGACCTGCGCGCGGCGGCCGCGCGGAGCGGCTCGACGAGCCTGGCCGGACTCTTCGTGAAGGACGCCGCGGCCGAGCTGCGCGGCGGCGAGGTGTCGGGCGGCAGCGCCACTTCGGCTTCGGCCGACTCGGTCGTCTTCGCGGGCGGGCGCGTGGCGGGCGCGCAGGTCGCGGGCGTGAAGGCGGCGCGTGACCCGGAGGGGCGTCTGAGGGTCACGGCCGACTCGGCGCGCGCCGGCACGATTGTCTCCTCGGGCGCGACGGTCGGCGGCGTGCAGGCCGCGGGCGTTGACGCCACCGTCAACCCGGATAACTCGGCGACGGCCACCGTCGCGCGCCTGAACGTCGCGGGGCTGAACGCGGCGGGCGCGCGCACGGGCAGCATCAACGTCGCGGGCGTGCGGCTCGCAATCTCTCCGGGCGGGCGCGTCGAGGGCACGTCGAACGACATCGGCGTGGGCACGGTCGCCTTCACCGTGCCGCCCTCGTCGAAGGGCGCGCCGGCGCAGCCGGGTCGCGTGGATGACGTGCGGCTGGCGGGCCCGCGCTTCACTCTGGAGCCGGGCGGGCGCTACCGCGCGAGCGCGGACTTGAGTCTGGGCGGCGGCGTGCTGGGCCAGTTGAACCTCGGGCGCGCGCGCGCGGCCGTCGTCGCCACGAACGAGCAGGTTCAGTTGAACGACTTCGTCGCCGACCTCTTCGGCGGCAGCGCGCGCGGGAGCGCGACCATCGCCACGTCGAACCGCGCGGGCTCGAGCGTGCGGGCGACCTTCGAGAACGTCGATGCGGGCGGGCTCGTCGCGCTCACCTCGGGCAACGCCGTGCCGCTGACGGGCGCGGCGACGGGCACGGTCAACCTCACGTTCCCCGGCACGAACTTCCGTGCCGCCTCGGGTCGCGTTGACGCGACCTTCGAGGGCGCGACCGGCCGGGACGAGTCGGCGCGCACGCCCCTGACGGGGCAGTTGGCGCTGACGGCCGACCGCGGCCTCTTCCAGGTGGAGCGCGCGAACCTGCGCGCGGGCGCGACCGAGCTGAACGCGACGGGCCGCTTCTCCTTCCAGGGCGGCTCCGACCTCGCCGTCAACCTCAACTCGACGGACGCCGCCGAGTTCCAGAACGTCCTGCTCGCGACGGGGCTGCTCTCCAGGTACGAAGAGGGTTTCAAAGCCGTCGGGCTCGCCGGCAACCTGCGCTTCAGCGGCACGGTGGCGGGCGACCTCGACGCGCCGGTCGTCAACGGCCGCTTCGAGCTTCAGTCGCTCGCCCTGCGCGGGCGCGAGCTCGGCGCCGTCTCGGCCGACGTGGCCTCTACGCCCACGGAGACGAGCATCACCAACGGCCGGCTCGACGAGCCCGACGGCGGCGGCGTGGCCTTCACGGCACGCATCCCGCGCGCGGGCGAGAACAACATCGAGTTCGAGGCCAAACTCGAAAACGTCAACGCCGGGAACCTGCTCGGGGCGCTCGCCTCCGACGGCAAGGGCTCGCCGAGCGCACTCGTCCGCAACCTCTCGGGGATGGGGCCGGCCTCGGGGGATGTCAGCGTGAAGGGCTACCCCGGCGCGATGAGCGGCAGCGCCACACTGCACGTCGCCTCGGGCCGCATCGGCGCGACGCCGTACGACGAGATCGACGCGAACGCCACCTTCAGCGGTTCGAGCGTCATGCTCAACAGCTTCAACATGAGGCTCGGCGACGGGAACGTCACGGCGGCCGGCGGCGTCGAGATCGCTTCGGTCGGGCAGGGCATCCCGGCGGCGACGGTGAAAGACTTCCGCGTCGAAGGCAAGAACGTGGACCTGGGCCTCGTCGGCGCGCTCTTCGGCGGCGGCCTGCCGGCGCTCGCGGGCAAGGCCGACTTCAACGCGCTGCTCTCCGGCAACGTGGCCGAGCCGACCACGCTGCGCGCGGACATCAACGCGGAGGGGCGCGACGTGACCGTCAACGGGCAGTCCGCCGGCCAGCTCACGCTCGTGGGCCGCATGACGCAGGATCAGAAGTTCGTCGCCGAGCTGACGACCGGCCTGCTGGGCCGGCCGCAGGTCGTGCGCGCCGAGCTCGACCTCGCGGGCGAGAACTTCCCCGTGAGGGTCGAGACGACGATCACGGGCGCCGACCTGACGCCGCTCTTCGCCGCGCTGCTCAACAACCCGAACGTGCAGGTGACGGGGCGCGCCACGGGCAGCATCGTCGCCTCGGGCACGCTCCTGAGCGACGACGAGGACGCCACGCTCTCGGACACCATCTCCGGCCGCGCCGAGTTCTCCGAGCTGGCCGTGCAGGTGCAGGACGTGGAGCTGCGGGCCGAGAACCCGCTCGTCGTCACCTTCAAGCCGAACGAGGTCACGTTCGAGCGGACGCGCTTCACGGGGACGGGGACGAACATCACGTTCGGCGGCACGGCCGCGCTCGGCCCCGGCGGGACGCAGAACCTGACGGTCAACGGCGACCTGAACCTGCGCTTCCTGTCGAGCGCCAGCCGCAACACCTTCCTCTCGGGCGTGGCGCGCGTGGCGGTGGCGGTCGGCGGCACGTTCGAGCAGCCGCAGGTGACGGGCACGGCCTCCGTCCAGAACGCCTCGCTCGCGCTGCTCTTACAGAACGAGCGTCTGACGGCGACGCAGATCAACGGGTCGGTGCGCTTCAACTCGAACCAGGCCACGCTCGAATCGCTGACGGGGCGCCTGGGCGGCGGGCGCGTCTCGGCGACGGGCGGCGCGCTCATCTCGGGCTTCCAGCCGACGCAGTTCCGGCTCGTCGCGCGCGGCGAGAACGTGACGGTGCCGGCGGCGGCCTTCGTCACGCTGCCCTCCTTCCTCGGCGACCTCCCGACCACGGCCGACGCCAGCGTCGAAATCCGCGGCGGCCCCGAGGGCGTCATCGCCACCGGCACGGTCAAGGTGCGCCGCACCGAGATCACCGAGGACATCGACCTCGCGGACTTGATCGACCGCCGCAACGAGGTGCCCATCACTTCGGGCGTCACCGGGGCGCCGGGCGCCGCCGGCCTCTTCGGGCCGACGACCGTCGACCTGACCATCCAGGGGCAGGACGCGCTCGTCGTGCGCAACAACCTCGCGGACATGGTCGGCTCGCTCAACCTGCGCGTGCACGGGCCGATTGACGCGCCGGTCAGCTCGGGGCGCATCACGGCGTCGCGCGGCACCGTCTCGTTCCGCAACGACCGCTACGAAATCCTGCGCGCCATCGTCGACCTGCCGCCGCGGGTGGAGGCGCCGCCCGTCATCAACCTCCAGGCGCAGTCGGACATCCGCGGCTACCGCGTGACGGTGACGATGTCGGGGCCGCTCTCGGGGGGCCTCCAGACGACGGCCACGTCCGACCCGCCGCTGCCGCAGGCCGACGTGATCGCGCTCATCACGACCGGGAACCTCTCGGGCGGGCCCGAGGGCACTTCGACCCTGGCGCAGACGGGCCTCGGGACGGCGACGAGTCTGCTGACGGACACGCTGATTAACGCGCCGGTGCAGAAGGCGACCGACAAGCTGTTCGGCCTCAACCGCTTCGAGTTCGACCCGGTCATCGCGGGGCGCGGCGGCCAGAGCCCGACGGCGCGGCTCACGGTCGGGCGGCAGGTGAACCGCGACCTCGCCATCACCTACTCGACCAACGTGACGGGCGAGTCCAACCAGGTCATCGCCGTCGAGTACCGCGTCAGCGACCGCCTCTCGTTCATCGCGCAGTACCAGCAGGGCTCGACCGACACCCTGAGCACGCGCAGCAACAACTTCAACTTCGAGCTGCGCTTCCGGAAGAGGTATTGATTGGGGGAGTAGACAGTAGTCAGTAGTCAGCAGGCTCCGCTTGACGACCTTTGACGCTGACACCCGAACGCTTCAACTACCGAAAGGTTCTTTTACTGTCTACTGACTACTGTCTACTGTCTACTGTGAATATCAAGCGGGCCATCCTTCTGACTCTCGCGTTGCTGCTCGTCGCGGCGCCCGCGGTCGCGGCGTCGGGCGGCGGGGCGCGCGGCGCGCCCGACCTGAGCCGGTACGAGGGGCGCACAATCGAGGGCGTGACGCTCGACGTGGAGGAGGCGTCGCTCGACGAGTCGGCGCTCTCGGAGCTGCGCGGGCGGCTGCGCGTCGCGGCCGGCGCCGTCTTCTCGGCCGTGCTCGTGCGCGAGTCCCTGCAGGCGCTCTTCGACACGGGGCGCGTCGCCGACGTGCGCGTCGAGGCGCGCGACGCCCCGGGCGCGGGCGCCGACGGGCGGCCCCGCGTCGCGCTCCGCTTCGTGATGCGGCCGCGCGTCGCGGTCGAGCGCGTCGAGTTCACCATCCACTCCACGCCCGGCGCCGACGTGGTCGAGGACGAGCTGCGCTCGCGCGTGACGCTGCTCGAGCCGGGCCGGCGCATCAACGAGGCGGCGCTGCGCGAGAACGCCGAGGCCATCGTGGCCTACCTGCACGACCGCGGCTACTACCGCGCCGAGGTCTCCTACGACACGCGGCTCGACGCGACGCGCACGCGCTCGACCGTGGTCTTCGACGTGCGGCCGGGCGCCCCCACCACGCTCGAGTCCTTCACCATCGACGTGAAGGGCTTCGACGGCGCGCCGCTCGCCGAAGTCCGCCGCGAGCTACGGCTGCAACCGGGCGAGCGGTTCACGCAGGCCGCGCTCGGCGAGGACGTGGCGCGCATCCGCCGCGCCGTCATCGAGACCGACCACCTCGCCCCGCGCTTCGAGGAGCCCGCCATCCGTCTCGACTCCGCCAGCAACCGCATCGCCGTCACCGTGAGGGGGAGCGTCGGCCCGCGCGTCACGGTCAACGTCACCGGCTACGAGGTGAGCGAGAAACGCCTGCGCGAGCTCCTCCCCGTCGAGCGCGAGGGCACCATCGACTACTCGGCCATCGTCGAGGGCGAGCGCCGCATCAGCAACCGCCTCCAGTCGGAGGGCTACTTCTTCAACGAGGTCACGGCCGTCTGCGCCGTCACCCCGCCGCTCGCGCCCCCGCCCGACACGCTCGGCGCCGAGTTCAACCCCTGCGAGCTGCTCAACCCCGACGAGCTGGCCGACAGCAACGTCACCATCACCTACGAGGTCGAGCGCGGCCGCCGCTTCAAGCTCACCGAGATGCGCATCGAGGGCACCGACCGGCTCTCGATCGAGGACGTGGACGCCGACCTCCGCACGCAGACGGCCAACGTGCTCGGCATCATCCCGCTGTTGGGTTACGGCCGCGGCTACACGAGCGAGGACGCGCTGGAGCGCGACCGGCGGCTCATCGAGGCGCGCATGCGCGACATGGGCTACCGCGACGCCGCCGTCTCCGTCCGCCGCGGCATCACCTTGGAGAGCGACAACCTCATCATCACCTTCGCCGTCAGCGAAGGCGCGCTCACGCGCGTCGCCGACATCGAGGTGCGCGGCAACCAGATTTACACGGCCGCCCAGTTGCGCGACGCGCGCTGCGCCGCGGGCGCCGCGCCGGGCGAGGTGACGCCGCTCGGGCTCCCGGCCGACGAGGGCTGCCTCGTCGTGGGCGGCCCCTACTCGCGCACGGTCGCGCGCGCCGACGGCGAGCGCATCCGCGCGCACTACGTCCGCCACGGCTACGTCGAGGCCAACGTGGAGGTCTCCTTCGACGAGCTGCCGCCCGCGGCCAGCGGCGACGCGCAGGTGCGGCTCGTCTACCAGGTCAACGAGTCGGACAAGTTCTACATCAACAACATCTACGTCAACGGCGTGGTGCGGACGAACCGCGAGGCCGTGCTCGAAGCCATCCCCCTGCGCTCGGGCGAGGTGCTGCGCGGCGACGACCTCGCCGAGAGCGAGCGGATCCTGCTCAACACGGCCGAGGCCTTCCAGCAGGTGCTCATCCGCACCGAGCCCGCGCCCGACGGCCCCGGCGGCTACAAGCGCCGCGACGTCATCATCGACGTGCAGGAGCGCAAGAGCATCACGACCGAGTACATCGTCGGCTTCTCGACCGACACGGGCGCGCTCGGCGGGTTCGAGATCCGCAACTCGAACCTCTTCGGCAAGCTCCGGCAGGGGGCGCTGCGCACGCGCTTCAGCCGCCAGCAGCAGCTCGCGCGCGTCGAGTACTACGACCCGCGCTTCCGCCGCTACGGCGAGAAGAGCTTCGCGCCGCTCGCCTTCTCCGTGCAGTACTCGCGCGACACGTCGGTCACGCGCTTCTTCCGCACGAGCATCGACCGCGGCACCAACGGCATCGTCCAGCGCTTCGACGACGAGGGCGAGCTGATCGACGAGTTCGGCCAAAGCGTCAGCGGCCCCTCGATCAACCGCTTCACGGTCAACCTGGAGACGAGCCGCGACCTCGAATACGAGCTGACGCCCGCGGGCGCGCAGCGCAAGCGCACGACGCTCTTTTTGCGCTACAACTACGAGGACGTGCGCCTCTTCAACGTCGAGAGCCTGCTCATCGCCAACGTCTTGCGCCCCGACCAGGGCGTGCGCCTCTCGCGCTTCGGCGCCAGCCTTGCGCGCGACACGCGCGACCGGCAGTTCGACCCGACGCGCGGCGACTTCCTGACCGTGGACTACGCGCTCGCGGCCAGGGCGCTCGGCGGCAACCTCTCCTTCAACAAGCTGAACCTGAGGTACCAGCGCTACCACGCCCTCGGGCGCCTGCGCGACACGGTGCTGGCGGCGAGCGTGCAGCTCGGGCTCGCCAGCATCTTCAGCC
Organism: Pyrinomonadaceae bacterium; assembly: GCA_036794905.1. Classification (GTDB taxonomy): domain Bacteria; phylum Acidobacteriota; class Blastocatellia; order Pyrinomonadales; family Pyrinomonadaceae; genus QHXN01. The sequence goes on along the minus strand of DAIRFV010000048.1, from coordinate 10,788 downwards.
CCCCCGACCGCAACGGCAACGGCGTGCTGGACGACCCCGACCGGCGCCTGCCCATCAGCGAACGCTTCTTCGCGGGCGGCGCGACTTCGCTGCGCGGCTTCAGCTTCGAGGAGGCGGGCCCGCGCGTCGTCGCGCCCTTCTGCACCTTCGGGCCGCAGCCCGGCCCCGCCCCCAACACGAACCCGCCGCCCGCCTTCCTCCCGCCGTGCGGGACGTTCCGCGACCGCGAGGGCGAGGTCGTCACGGTCAACCCGTTCACCGTGCCCATCGGCGGCAACGCGATGGCGGTGGTCAACCTTGAGGCGCGCGTGGCCTTGACGCGCAACATACAGGCCGTGCCCTTCTACGACGGCGGCAACGTCTTCGACCGCGCGCGCGACCTCTTCCGCTCGGGGCGCTGCGAGGCGGGGCGCGACCCGAACTCGTGCCAGAAGTGGACGCACACCGTGGGCCTGGGCCTCCGGCTCAAGACGCCGCTCGGCTCCATCGGCGCGGACTGGGCCTACCTGCTCAACCCGCCCGAGTTCCTCGTCCCGCAGTTCGGCGGCGGCACCGCCCTCCACCGCCTGAAGAACAACCAGTTACACTTCCGCTTCGGTCAGACGTTCTGAGGGTTTGAAGTTGAGATTTCAGATTTGAGATCGTAGTTTTGAGGTTCGGGGGGTTGAGCATGAAGGGGCCGCTGTCAGTAATCCTGATCTTAACGTTCGCCGCGTCCGCGCGCGCGCAGACCCCCGCGACGGGTGGCGGCGAGGTCGTTGACCGGATGGTGGCCGTCGTCAACGACGCCGAGCTAATCACCTACTCAGACCTTTTGTGGCAGCTCGCGCTCCAGCCGAGCCTGCCCATCGACAGCCCGCGCCGCGAGGACTTGCGCCGCGCGCTCGAACTCCTCATCGACCAGCGGCTCGTCGTGCAGGAGGCCGATAAGCTGCCGCACGTCCACGCCACCGAGAAGGAGATGGACGACGCGCTCAACGCCCTCATCAACCGCTTCCCCTCGCGCGAGGAGTTCCAAAGGCGGATCGATCGCGTCGGGCTGACGGCCGCGCAACTGCGCGAGATCATCCACGAGCGCATCGACATGGAGAAGTACCTCGACTTCCGCTTCCGCTCCTTCACCGTCGTCACCCCGCAGGAGGTCGAGGCTTACTACCGCGAAGCCTACGTCCCGCGCCACCGGCGCCAGCGGCCGGGCGTCGTCGTCCCCGAGCTGAAGGCCGTCTACAACGAGTTGCAGTCCGAAATCATCGAGCGCAAGGTCGAGTCGGACACCGACGCCTTCCTCGAAGAGGCGCGCGCCGCCGCCCAGATCAACATCCTCGACGAGTCGCTCGGCGACGGCGTGCAGCGGCCCGTGGGCGGCGGCGGCGGCGCGGGGCGCGGCGCGGGCTCGCCCGCACGCATCACGCGGCCCCGCGCGAACTGAAACGGGCTCGCCCGGCCGCGAAACCCCGGACTCTCCCCGCGCGTTCTTACAGACGGGCGTCCATCAATTTTTGAGACGCGCGTCCCCGATATTTTATGTGGCGCAAGTCGGACAGGAAGGGCAGGCGGCCGCGGCTCGGGCTCGCGCTCTCGGGCGGCGCGGCGCGCGGGCTGGCGCACGTCGGCGTGCTGAAGGTCTTCGCCGAGCACGGCCTGCGCGTCGACTGCGTGGCCGGCACCAGCGCGGGCGCGCTCGTCGGCGGGGCGCTCGCCGCGGGGATGTCCATCGAAGAGATCGAGCAGGTCGGCCGCACCCTGCGCTGGCGCGACCTCGGGCGGATGACGCTCTCAAGGCTCGGCGTCCAGTCGAACGCGTTCCTCGAAGAGTACGTGCGCGCGCGCTTCCCCGTCACGCGCTTCGAGGAGCTGGCCGTGCCCTTCGCGGCCGTCGCCACCGACCTCCAGACGGGCGCGCGCGTCGTCATGCGCGACGAGGGCGACCTCGGCTTCGCCATCCGCGCGAGCTGCGCCGTGCCCGGCTGGTACGTGCCCGTCACCGACTCCGAGGGCCGCCAGCTCGTGGACGGCGGGCTCGTCGCCAACCTCCCGGTCTCGGTCGTGCGCTCGCTCGGCGCGGAGGTGGTCGTGGCCGTGGACGTGAACTCGGAGGGCGCGAAGTTCATGGGGCCGCCGACCTCGGTCATCGGCGTGCTCCTGCAATCAATGCTCGTCGTGCAGCGCGTGGCCGTCGAGCACCAGCGGCAGCTCGCCGACGTTTGTATCAGCCCCGCGGTCGGCCACCTCCGCTGGGACGAACTCTCCCGCGCCGCCGAGTTCATCGACGCCGGCGCCGAGGCCGCGCGCGCCGCCATCCCCGCCCTCAAAGAACTGCTCGAACCTCAGGCGGAAGAGAGCCCCGGCTGGTTCGGCCTCCGCCGCCGCGAACGCCAGCCCGCGAAAGACTGAAGTCAGTAACGCGGGCGCCCCTGCCTCATTTCAAAACGCAAAAACAAACCGCCGCCCCCGCCGCTTTGTACGGAAAGCAGCCGAGCGCCCGGCGCGCAGCCCGCGGCGAGAATGTTTAAGTCGTTAAAGGAGGGAAGCTTACGAGTAGCCTCGTGACCCGGCGTGCGTCGGCATGGTCGTTGCAAAGTCGGTTGGTGAACAGTTGTAGAGGAACAGGGGGAGGGACAGATGAGGGAGATAGCTGACGAGTTCATGAAGCTGCTGGCCGTCATCATGGTGCTGGTGACGCTCGCCGTCTCGACGGCGGCGTTCTCGATGATGTTCGGCTGAGCGCGTGCGATCGGGCGGAGGCAACGGTCAGGCTCTCCCCGCCTCCCGCGGACGAGAAATCAGTGTCGATTAGTCGTTTACTTCCGGCAAAGCAGAGGGAATCGAACCGGCCAACCGCGGGCGGACGTGCGCCCGGCGGCGAAGGGGACGAATGGCGACGAATCTACAGGCGGCGGACGCAAGGGCACACGCAAACGTCGCGAGCCGCCGACGCGCGCGCGCGACGCTCTATCGTGAAAAGGGCGGGCGCCGCTTCTTCACCTTCAGACGCGCGCTCCGTGTCGTCGGCGCGCTGACCGTCGCCGCGGTCGTCGCCACCGCGGCCGCCTTCGCTTACCTGTACTCACACTACTCGCAAGTCGTGGACGCGCGTCTGGCCTCGGGCTACCTGACGAGCCGCGCGGGGCTGTACGCCGCGCCGCGCACGCTGCGCGCGGGGCAGGGTTTGACGGCGGAGCGCCTGGCGGAAGTGCTGCGCCGCGCCGGTTACGTCGAGGGCGAGGCGAGCCGCGTCTGGAACGGAAGGTTCAAGGTCGAAGACGGCGCGGTCGAAATCCTGCCCTCGGAGTCGTCCGTCTCTGAGGGCGCCTCGGGCGCGTCGGTCGTCCGCGTCGGGTTCGACCGCCGCGGGCGCGTCTCCGAGATTCGCGGCGACGGCGCGCTGCTCGACTCCTACACGCTCGCGCCCGAGCCGCTCACCATCGACGCCCTGGAGAAGACTTCCGACCGCGCCGCGCTCACCTACGAAGAGATACCCGAAACCTTGCGCCGCGCCGTCCTCTCCATCGAAGACCGACGCTTCTTCGAGCACGGCGCCGTAGACCTCCGGGGCATCGCCCGCGCGGCCTTCAGTTGGGGCGACGAGGCGCGCGAGCTGAAGCAGGGCGGCTCGACCATCACGCAGCAGCTCGTCAAGAACACGTACCTGACGCCGGAGCGCACGCTGCGCCGCAAGTTCCGCGAGGCGGCCATCGCCTCCGTGCTGGAGAACAGGATGTCGAAGGAGGACATCCTCGCGCTCTACTGCAACGAGATATACCTCGGCCAGCGCGGCTCCATCGCCGTGCGCGGCGTCCGGCAGGCGGCGCGCGTCTTCTTCGGCAAGGAGCTGAAAGACCTCTCGCTTGCCGAGTCGGCCACCATCGCCGGCATGATCCAGAGCCCGGGCCGCTACGCGCCCGACCGCCACCCCGACACGGCGCGCTCGCGCCGCAACGTCGTGCTCGCGGGGATGCTGCGCGACGGCGCCGTCAACGCGGAGCAGGCGCACGCCGCCTCGCACGAGCCCGTCGCCGTCGCGCCCCTTGAGCGCGCCGACGCCGTCGCCCCCTACTTCATCGACTACGCCAGCCGCGAGGTCGAGTCGCGCCTCGCGGACTCTGCGGAAGAGTCGGGGCAGAACCTTCGCGTCTACACGACGCTCGACCTCGACTTGCAGCGCGTGGCCGAGGAGGCCGTCGGGCGGCAGGTCGAGCGGCTGGAAAAAGTTTTCAAGGGCAAGCGCAGGCCGCAGGCTTCGCTCGTCGCGCTCGACCCGCGGACGGGGCACGTCCTCGCGATGGTCGGCGGCACCTCCTACGCCGAGTCGCAACTGAACCGCGCGACCGACGCGCGCCGCCAGCCGGGCTCGGTCTTCAAGCCCGTCGTCTTCGCCGCGGCGCTGGAGGCGGGCATCTCGCCGCTCACGCTCTCGGCGGACGCGCCGCGCGAGTTCGCGTACGACACGCGCGCGCGCTACCGGCCGGCGAACTACGGCGGCGGCTTCTCGATGCGCGACGTGACCTTGCGGACGGGGCTCGTCCGCTCGCTTAACGTCGTCACGGTGGACGTGGCGATGCGCGCGGGGCTGACGCGCGTCGCGTCTCTCGCAGAGCGTTTGGGGTTGCCGCGGGCCAAGCCCTACCCCGCGCTCGCGCTCGGCACGACCGAATCGACGCCGCTCGAAGTGGCGTCGGCCTACACGGCGCTCGCGGGCGGCGGGCGCCGCGTGCGACCCGCCCCGCTCCTGCGCGTCGAGGGCGCGGGCGGCGAGACGGAGTTCGACGAAGAGCTGATCGCGTCCGAGCAGGTCTTGAAGCCCGCGACCGCCTACATGCTGACCGACATGCTCTCGGCCGTCATCGACCGCGGGACTGCGCGCGCGGCGCGCGGAGCCTTCAAGGGCACGGCCGTCGCGGGCAAGACGGGCACCAGCCGCGACGGGTGGTTCGCGGGCTACACGCCGAACCTCGTCTGCGTCGTGTGGGTCGGCTTCGACGACGGCGGCGAGCTGGACTTGACGGGCGCGGACGCGGCGCTGCCCGCCTGGACGGAGTTCGTCAAACGCGCGGTGGAGTTGAGGCCGGAGCTGGGCGGCGCGGAGTTCGCGCGCCCCGCGTCGGTCACGTTCGTGGACGTGGACCCCGAGACGGGGCTCGCGGCCTCGCCCTCCTGCCCGCACCGCGAACGCGTGGCGCTCGCGCCCGCCTTCGTGCCCAACCACGAGTGCTCGCTGCACGGCGACCCCTGGGGCCTGCTGGCCCTCGCCGCTTCGTCAACGCCCTCCGGCCTGACGCCGACCGTGCATACGGAAGCGCCCGCGGTCGTGACGTACGAAGCGACTCCGGCGCGCACCGTCCACGCGCGGCCCGAGCCCGCCGCCCTGCGCACGGCGGAGACCACGGAAGCGGCTTCAACTGTTCTCAGGGAAGAGACGCGCGCGACGCGCGTCGAAGTCAACCGCGACGGCCGGCGCCGCCTCACCAACGACATGCGCGTCACGTCGAAGACCGCGGACGACTGGCAGGAGTAGAAGGTAAAGCAGAGGGAATTAACCAGAGGGACACGGCTTGTTGACCACCGTCTTCAAGCCGTGTCTTTGCGTCTGCGGCGGTTTATTCATCCCTTACTTTTCGTTCACCGCCGCCGCTCGAAAAGAACCTGCGCGACGGCGTGCTCACTGGTGTGGGAGAGCGAGAGGTGCGCGTGGGTGGCGCCGAGCCCTTCGAAGAGGTCGCGGGCGTGGCCCGAGAGTTGGAGGAGCGGGGCGCCCAGCTCGTCCGAGGCCACCTCGACGTGGTGCCAGGAGAGTCCGTCGCGCCAGCCCGTGCGGAGCGCCTTGAAGGCCGCCTCCTTGGCGGCGAAGCGCGCGGCGTAGTGCTGCGCCGCGTTCGCGCCGCGCGAGTCGCAGTAGGCGCGCTCCTCTTCGGTGAAGACGCGCTCGCGGAAGCGCGGCGTGCGCGTGAGCACTTCACGCACGCGGCGGATTTCGATAATGTCTATCCCGATGGAGACGATCACGGCTGAGACCGAAATGGAGCGCGCCGGCTTCCGCTGGCTCGAAGGCGCGGAGGGCGTGCGCGCGATTGCGTGCGAGCCGCTGGGGCGCGAGGGGTTCGCCAACGCCTTCTCGACGCGCGGCGGCGGCGTCAGTCCTTTCCCCGCAGGCTCGCTCAACCTCGCGGGCTTCGACCAGGACTCGGCGGAGAACATCCGGGAGAACCGCCGCCGCTTCACGGCCGCGCTCGGCGGGGGGTGGACGCTCGCCGCCTGCTGGCAGGTTCACGGGAGCGACGTGTTTGTCGTGCGCGACCCCTCTGACCCGCGTCCGGAGGACGAGCGCTGCGACGCGCTCGCGACGAATGTGAGGGGCGTGCTGCTCGGCGTCAAGACGGCAGACTGCGTGCCCCTCATCATCGGCGACGCGCGCTCGGGCGCCTGCGCCGCCGTGCACGCGGGCTGGCGCGGGACGCTCTCCGAGATCGTCAAGCGCGCGCTCGTGACGCTTAACGAAGAGTTCGGGACAAAACCCGTTGACGTGCGCGCCGCGCTCGGCCCGGCCGCCCTGGGCTGCTGCTACGAGGTCGGCGCGGAAGTCGTCGAGCCCTTCCGCGCGAAGTTCCGCGAAGCCGACTCCCTCTTCAAACAGACGCGCGACGGGCACGCGCTCGTAGACCTGCACGAGGCGAACCGCCGGCAGCTCGTCGAGGCCGGCGTCGCGCCGGAGCGCATCCACGCGCTCCCCCTCTGCACGATGTGCCGCCCCGACCTCTTCTTCTCCTACCGGCAGGACAGGAAGCTCTACGGCCGCACGGGCCGGCTGCTGTCCGTCATCGGGATGCGGAGTTAACGACGCTTACGCCCGCCGCCGCCGCCGAAGATGTTGCCGTTGACGCGGTTCGAGGGCGTGTTCTGATCTACGACGGCGATGCGGAGCCCGAGGTCGCGCGCCGCGGGCGGGTAGCAGACCTCGTCGGTGCAGCTCTGGAAGCGGACGTTGACCCGCACGGTCTCCACCTGGAGCGGGTGACCCGCCGGCACGCTCACGTTAAAACGAAAGACGGTGCGCCCCTCGTAGACCGCGAGGCGCGTGGCGTCCGCGCCGCCGAAGCTGAACGTGCGCACGCTCCCGCGCGGGTACGTGACGGGCGTGACGCGGAAGCCACGCGGCGCTTCCACGCGGACGACCGTCGGGACGGCGTACTTGCCGAGCGGCTTGTTCGCGTTGACGTGGAGGCCGCGGGGGATGTCCATCACGACGGCCGCCTGGAAGGTGCTGCCCTGCTGCGCCGGGTCAACGGAGAAGAAGCCGTTGACGCCCACGTCGTTGTTGTTCTGCGGCGCGGGCTCGAACGCCGCCGCTTCGAAGGCGAAGGACGGTTCGATGTCGGCCGTCGCCTCGACGGGCTCAACCTCGTGCGCGGTCGTCGGCGGGGCGGGCGCGAGCGCGGCCGCGAGCAGGAGCAGCGCGAGGGCGGGTCGGATGGCAAAATATCTTTTCATGCTTAATGCACTCTCTAACGTTTCGGGGTCGGGTCGAGCTTCAGGAGAGCTGGTAGAGCGCGGGCGGCGCCTGCACGCGGCGCGCGGCGAGCTGGCCGCAGGCGGCGTAGATGTCGCGGCCGCGCGGGCGTCGGACGTAGGCGTGGACGCCCTTCGCTTCGAGGACGGCTTTGAACGCCTCGACGCGCTCGGGCGTCGAGGGTTGGTACGGCAGCTCCTCGGCCGGGTTGTGCGGGATCAGGTTGACCTTCGCCCGGAGCTGGTGGCGGTTGAGCAGGTTCGCCAACTGCCGCGCGTGCTCGTCCGTGTCGTTGACGCCGTCGAGCAGGACGTACTCGAAGGTGAAGCGCTCGCCGGGTTTGAGCGACTCCTCGAACTCCTTGCACGCGGCGAGCAGCTCGGCGAGCGGCCAGCGCTTGTTGATGGGCATCAGACGGTCGCGCAGCTCGTCGGTCGGCGCGGCCAGGGAGATGGCGAGGTGCGGACGTTCGGGGATGTGCGCCAGCTCCCTGATCTTCGGTACGACGCCCGCGGTCGAGACCGTCACGCGGTTCGGCACGATGAAGAGGCCGTCGGGGTCTGACATCACGCCGAGCGCCTTCATCAGCGGCTCGAAGGCGAGGAAGGGCTCGCCCGCGCCCATCGCGACGAGGTTGGTGCCGCGCGGCGTCCTGGAGCCTACGCCGTACGCGTCGTTGAGGGCGACGACGATCTGCTCGACCATCTCGGCGGCGGTCAAAGTGCGCAGCAGCCCGAGCTTCGCCGTCAGGCAGAAGTCGCACTGGAGCGGGCAGCCCGACTGGGAAGAGAAGCAGATGGTGTCGCGCCGCTCCTCGGGGATGAAGACGGTCTCGACGGGCAGCCCGTCGTGCGTCTTCATCAGATACCGCCGCGTGCCGTCCCGCGCGACGTAGCGCGATTCGACCGTGAGCGTCGCGGCGGTCGCCGACTCCGCGAGGCGCGCGCGGAAGGGCTTCGGCAGGTCTGTCATCTCGTCGAACGAGCGCAGGCGCCGGCGCTGCAACGCGCCGAAGAGCTGGCGGCCGCGGTACCCGGGCTCGCCCAACTCCCCGACGAAGCGCTCAAGCTCCGCCCTCGTCAGACCCGTCAGATGCGTCTTGTCACTCATCGGCTTCACAGATTCTACAACGTCGGCGCGGCGCGCACACAGCGCGCGGGCGTGCGGGGCGCGCCGGAATAGGCTATAAAACCAGCGCCGGCCGGGAACCCGCCCCTCCCCGCCCGGCGTAAAACCTCGCGGGGTTTAGATGCCGCCGGGGCTCCGGGGGATTGACGATGCAGAGCTACGATTATCAGGTCTGTTCCGTGCAGTACGGGCGCGTGACCTTCGTCAACGGCGCGTGGCAGGGCAGCGCGCCCGTCAGCGAGGACACGAGCGCGTCGCTTGAGTCGTGCCCGCTCGTCTGGGACTACCTGAACGCGGCGGGGCGCGACGGCTGGGAACTGGTCGGGACGACGGCGACCCCACAGCCGCAGCCCGACGCCGTCCAGCACACGCTCTACCTGAAGCGTCCTTCGTGGTGATGGGAGAGGGGAAAATGAGAAAGAGTTTCGCGCTCCCGTTATGCCTCTTGTTGACCGCGACCTTCGGGTGTTCGGCTTCGCGCGGCGACGCGCGGGAACCGGGCGCGGGCGCCGCGCGGGCCGCGACGCCGCAGGCCGCCGCCGCCGCGCAGTCAACCCCGCGGCCCCGGCCTTCGAGCGGGTCGCCGTTCCTCGACCGTCTCTCGGAGGCGGCCGTCGAGCGCACGGGCCACGAGGTGCGTTACGACCCGACCTATTTCCGTATCCCGTACCCCGGCGGCGACGTGCCGCCCGAGGTCGGCGTCTGTACGGACGAGGTCATCCGCTCGTACCGCGCGCTCGGCGTAGACTTGCAGCAACTCGTCCACGAGGACATGAAGTCGAGCTTCGCGCTCTACCCGCGCAAGTGGGGGCTGAAGAAGCCGGACACCAACATAGACCACCGGCGCGTGCCGAACCTGATGGTCTTCTTCGAGCGGCAGGGCGCGGGCCGTCCCGTCACGCAGGAGGCGCGCGACTACGGGCCCGGCGACGTGGTGACGTGGGATTTGGGGAACGGGCTGACGCACATCGGCATCGTCGTCGCCGTCCCCTCGGCGTCGGACGAGAGCCGCTTGCAGATCGTCCACAACATCGGCGCGGGGCCGAAGCTGGAGGACGTGCTCTTCGCGTGGAAGATCACGGGGCACTACCGCTTCACCGGGCCGAAGGCCGAGGCCGCGCCGCCGCAGGCGGGGGGCGGAAGAAAGTAGACGATGACCATCACGCTCAGAGACATCGACCGCGAGAACTTCCGGGCCGCCGTCAGGCTCGAAGTGCACGACGACCAGAAGAGCTTCGTCGCGCCGAACGTCTACTCCATCGCGCAGTCGAAGGTCGAGCCGGCGTACAACGTGCAGGCCGTCTACGACGGCGACGAGATGGTCGGCTTCGTCATGTACGGCTGGGACGAGGAGGAGGGCTGCCACTCCCTCGGCCGCCTGATGGTGGACAAGAATCATCAGGGCAAGGGCTACGGCCGCGCGGCCACCGAGGCCGTCGTCGAACGCCTGCGCGCCGAGCCCGGGTGTCGTCAAGTTGTTTTGAGCGTCAACCCCGCGAACGCGAACGCGCAGGCGCTCTACGAATCGCTCGGCTTCGTCAAGACCGGCGAGGTCTCGCACGGCGAAGAGGTCATGCGATTAAGATTCGAGGATTGAAACGGCCCGGCGTCGGCGACAGCGTCAGAACCGCCCGCGGTAGCGGGTGGGTCTGTGTCATGCGTCAGAGGCCCTTCGTGTCGGAAGGACCCACCCGCTACCGCGGGCGGTTCTGACTGGATTCCGTGGAAGAAAGATTTAACCTAGAGACGTACGGCTGGGACGAGTGGTTCGCGGCGGCGTTCGCGCCGCTGGCGGCCGAGGGGTTCGAGGCGGGGCGCGTCTTCCTTCAGCACAACCGCGCGCTGATGCTCTACACGGCGGCGGGCGATTTGCAGGCGGAGACGACCGGAAGACTGCGCTTCCACGCGCGCGGGGCGGAGGACTTGCCGGCCGTGGGCGACTGGGTCGCCTTCCGGCGCGTGGCCGGCGAGGGCAAGGCGAAGATTCACGAGATACTGCCGCGCCGCTCGAAGTTCTCCCGCCGCGCCGCGGGCAGCGAGACGCTCGAACAGATCGTGGCGGCCAACGTGGACACGGTCTTCCTCGTCACGGGGTTGGACGACGACTACAACCCGCGCCGCGTCGAGCGCTACCTCATCATGGCTTGGGAGAGCGG
>DAIRFV010000291.1:0-7803 GCA_036794905.1 Pyrinomonadaceae bacterium | reverse complement strand
GATGATCCTGATCGTGGGCGGCACGTCGCCGCTCTGGATGGGGGCGCGGCGCGCCCGGGGGGGAGGCGAGCCACCGCCCGCCACGTCGCTCCTGCGCGAGGCCGACGCCTACGACACGGCCGCGGGCGGCGGCGCGCGCATCCGCGGCCTGTCGGCCCCCGGCACGTCCTTGGAGGCCGCCGGGCTCATCGGCGGCGACGTGATCACGCACTTCGACGGCAAGCCCATCCGCAACGCCGACGCGCTGCGCAAGCTGATGGCCGCGACGCCCGCGGGCGAGCTCGTCGAAGTCATCTTCATCCGCGACGGCGAGACGAAGAAGACGACGCTGATGACCATCGCGCGCGAGATGTTCCGCGGCATGCAACCCATCGAGGCGCGCCCCGGCGGGCGCGGCATCATCGGCGTAGACCTGGGCGACAGCGTGCGCCTGCCGAACTCGAACGTCTTCGGCGTCGAACTCAGCGACGTGAACCGCAACGGCCCCGCCGACCTGGCGGGGCTCAAGGAGGGCGACATCGTCTTCGAGTTCGGCGGCAAGCCCGTCCGCACGCCCGGCGACCTGCGGCTGCGCATCTACGAGCCCGTGCCCGGCAGCATCATCCCCGTCTCCGTCATGCGCGACGGCCAGCGCATAGACGTTCAGTTGAAGATAGGCAGGCAGAGAGACTGACGGGGAAGAGTAGGCATTAGGCAGTTAAGACAGGAAGCGTCTTAACGAATCGGCCCGAATGAAACGGGGGCGGCGAGACTTAACAAGCTCGCCGCCCCCGTTTCTTTAAGGACTCTTTCCTGTCTTAACCGCCTACTGCCATCTGCCTACTGCCTACTCTCTTCCGTTCCGGGCGCGGCGTAGTCACGCAGGCGCGCTTCCATCTCGCGGCGCACGTCCTCGCGGTCTTCCTCCTCTTCGTCGTGCTCGAACAGCTCGAAGAGGGCGTAGGGCGTGTCGCCGACGAGGCGCAGCTCCCACGCCTCGCGCCCTTCCGCCGACGGGCGCGTGAACCACATCGCGTCCACGTCCGACTCGTTGGCGGGCGCGCCCTCGAAAGTTACGGCGGCCACTTCTTCGCCCGCGCCGCGCATCTCGGAGAGCGACTCGGGGCGCGCCAGCACGCGCGCGAGCCGCCAGCCGTGCCTGCGGTACTGCGCCAGTACCTCCTGAAATTTGTTGAGCCGACTCATAACTGTTAAGCCCCCGACGGCGCGCGCCCCGTAAGATTTCGGCGGGGCGTATTTGTCAGCGCCCGCCCCCGTTCGTTTACAATCGTCCCTGCGTGTTACCACACGACGCCGGCCGGGACAAGCCCGGCCCCGACCGGCGCGCCGAGAGGAGAACCCACGGACTTGTCCGTCGAAGAGTTTGGGAAGAGAGGAAACGCCTGCGCGCCGCGCGGGGCGGGGGAGTCGCCCTTCCACGCGGCGCTCGCGCGCGCGCTGGCGCGGCGGGGCTTAAGCCTTGAGCAGTTCTGCCCGGCGGCCGACGTGCTGACGCGGCGCGTGCTCGAAGAGTACGGCGCGATGTTCGTCGCCGAGGGCGTCGCGCTCCCCGACGCCTGCGTGCTGGAGAGCGAGGAGGCGGTCGAGCGCTTCCAGCGCGAGGCGGGCTGGCGCGCCGAAGTCCTGGACGGCGCGGCCATCGAGTTACAGCCCCCGGCAATGGCGGCGCTCATGAACGCGCGCGAGGCGGCGGCCCACACGGGACTGCTCGTGACGCCGCGCGGCGGGAGCGAGGCGGGGCGGCGCAGCTTCGCCGACTCTTTGCGGCTCTGGCGCTCGCGCTGCGACCCGGCGCTCGAACACTGGTGCGCCGAAGGGCGGCTCGACGGCGCGGAGGCCGAGCGGCTGCGCGGGCTCCCCCTGCGCGAGCAGGCGTCGGCGGTGCTTGAGCTTGAGAGCGGCGGCATCTTCTTCAGCAAGTGTTTCGACAAGAGCATCCTCCAGTCGGTGGCCGCGCCCGGCGCCTCGCAGCACCTCGCCATGCTCGCCTTCGACGTCACGGAGTTTCAGGACGCGCGCGTCGGGGCGCTGCTCGCGCGCCACGGCTGGTTCCAGACGGTCTTAAGCGACCTGCCGCACTTCACCTACCTCGGCCTCGCCGAGCGCGACCTGCCCGCGCGGGGCCTGCGCCGCGTCGCCTCCGGCGGCCAGACGTTCTGGGTGCCCGATTGGGGTGAGAGTCGGCAGTAGGCGGATGGCAGTGGGCAGCCGCTCCGCGTTGAGTGCGGTGAGAGGTTAACCCGGCCTCCTCAAGAGTAGAGCTTTTAAAATTAACCCGGCCTTCTTGAAATAAGGGCTCTTAACTGCCGACTGCCATCTGCCTACTCTTGCTTTTTCATCTCGTTTGTGAGAAAGACTTGTGGCCGTCCGCCGAGTTTTAAGAGTCCGGTAGACTCCCGGCTTGGCCCGTAAAAAATACACCCCTGAAAGTTGAGCCCCGGCCGCGCCTTGAAGCGCCCGCGCCGGGTCGTGATAAGGAGAGAGAGATGATCGCATGTCCTTCCTGCGGGGCCGAGAACGTCGAGGGCACGCGCTTCTGCGTGAAGTGCGGCACGACGCTCCCGGCGTCTCCCCAACCTGAGTCCTGGCGCCAGAGCGGCGACCTCGGGCAGCAGCAGACGCAGCAAGACTACCAGTCGAGCGGCTATTCGACTCCGCAGCCGCCATCCTCGGGCTACCCGAGTTACACGCCGCAGCAGGACTTGTCCTACCAGCAGGGCGCGCCCGGGGGCGACTGGAAGGCGCAGGGCGCGGACAAGAAGATGGTGGCCGGCATTCTCGCCATCCTGCTCAACGGCCTCGGCATCCACAAGTTCTACCTCGGCTACACCACCGAGGGCATCATCATGCTCGCCGTGTGGGTGGTCGGCCTGATCTTCACCTGCGGCATCGGCTCGATGGTGGTCAGCGTCATCGGCATCGTCGAGGGGATCATCTACCTCACCAAGTCCGACGAGGAGTTTGTCCGGACGTACATCCAGAACAAGAAAGCCTGGTTCTAAAGTGCGGGCGTGCGGGCGTTGAGGCCGTGTTGGGGCTGAGTCGAAAGAGGTTGACGGCCGGCCTGGCCGGGGGCGCGCTGCTGGCGTCCCTGGCGGTCGCGCGGTGGCTCGCGGAGGCGAGCCCGGCGGCCGTCCACTTCGCCGGCCGCGAGCTGCCCGTGGTCTGCGTCTCGCGCCTGCTCTTCGGGGTGACCTGCCCCGGGTGCGGGATGACGCGCAGCGTGCTGATGACGCTCGGCGGCGACCTGCGGGGGGCGCTCGCGGCGAACCCCGCGGGCCCCGTCCTCGTCGCCGCCTTAATCCTGCTCGCCGTCCAACTCCTGCTCGCGGCGCGCGTCCCCGAAGGGGGCACTTCCGTCAAGCGCCGGCTCCTGCCGTGGGCTTACCTATACGGGGCCGTCGTGGCCTCGGTGATGTTGATCCAGTGGGCGGGCGGCCTGGGGCACGCGTAAGCAGCGTTCGGGGCCGTGACTTCCCGCCGCAACCTCCGACCGCGGGCGCGATGTAAAAAACTTGCGCGCCGCGGCAGAAGTGTTAAACTCTCCACTCGCCCGCCCGCGTCGGATGGCGGGCGAATCGTTTCTCCCTACAACTGTCCCAGATAGGTTTCACCCGTGGCGCTCGGCCGCGGCCCCTCTTCTTCTCTCTGCTGCCCCGCGTCGAGAAGTGAGAAAAGTGCGCGCCGTCCGCAGCGACCCTGCTTTCCCGAACGAGAGGGTCAGGAGATGGACACCCCCCAGATCATCGCCGGCCGGTTCCGCGTCGAGTGCGAAATCGGTAGGGGCGGCATGGGCACGGTTTACCGCGCCTCCCACCTGGGACTCGAACGCCCCGTCGCAATCAAAATCCTCAAACAGGAGTTCGCCGCGCACCCCGAGATCGCCGAGCGCTTCATGCGCGAGGCGCGGACGATGGCGCGGCTCAAGCACCCGCGCGGGGCGATGATCTTCGACGCCGGCCACCTCGCCGACGGACGCCCCTTCATCGTCATGGAGTACGTCGAGGGCTCGACCCTCGCCGAGACGCTGGCGCGCGAGGGTCAGTTCGAGCCCGGGCGGGCGGTGCGCATCGTCTCCGAAATCTGCGACGTGCTCTCGGAGGCGCACGCCCTCGGCATCGTCCACCGCGACCTCAAGCCCTCGAACATCATCCTCAACGAGCGCGGCGTCTGCGTGCTCGACTTCGGCATCGCGAAGGTCTTGCAGGACTCGACCGAGGTGACGCGCACGCACCCGACGACGGAGTCGGGCCTCGTCATCGGCACGCCGCGCTACATGTCGCCCGAGCAGTGCCTCGGCCACCGGGTGGGGCCCGCGACCGACCTCTACAGCGTCGGCGTCCTGCTCTACGAGATGCTCGCCGGGCGCCCGCCCTTCGTCGATCAACTCTCGTCGGTCGTGCTCGTCAAACAGGCGACGGCGCAGCCGACGGCTTTACTCTCTCTGAGACCAGACCTGCCGCGGGCCCTCGCGCTCGCCGTCCACACGCTGCTCGCCAAGAACCCCGCCCACCGGCCCGCGACCGCGGCCGAGGCGTGCCGCATGGTCGAGCAATCAATCGCGCGCGCGCGCCGCGCCGTCGCCGCGGCCGCGGGCGGGGAGGCCGCGCCGTTCGCCGGGACCATCGGCGCGCTCGACTCCGGGCGCTACACGTTCACGCGCGTCGTGACGCTCTTCGCGCTGCTGGCGATGCTGGTCACGGTGGCGGTCGCGTGGACTTCACACTCGGCACGCGAGGGCGCGCTCGGAGAGGCCGCGCTCGACCCCTCGGCGATGACTTCGGCGCTCACCTCGCGCGGCTCGCGCAAGCCGCGGCGCGCGGAGCCGGCGACGCTCACGCGCGACGGCGCGTGGCGCGTGGCCGCCTCGGTCGCGCGCGGGCGCGTCTCGGACGTGCGGCTCGTCGGCACCGGCGCGGGGCAGGTGATCGCGGCCTTAACGGCTGACCCTTCGGACGGGATGGCGACGCTCCTCATCATCCAGCGCGCGGCCGGGCGCGGGGCTTACGCCGTGACGAAGAGCGTGCGGCTCGACGTGGAGGGTTTCCGCGGCGCGGGCTGGACGCAGGAGGTGGCCGACCTCGACGGCGACGGCTACGACGAGATCATCTGCGAGGGCGCGCGACCCTCGGACGGTGCGCAGGAGGGGCGCCGCTACGTCGTCTACGCGCCCCGGGCGCGCGAGACCTACAGCCTCCACCTCGCCCCCGACACGACCGGCGCGCACGCCCTGCGCGCCACCTGGTCGCCCAACACGCAGGGTCGCGAGGCCCAACTCTTCCGCCACGCGCTGCGCCAGCGCGCACTCGTCAACTAAATGGGTGCTGGGTGTTGGGTGTGAGGGTTAAGAAGCAGTTCTTACCCAACACCTAACACCTAACACCCAACACCCAACTTATTGTCAGAAGAGGTCGCCGGCGAATTCGCGGAAGATGTTGCCGATGGCGCCGGAGATGAAGGTTCTGCCGAAGCGCTTGAGGGTGGGGCCGGCGCCGATGCGGTCGTGCCCCGGCGTGCTGCGCTCCCAGACGTTGGCGAGCGCGCTCGATGTGGCCGCGCCCGCGAAGCGCGAGTAGTTCGGCTCAAGGTTCCAGTCGTCGTCGCGCGTGACGAAGAGGCGGCTGACGGCGTGCCCCAGGCGGCGGCCGACGCCCTTCTTCGGCGAGCGCTCGTAGCGCGGGTCCTGCTTGAAGAGCGCCGGGTAGAAGCCGTTGCCGAAGAGCCGGTAGGTCGTGCCGGTGGCGAAGACCCGCGCGGTGCGCGAGCCCCAGTCGGCTATCTCGTCCTCCGTATCCTTGTGCGGCAAATTGTCCTCGCCCAACTGCGTGATGCCGGCGTTGAAGGCGGCGGTCGCGTAGGGCACGGGGCTGAGGAAGGCGCCGCGGAACGCGCGCTTGACCTTCTGCCCGGCCGTGAGCGGGGCGGGCCGGCCCTGATTCTGCGGCGGCGGGGTCGGCTGCTGCTGCGGCGTGCCGCCCGCCTGCGCGTCCTGCTGACGCGTCACGCGCGCCACCATGCTCTCGTCCGCGGGCGACTTCGAAGCGGACGACTCCTGCGCGCGCGCGAGGGCGGCGGCCGACAACAACAGGGCGGGCGCGAGCAGCGCCGACGCCAGACGCGGATACACCTTCAACATCACTCTTCGATCCTCCGGTTCGTTCTTGGAGCTTTGGGGTTAGGCCGCCGCCATTGTAACATCCGGCACGGAAATTTTTGCTGCCCGCTGCCCCAAAATTTCTCCGCCGCCTTTTTAACGTTGAGAGGATGACAGGAGTCCGTCATGTACTTCAAGCAGTTCTACCTCGGATGTCTGGCGCACGCCTCCTACCTCGTCGGCTCCGAAGGCGAGGCCGCGGTCGTTGACCCGCAGCGCGACGTTGACCAGTACGTCGCGGAGGCCGAAGCCTGCGGGCTGAAGATCAAGTACGTGGTCGAGACGCACCTGCACGCCGACTTCGTCAGCGGGCACCGCGAGCTGGCCGCGCGCACCGGCGCCCAGATCGTCATCGGCGCGCGCGCGGGCGCCTCGTTCCCGCACCGCGCGGTCAGGGACGGCGACGAGCTGCGCGTGGGGAAAGTCGTCATCCGCGTGCTGGAGACGCCCGGCCACACGCCCGAGAGCGTCTCGCTCGTCGTCATCGACACCGAAGTCTCGCCCGAGCCGCAGAAGGTTCTGACGGGCGACACGCTCTTCGTCGGCGACGTGGGACGGCCCGACCTCGCGGGCGCGCGCGGCTTCACGCCGCAGCAGATGGCCGGGATGATGTACGAGAGCCTGCACGGTAAGCTGCTCAGGCTCGGCGACGAGGTCGAGGTCTGGCCCGCGCACGGCGCGGGCTCGATGTGCGGGCGCAACATCTCGAAGGAGACCTCCTCGACCATCGGCCAGCAGCGCCGCTTCAACTACGCGCTCGCGCCGATGCCCCGCGACGAGTTCGTGCGCCTCCTGACGACCGACCTGCCCGAGGCCCCCGCCTACTTCCCCGCCGACGCCGCGATTAACCGCGCGGGCGCGCCGCCGCTCTCGGACGTGTATCGCCCCGCGGCGCTCCTGCCGCAGCAGGTCGTCGCCTACGCCAACCTCGGCTACGCCGTCCTCGACGTGCGCCCCGCCGCGGAGTTCGGCGCGGGGCACATCCCGGGCGCGCTCAACATCGGCCTGGGCGGTCAGTTCGCGAGCTGGGCCGGGGCTCTGATTCAGTTGGGCACGCCGCTCATCGTCGTCGCCGCGGACGAGGCGCAGGTGGACGAGACCGTGACGCGCCTCGCGCGCGTCGGCCACGACTCGGTGCGCGGCTATTTGCGCGGAGGGATGGGTGCCTGGCGCGAGGCGGGCTTCGAGGTTTCCGAGGTCGAGCAGGTGTCGGTCGCCGACCTGCGCCGCATGCTCGAAGAGGTCGCAGACTTACAGGTGCTCGACGTGCGGCGCCCGGCCGAGTTCAACGCCGGCCACGCCCCGCGCGCCTACAACGCCCCCTTGAGCCCGCGCCTGCGCGAGGAGGCCGACCGCCTCGACACTGACCGCCCGCTCGCCGTCATCTGCGCGGGCGGCTACCGTTCGAGCGCCGCGACGAGCCTGCTCCGCCCGCTCGGCTTCCGGCGCCTCTACAACGTCGAGGGCGGCACGGGCGCCTGGATCGCCGCCGGCCACCCCGTCGAGAAGCCCCTCGCCGCCATCTAGACGGGGCGGAAGCCCGACCGTGAGGGAGGGCTTATGTTTTTCGTCATGACGCCCGGCGGCAGACCTGAGCCCTCCCTCACGGTCGGGCTTCCGCCCCGTTCGCAAACTGCTAACCCCGCGCC
>DAIRFV010000290.1:6554-7804 GCA_036794905.1 Pyrinomonadaceae bacterium | reverse complement strand
ACGAGACTCTCCATGCTCACATCGTTCGCGTAAACCGTGAACCGTCAACCGTGACAAGAGGAGCGCAGGTTCTATCTCGTCACGGTTGACGGTTCACGGTTTACGCGCATCAAGGTTGACCTCCGGCAGGTTCGAGCCGTTCTTCAGGACGAAGATTTCGGGGTCGTAGGCCTGGTCAACCTTGACCGCGCCGGGGTCTTGAAACGCGAGCCGGATCGAGTAATGATCCTGCGGGCGCGTCAGCTCGATCTGCGCGGGCTGGCGCAGACGCCCCTCCTCGCCGAAGGGCTGCGGGTTGCTGTAGACCACGTCGGTGATGAGCTGCCCGCGGTCGCCGTACATCTGCACGCGCGCGAGCCGGAGCGTCCCGACGCGGTCGAACCAGAAGCGGCGCGTGACGCGCGCGCGGTTCTGCGTGACCAGTTCCAGCTCCGACAGGACGTAGTAGCCGCGCACGACGCGCGCGCCCTTCTGCGCGCCGGGGCGCGTGTCGGCCTCCTCCTCGTAGGTCTCGGCCTGCGCGTAGACGTGTTTGGTGTCTTCGAAGGAGACGGGGGGGACGAGCACGGCGTCGGTCAGGTGCTGCGGCCGCAGCGAGGAGAGCGCGCTGACGGTGGCGCGCTGCATCGCCTCCTCGCGCCGCTTGCCGCTCAGGTTGCAGTCGAGGGGGGCGCCCGCGCCGTTGGCCTCCAGGCGCTCGTACTGCGCGGCGTTCGACCCCGTCACGAAGCGCTTGTACTTGTCGTCGCCCTGGTAGACGGCCGCCCAGAAGCGCTCGCCGGTCGAGCTCATCTCGGCGACCTTCGTGCCGATGACGGGCACCTGCACGGTCAGGTAGACCTGCCCCGGTCGCTGCACGACGAGGCGCCCGTCGGCCGTGCGGTACTTCTCGGCGAGCCCGCAGGGGGCGTAGCTCGTGTCGAGGAACTGGATGTCGACCCGGCCGTTCAGGGAGCGCACCGCGGCGAGGCGGTTGATCTCCCCGAACATCTGGGACATGTCGGCCTCGACGAGCGGGGTCAGGGGCTGCGGTACGGAGATGCGCCTCGACGCCTTGAAGAGGCCGCACCCCGAGAGCAGCACCGCCGCCGCCAGCACGACCAGGACGGCCGCGACCCGGACACACCCCCAGTTTTTCAGCCTGTGCATCGAAAGCAAAAGTCGAACCCGCGCCACCCTTCGCCCCGCAAAGATTCCCGAAATCAGTTAAGGGAAGCTAACAAACGCGCTTCGGCCTTGTCAACGAAGGG
>DAIRFV010000290.1:0-6454 GCA_036794905.1 Pyrinomonadaceae bacterium | reverse complement strand
AGCGCCGCGACCATCTCGCGGACGACCTCGCGGGCCGGGCCTTCGAGCTGGAAGTCGCGGTCGGCGGCGCCTTCCCAGAACTCGTCGAGGCCGCGCGAGCCGGCGCGCTCGAAGGCGAGCGCCTGCGCCAGCAGGTCTATCACGTCGGCCGCCTTGACGAGCCGCGCCTCCAGGCTCGCGCGCGACTCGTAGTCCTCGTGCAGCTCCGCGTAAAGGGCGGCGGGCGCCGCGCCCGCGCCGCGCATGATGTCGTCGAAGGCCGCGCGCTCGGCCGCGCGCCGCGCCTCCCGGCCGTAGTAGTCGGCGACCGTGCGCGGCATGTCGCCCGTGCGCGTCTCCTGCAAGTCGTGCAGCAGCGCGATGCGCAACAACCGCCCCACGTCCACGCGGGCGCCGCGCGCCGCGCACTCGTCCGCCAGCAGCATCGCCGTCAGCGCCACCCCGTACGAGTGCGCCGCCACCGACTCCGCCCCCGGCGGCAGCCCGCGCAAGACCCACCCCGTCCGGTCGAGCCGCTTCAGGCGTTGAAGTTCGAGGAGGACGCTCAGCATAGAGGCTGTGATAAGCAACAGGTCACGGGTTGACGGAGGGGACTTAGTCCGCCAGCTCGCCGGCTTCGCCCGCGTCGGCCGGCTGGCCGCCGTCGCCCGGCACGTTCGTCGCGAAGACCTTTCCCGGGTTGAGAATGCCGTGGGGGTCGAGGGCGCGCTTGATGCGGCGCATGGCTTCGATGGTGTCGGAGCCGAGCGCCATGTCGAGATAGGGCGCCTTGACGTAGCCGATGCCGTGCTCGCCGCTGATGGTGCCGCCCAAGGCGACGGAGACCGCGAAGGTCTCGCCGACGGCGGCGCGGGCGCGCGCGACCGCCGCGGGGTCTTCGCGGTCACACATGAAGTTGACGTGGATGTTACCGTCGCCGAGGTGTCCGAAGTTGACGACGAAGGTGTCGTGCCGGCGCCCTATCTCCTCGACGCGCTCGATCAGCTCGGGCACGCGCGAGCGCGGGACGACCACGTCCTCGTTGAACTTGAGCGTGCCGAACTTCTTGATGGCGGGCGAGAGCGCGCGCCGCACGTCCCACAGGCGGTCTTCGTCCTCGCGCGACTCCGAACGCAGGATGTCGTAGCCGCCCAACTCCTTCACCACTCCCTCCACCAGACGAATCTCGCGCTCGACCTCTTCGCGCGGGCCGTCCACCGAGACGAGCAGCAGCGCGCCGGCCTCGGGGTCGATGCCGAAGGCGAACTCGGACTCGACGGCGCGGATGGCGTTGCGGTCTAAGACCTCGATGGCGACGGGCGTGACGCGGGCGCGCGTGAAGGCGGGCGGGCAGGCGCAGGCCGCCTTCATCGTCTTGAAGGTCGCGCGCACGGTGCGGGTCGTCTCGGGCAGCGGCAGGAGTCTGAGCGTCGCCTCGGTGATGATGCCGAGCAGGCCTTCCGAGCCGCAGATGAGACCCGTCAGGTCGAAGCCGACGACGTTCTTGCTCGTCAGGCCGCCCGTGCGGACGACCTCGCCCGTGGGGAGGACGACTTCGAGGCCGAGCACGTAGTGCTTCGTCACGCCGTACTTCGCCGAGCGGATGCCGCCCGCGTTCTCGGCGATGTTGCCGCCGATGTAGGAACTCTTATAAGAGGCCGGGTCGGGCGGGTAGAAAAGACCCAGCTCCTCGACGGCCTGTTGCAGCGCGTAGGTCGTCACGCCCGGCTCTGTTACCGCGTAGAGGTTTTCGACCGAGACCTCGCGGATGCGGTTCATCCTATCGGTGCCGACGACGATGCCGCCCTCGACCGGCACCGCGCCGCCCGTGTAGCCGACGCCGCCGCCGCGCGCCGTGACGGGGAAGCGCCGCTCGTTGGCGAGCCTCAAAATCGCGGAAACTTCCTCGGCCGTTTGCGGCAGCACGACGGCCTCGGGCGGGAACTTCTCCTTCAGCGCGTCGCCCGCGTAGGGCTCGACGCGCTCCTCGTCCACGAGCACGTTCTCCGCGCCGACCGTCTCGCGCAGACGCGCCAGCACCTCCGGCTCGGAGGCGGCCGTGCGCGCGCGCACACCTTTGTCTGCGAAGTGAATCGTCCGGCTCATCCTGTACGGCTGTGCTCCCTCGCCCCAATACTAGCGTGCGCGGCGCGGCTCATCAACACGCCGGGATGCGTTGTCTCGCCCGAGGCTCTGTGATAGTGTGCGCCGCACACAAGGCTGGTTCTACATTGCGCGTCCCCCCTCGCCGACTTCGTGCGGTTTCCGCCGCACGCTTCCGTACACCACAGACTCGGCTCAGACCGAAAGGAGAATCGGCTATGAGGCGCTCGATTCGTGTGACGACTCGTGCCGCGCTGCTCGCCCTGTCGGCGTTCTGCGCGGCTTCCGTGACGGCGCAAGACCCGGCGAAAGTCGCGCCGGACGTGTACAAGGTGCGACTGGACAACGCGAAGGTCAGGGTGTTCGAGGTCAAGGGCAAGGCCGGCCAGAAGGCGCCGCTGCACAGCCACCCGGACTACGTTGTTTACAGCCTCGCCGACGGGAGCGTCAGGTTCACCGACGCGAAGGGCGCCGCCGCGGACGCCCCCATGAAGACCGGCGAGACGATGTGGCGCGGCGCGGAGAGCCACGCCTCGGAGGTCGCGTCCGACATCCACGTGCTGCTCTTCGAGTTGAAGGAGCCGAAGAAGGCCGCCGCCGCCGCCGCGAAACCGGACGACCCCATGACCATCGACCCCGCCCACTACAAGGTGCTGCTGGATAACGACCGCGTGCGCGTGCTCGAATTCCGCGGCGCCCCCGGCAACAAGACCCCGATGCACTCGCACCCGAACTACGTCACCTACAGCTTCAACGGGGGCAAGACGAAGTTCACCTACCCCAAGGGCAAGCCCGTCGAGGCCGTGTCCCGGGCCGGCGAGGTGCGCTGGCACGAAGCCGAGACGCATGAAGGGCTGAACACGGGCGACACGGAACTGCACGTCCTGATCGTCGAGATAAAGTAAGGCTCGGGGCGTCCGCACGAGACGCGCGCGGACGCCCCTCTATTCTCCGATTATTTTTTACTCTTCCCAGACCGGGCGAAAGTGTTTAGAATGCTCGCCCATTACGGGACGGCCGCGGGCGCTCCCATAGAGCCCGCGGCCGTCGCCCCTCAACCCGACAGGCCGGCGTGGCCCGCGGCGTGTGCTGTAGCCTCACAACCGTTTTCGCTCTCAGACAATGAAGGGATGAATATGAAAAGGGGAATCTGCCTCCTCGTTCTCTTCGTCTTTGCGACCCCCACGCTCCCTCCCGCGGGCGCGGCGGCGGCGGAAGACTCTTTGGCCTCCGTCCTGAAGCAGGGGGGCTACACCGTCTCCCTGGATTTGAGGGTGAGGAAGAAGAAGCGCGACTCGCTGGAGCGGGTCGTCAGCGACCTGCTCGGCGACAACGGCCCGAACGCCTACGCGACCGGCTTCGTCGTCGGCGAGGGGCTGGTGATGACCTCCTACCACGTCGTCTCGGGGGGCCTGAGCGCCGACAAGCGGCGGCAGCTCGGCTTCACCCTCGACGACCAGCTCGTGGTCGAGGCGTCGGTCAAGGGCTGCGCCGCCAAGGTGCTCAAGATCGACCCGGATTCCGACCTCGCGCTGCTCGGCATCTGCGGGACGCCGAAGCACGCCACCACGTTCGCCGTGCAGGAGGCGGTCGGCCCCGACGAGGAGCTGCTCGTCATCGCCCGCCCCAACGGCAACAAGGCCGTCAAGCGCGGCGGCTTCAAAGGCCCCTACACGTACCGCGGCAAGGAATACTGGTCGGCCAAGATCGAGGGGCGCGACGGCTTCTCCGGCAGCCCCGTCTACAACGAGAAGGGCCAACTCGTGGGCGTCTTCAGCGGCTACGACTACACGCGCAAGGTCGCGCTCATCAGCCCCGGCGCCCACGCGCAGAAGCTCCTCCAGGACTACGCCGCACACCTCAAGCCGTAGGGCGCCGCTCGGAAAGGTTCGCGCCCGCCCCGGAACCGCATCGGCCCCCACGCCTTCCGCGTGCAGTGGCCGGACGCCGTTCCGGGGCGGGCGCTCTGTGTGATGTCTGAGGTTAAGCGGAGATACCCCGCGCGTGATTGCGAATCCGTTACATTGCGCTTGTGTCTGAGGAGACGGAAGGTAAGTCGGCGGTAAAAAGGCAAAAGTGAAGACGGCGGGCAGTGAGGCTTTCCTCATCAACCGCTGACGAGAGAAGCGCTGCCTGCTATCTCTTCACTTCTGCCTTCTACCCTTCTACCCTTCCACCCGAGTGCGCGCTCACCCGCAGTCGGGGTGGTGGCAGGTGCAGCCGATCTCCATCATGTGCACCTTGGACGCGTCCTCGCACTCCTCCGAGCAGTACTTGCTGCCCTCCGACGCCGGGCAGTCACAGGTCTCGCGAGCGCACTTGTTCTTCGGCCTCTCGTCCGCCATCTCAACCTCCTCGTTTTCGACTGTTCGTGGTCGGGGTACGTGGGCCTAAGTTTCGACCCGAGACGCCATCGAAGTCAAGAGTGGTGAACCGTCAACCGTCAACCGTGACAAGCAGAAAATCAGTTCTTACTTGTCACGGTTGACGGTTCACGCTCTTAAGGTGCCTGCTGGACGACGATGCGGACGCGCTCGCGGCCGACGACGATTTCGAGCGGGTTGCCGAGTTGGAGGGGGATGGTCTTGCCGTTGACGTTGATTTCGAGCGGGGGCACCCCGGCGGCGGGCGCCGTCGCGGAGGTGTCGGCCGGGGGCGTCGCGCCCGCGGGCGCGCCCGTCTCCGCGGGCGGGGGCGTGGTCTGTTCGCGCGGCTTCGCCACGTCGCCCGTGCGCGTCAGGAGCGTCGTCGCCACGATGCGCCACGTCGCGGGCGTGCAGGTCAGGCGCAGCCCCGGCGTGTCCACCTCGACCTGCTCGCGCGGCGCGAAGGCTTCGAGCTTCCAGAGCCCCTCGCCGCAGCGCACCCCGTCCTCGCCGTAGAAGGTCGCCCACCCCGCGACGTAGTTGTAGAAGACGGGGCTGCGGTTTTCGACCACGAGCCGCGTGTTGCGCGCGGGGGCTTCGGGCGTCCCCGCGAGCGCCTGCGTGCGCAGCCGCCCGCCCAGCGCCTCGTTCCCCGCCACGTCGTACGCGATGGCCGCCTGCGCCAGGGGCACGTGCGGTTCGCTCGGCCGCACGTCCGAAGTGCTCGCGGCCGTCTGCTGCGGCGGCGTCGCCTCCGCCGTCTGCGCCGACGCCGCGCACGCGCACGCGGCGACGGCCGCGAGCAGAGACGCCGCCCTGAAAAGTTTAGTCCTCACCTGCTCCCCTCCGTTCCTCGGTTCCGCGCGCCAAGAGAGTACAGGCCGCGGCGACCCTTTGACAATCTTTCAGCCCGCGACGACCGGCATGTAGGCCGCGCCGCGCGGCAGCACGTAGCCCGCGGCCTCCGGCTCGACGCGCGCGAGCGCTTCCCCGATTGTGCGCGCGGGCGTCATGCGCATGCGGCGCACGTCCGCTTCCGGCAGGTTCGAGACGAGTTGGACGCGGAACCGCTCGGCCTTCGTCAGGAGCGACCAGGCGGTCTGTCCGTTGACCTCGTAGGCGTCGCGCAGGCGCGCTTCGAGCGCGCGCGAGTCTGCCGCGTCGAACCACTTGAGGAAGTCCGCGCGGCCCAGGCCGTCGGCGCACTCCGCGACGAGGACGAGGTGGCCGCCCTCCGCGCACGCGTAGGAGGCCGTCTCCAGAGCCTTGTGCGCCTGTATGAGGTTGAGGTCGAAGGGCGCGCCGCCGGCGGAGGCGATAACGACCGGGCGCCTCTCACCAATCTTCACGGTGTGCGAGTCAGCGTACTCGGCGCAGGCGAGGCGGTGCGCCACGCGCCAGTCGCCCGCATACACGCGCACTATCTGTCCGCGCGCGTCCGTCACGGTGTTGATGAGGAACGACGGCGCGGCCTCGGCCGCGATGCGCTCGCACTCCTCGTGGACGGCGTTGCCGTCGAGGCGTCCGGCGCCGACGCCCGCGCGCCGCCCGCCGCGCTCGAAGTCGAGAGCCTGGAGGTGTGTCGCCTCGACCGTGCGCCGCGAGGCGAGACCCGGGCAGACGCTCTTGCGCCCGCCGGTGAAGCCCGCGAAGTAGTGGAAGCCGACCCCGCCCGTGAGGATGACGTGCGAGTGCTCGAAGAGCGCGCGGTTCAGCTCGACGGGCGTGCCGCGCTCGGTCTCGCCGAAAGAGGCGTGCTGCGATTCGTCGGCGGCGTCGTGCGCGAGCGTGCGGACGCGCTGCACGATGAAGGGGGTGAGCAGCTCCGCCTTCTCCTCGCGCGTGACGGGGCGGTGGATGCCCGTCGCGAAGATGACGCGCAGGTCGTAAGGCGCGACGCCGAGCGCGATCAGGCGCCGCACGAGCAGGTTGACGACCTGCGCGCTCCCCGTCGCGCGCGTCGCGTCCGAGACGACGATCAGAACGCTCTCGCCCGGGCTGATGAT
>DAIRFV010000047.1:0-28695 GCA_036794905.1 Pyrinomonadaceae bacterium | reverse complement strand
TGGAGGGCGGCGGTTTTCCTTACCAGGCTTTGCACGATGAGATGCGCGGGCTGGGGCCGGAGACTGAGCCGGCTCGGACTTTCGCAAGCAGATGGGCGCTGCACGCTTGGTTACGCCCCGCTATGAATCACCGATTGACGGCCTCCAGCGCGTTCACGCCACGCGCCGCAGCGTCCGCGCCGTCCCCTACGTCACGGAAGTCCCCCCGGAGCGCCTTGAGCGCGTAACGCTCGCGGTCGATCTCCTCGCGCGTGCGCACGCCCAGCCGCCGGAAGACGGGCACGGGCGGGCACCAGCCCTGCACCGCGTGCTGGAAGAGGAACGAGAGCACGACGCCGGGCAGGATGAGCCACTTCCGGCTGCCGGTGGCGGCCGCCAGCCCCACGCCCACCCCGGCCAGCGCCGAGGCGTTCGTCTCGAGCAGCCGCTCCATGTCCCACTCGCGGTCGAGTTCCCCGATGCGCCGGGTGATCTCCGCCTCGCCCCGCGCCGCGTAACTCTCCACGCGCTCGCGCATCTCGCGGTCGAGCCGCGCGTTGACCTCCTCGGAGGTGTTCGCCCGCACCCTGTCGGCTTCGCCCCCGCTCACTGCCATCGACTCGTTACTGTTCTCCATGCCGGCCTCCGCGAAGCGCCCGTGAAGGCGCCGCCTCACTTCCGTCCCGTGCCGCTGACTATTGCAGTGCCCTCGGCGTTGCTCCACTCGAAGAAGGAGCCGTCGTACATCACCACGTCGTAGCCCAGGTACTTCGCCGTGAAGTAGGAGTGCGACGCCTGCCCGCCCGTGCGGCAGTAGGTCACGACCTTGCGGTCGGCGGTCGCGCCCGCCGCCTCGTAAAGTTTTCGCAGCTCCGCCGCCGGGCGCATCACCGGGTTCTCTTTACTCACCACGTTCTGCATCCAGAAGACGTTCGCCGCGCCGGGGATGTGCCCCCCGCGCGGGACGCCGTCGCCCGGCTTCTCCCCCGCGTACTCCTCGGCGGGCCGTGCGTCGATGAGCGCAACGTTCGGCGCGCCCACGTTCGCCGCCGCCCAGGAGAGGTCGCGCATCACGTCGAGGCCGACTACCGTTGAGGCGCGCACGCGCGGCGTGAAGCGCGCCGGCTTCACTTCGGGGGCCTCGGTCGAGAGAGCGCGACGCTCCGCCTGCCACTTCTCCAGCCCGCCGTCGAGGAGCGCCGCGCGCTCGCCGTGCCCCAGATAGTCGAGCGTGAAGAAGGCGCGCGCGGCGGACAGGCCGGAGTTATCGCCGTAGAGGATGATGCGCGTGTCGTCACCCACGCCGAGTCGCTCGAAGAGTTTTTGCAGGTCCGCCGCCGGAGCCAACTCGTTCGGGACGCCGTCGCGCGTGGCCGTGATCTCGCCCCACGCGACGAAGCGCGCGCCGGGCACGTGCCCGCGGTCGTAGTGTGCGCGCTCGCGGGCGACGTGCAGCACGACGACCTTCGGGTCTTTGAGGCGTTCGGCGAGCCAGTTGGTTGAGACGAGCATCCCCGAGCGCACCGCCGGGCCGGTGGCTTTCGTCCGCGGGGGCACGCCCTGCGCCGTCTGGGTCCTGTGCGTGATGGCCAGCCCCGCGACGATCAGCAGCGTCGCGCAGCCAACACGGGTTACCAACCCGGAGGCCTTCCGGGTGCGTGTCATGTGCATTCTTCCCTCTCTTTCAGCGACCTCGGCGGGGCCGCGCCTCACGCCGGCGGATAGTATATCCCCCTACCTCTCGGCGAGCAGGCTCTCAACGTCCGTTTTGATAACCGACTCGGGGACCGCGCCCACGTACTTCTTCGCCAGCCTGCCCTGCCGGTCAACGAGGAGGGTCGTCGGGATCGGCTCGATGCGCGTGATCGCGGAGCCCGGGACGGGCAGCAGAATCGGGTACGGGACCTCGTACTCGGCGACGAACTCCTCGATCACCCCTTTGCCGCCCTGGTCGAGCGAGACGCCCACCACCTCAAGCCCCTTCGCCTTATAGTCCTTCGACAGCCTCACCAGCAGCGGCGTCTCCTCGCGGCACGGCGGGCACCACGTGGCCCAGAGGTTGACGAGCACCACCTTCCCGCGCCGTTCGCTCAGCTTCCACTCCCGGCCGCCCAGGTCCGGCAGCTTCAGCTCCGACAGGGGCTTGCGCTGGCCCACCGGCTCCGTCCCCGCGCTCAGCCAGACGGTCTCCGGCGCGACGACCAGGAAGAGCAGGCCGACCACGACCAGCCCGCCGAGGATCGAGGTCAGCCGATGCCGCACCCCTCGTTTCTCTACACTCATGCCTGACACCCTCCGTGTTCTTCGCGGCCGTCAGCGACCGCCGCCTTGCGTCGTCTCTGCCTCGTACCCCGCGTTCGTCCACGCGCCGGTACCGCCGATGACGTTGTAGAGGTCGAGGAAGCCCTTACGCTCCAGCAGGCTCGAGGCCGCGCTCGAACGGTAGCCGCCCGCGCAGGCCACGGCCGTCGGCTTCCGCGGGTCGAGTCCCCCCAGACCCTTTTCGAGTTCGGCCAGCGGCACGTTGACCGCGCCGGGGATGTGGCCCGCCTCGTACTCCGAAGGGCGGCGCACGTCCACGATCTGGAGCCCCTCGCGCCGCTCGTCCATCTGCGCGCGCAGTTCCCCCACGGGCATCTGCGGGAGCGTGGCGTAGTCGAGCCCGGCCCCCTCCCACGCGGCGACGCCGCCGTCGAGGTAGCCGACGACGTTCTCCAACCCGACGCGCGCCATGCGCGTGACGGCCTCGCTCACCTGCTCGACGCCCTCGGCGACGATGATAACCCTGTCGTCCGGCGACACGAGACTCCCGACCCACGAGGCGAACTGTCCGCCCAGCCCGATGTTGACCGAACGGGGGACGTGCCCGTTACCGAACTCCGGCCCCGGGCGCACGTCGAGGACGAGCGCGCCGGACTGCGCCAGCTTGTTGACCTCCTCCGGCGAGAGCGCGGGCGGGGTGGACAGGTCTTCGAGCGCGGGCGCGCCCTCGCGGTTGATCCGCGCGTCCATCGAGAAGTAGGCGGGGGCCTCCGGCAGGTCCGTCGTCATCAGGCGGACGAACTCCTCACGCGTCATCTCCTTCAGGGCGTAGTTGGTCCGGCGCTGCTCGCCGATGGTCGAGGAGGTCTCCTTCGAGATGTTGCGCCCACACATCGAGCCCGCGCCGTGCGCCGGGTAGACCTCCGTCTCGTCGGGGAGAGTCAGCAGTTTCCCGCGCAGGCTGTCGTAGAGCATCCCGGCCATCTGCTCGGCGCTGAAGCCGACCGAGCCCACCAGGTCGGGGCGGCCGACGTCGCCGACGAAGAGCGTGTCGCCGGTCAGGGCCTTCTGCGGCGCGCCGGGGGCGTCCGCTTCGCTAACGAGCACCGAGATGCCCTCGGGCGTGTGGCCCGGCGTCTCGATGACGCGCAGGGTGACTTTACCGACCGTGAGTTCGTCCCCCTCCTTCACCGCCCGGTGCGGGAAGGTCGCCCCGGCCTTCGCGCCGAAGACGATCTCGGCGCCGGTGCGCGCGGCCAACTCGCGGTGCCCGCTCACGAAGTCGGCGTGCAGGTGCGTCTCGATGACGTACTTGACGCGCAGGCCCTGCGCCTCGGCCTCCTCTATGTACTGGTCAACGTCGCGCTGCGGGTCAACGACCGCGGCCTCGCCTTCGGACCCGATCAGGTACGAGGCGTGCGCCAGGCACCCCAGGTAGAACTGCTTGAAATACACTTTCTCCCCCTCCTCCCGACTGCGCCACTCAGATGAGCGCGCGGTAGTTCGCGGCGACCAGAAAGACCGCCACCAGAATAACGAAATAGGCGAACGTCCGGCGCAGGTGCTCGGCCCGAACCCGGCGGGCGAGGCGCTCCCCGGCGAACGTCCCGGCGACGGCCGCGGCCGTGAATGCGGCCGTCAGCGACAGCGGCAGGTGACTCTCTCCGATGTGCCCGACGAACCCGGCCGCGGAGTTGACGGCGATCACCAGCAGCGAGGTTCCCACCGCCAGCCGCATCGGCAGCCCCGCGAAAAGCACCAGCGCCGGGACGACCAGAAAGCCCCCGCCGACCCCCAGGAAGCCCGTCAGCACCCCGACCGCCAGCCCCGCCCCGAGCGTGTGCGCCGGCCTGCCTTCACGCTTCTCCCCGGCCCCCGCCGCGCCTCGCTCCCTGCGGGCGAGCATCAGCCCGGCCACGACGAGCATGAGCGCGGCGAAGAGCAACAGTAGAGTGGCGCCCGAGACCAGATGGGTGAGTCCCGCCCCGAAGTAGGCCCCCAGAATCCCGGCGCCGCCGAAGGTGGCTGCCACCCGCAGGTCGAGCCTCCCCCCGCGCCCGTGCAGGAGGCTCCCGACGAGACTCGTCGAGCCCACTATCGCCAGCGACATCGCCACCGAATCCCGGACCTCCACCCCGGCCACGTAGACCAGTACGGGGACGGCGAGGATCGAGCCCCCGCCGCCCAGCAGCCCGAGGCTCAAGCCGATGGCGCCGCTCATGATTAGTGCTAACAGCGTGTGCGGGTCCATCTCCCCCTCACGAGCGGGCGCAGGACGCGCCCGCCGGCCCAGCGGGTTTCCGGTTCCAGGGCATCCGAGCCAGCACCATCGCCATCCCGCAGGTGTCCGTCACCGCCGAGAAAGTCAGTCCCGCTCCGACGAAGCCCGACAGCAGGATGAACCACGGCGAAATCAGGCTCAGGAGTACCCCCGCCAGAATCAGGAGACCGGCGGAGAAGCGCACCTGGCGCTCGAGCGACCAGACGCGCCCCGCGCCGCGCTCGACGGGGAGCCCGGCCGCGGCCCAGGCCTGCATGCCGCCGTCGATCACCCACAGGTTCTTGAACCCGCGTGCCGCCAGCCGCTGCGCCGCCAGGGCGGCCCGCTTGCCCGACCTGCACATCAGGTAGACCGGCCGCTGCGCGTCCGTCCCGCCGAGGCCCTCCTCCAGCGCCGAGAGCGGCGCGAGTCTCGCCCCGGCCACGCGCTCGGCGTCGTACTCCGGGAACTCCCGCACGTCCACCAGCTGGCACCCGGCCGACCCCGCCAGGGCCGCGCCCGCCTCGCGGGGCGTACACTTCCTGATCACTTCAGCCATCTTCCCTGCGCCCTCCTTTTAGTCGCGGCCCGGACTTGCGCCCGCCGACGCCCACAGCTATAATCAATCCGAGAGTAACTATATAACTAACTGGTTATACTGTCAACTGCACGGGAGGGGGCCGGGGATGGCGAACAAACACAAGCCGATGTCGCCGGAGGCGCTGGGGCTGGTGGCCGCGCGCTTCAAGGTGCTGGCCGAGCCGCTCCGGCTCCGGATCATGCAGGCGTTGCAGGGCGGCGAGATGAGCGTCTCGGAGATCACCGAGGCGGTCGAGTCCACCCAGCCGAACGTCTCGAAACATCTCAAGATGTTGCAGGAGGCGGGGCTCGTCGGCCGCCGCCAGGAGGGGAACACCGTCTACTGTTCGATCGCGGACGAGACGGTCTTCGAGCTGTGCGACCTGGTCTGTTCATCCTTACGCGAGAGGCTGGAGGCACAGGCCGGGGCCTTCGGGCAGGCCGCGAGGAGGCGGGCATGACTGCCCGAGCTGCCCGCGAGGGGAGATTCAACAACTTGTGGACGACGCTACCGAGCAGAGGGGGAGACGGAAGATGACCGAATGGCTGTGGCCGGTACTACTAATCGCGGCTTACATCGTGCTGATGCGCTGGGTGCTACCGCGCTTCGGCGTCCAGACTTGAATGGCCGACTCTTGCCGCGTCGAGTTTCGGCGCGACCAGCAGAAGGCCGGGGGCGACGGCCCGGCGACGGGCGGTTCAGTTCCCGGCGGCACGGGGGGCGGGTCGGCGCGGTAGCGACCCCGCCACCGCGCCGACCCGCGTTACGCCGGGGTGGCATGTGATCGAGGAGGTTACTCGTATGAGCGCACCGGGAACGAAACACACGAAATACGGGTTCAGCCGGGCGGTGGATCTGCCCTATGAGGGGGCCGTCGAGAGGGCGCGCGCGGCGCTCAAGGAGGAGGGCTTCGGCGTGCTCTCCGAGATCGACATCCGGGAGAAGCTGGGGGAGAAGCTCGGCGTGGACTTCCGCCGTTACGTCATCCTTGGGGCGTGCAGCCCCTCGCACGCCCACAAGGCCCTCCAGGAGGAGTTGGAGATCGGGCTGCTCCTGCCCTGCAACGTGATCGTCTACGAGGCCGACGAGGAGGGCAAGTCGGTCGTCGCCGCGGTGGACGCCCGCGCGATGCTCTCCGTGGTGGGCGGCAGCCCGACGCTGGACGCCGTCTCTTCGGAAGTCAACGAACGGCTCCGCCGCGCACTCGACAGCATCTGAGCTACGCCTGGCGCGCCGTACCCCGGGGCGTATGCGGTGAACTGCACGACGGCATCATCGCGTTCGAAGAGGACCGAATCTGGAAATTTGCAGTCTCAGACCTTCAGAAGGCGGCCGAAAATGCCCTCGTCAGAGGCTCCCGACGGTCAAGCTATTCTTTACCTCCTTGACGCCGCCAACGCCCCGCGCCACCTGCTCCGCCCTGTCCTTCTGCGCTGCGCTCCTGACGGTCCCCGAGAGCGTCACGACGTTGTTATCCACGTCCACGTTGATCGTCAGGTCCCGCACGTCTTCGGCGGCGGCGAGGGCTGAGCGCGTCCTCCACCAGAGCCACAGGTCGTCGGTCCCCGGCCCGACCGTGCTCCTCAGCCGCCGCGCCTCCGCCTCGTAGTAGCCCCTGTCACGGTCGAACTCCTCGCGCGAGACGTTGGCGTTCAAAGGACGGGCGGCGTCGGCGCCCGGAGACGGCGTGAAAGCCGCATTCGCCCCGATCATAGAGACATTGTTACCGTCCCTGTCCGCCGTCGTTTCGCAGCCGAGCGCGGCGGCGAGCACGGCGCAGGCGGCGAGCGTGGTTAACATCCTCCTTCTCATGAAGCTTCCTCACTTTCACGGCGAAAGTTCGACGCCGCGCACTGTCCGGGGCAGGCTTTCGGCCCGCACAACCCGGCGCGGCATCCGCTCTAAATCCCCGTGGCCCCGGCCTCTGATGGCACGGCCGATCTCGGGCAGCCCACATTCTGTTTCCCGAGCATACCCGGCTTGGCTTCCCGACACGTCAGTGTGATTACCTATGCGGCGTGAGTGAATACACTTAAACGGAGAGGGCGAGGGCGAAACTAAGCTCACGCCGGAAGGCGGCAGGACGTTGTCGCCTGTGCGAAGGCCGGGATTGCCCCACGGGCGCCCGCCCGTGGGGCCGTGGGTATAAACACTCACGCGTCATAAGTGTTCACACCGTCGTCTCCCCCTCGCCGAACCTTTAACCTGAAGTGAAAGGACAGGGGGTTCGATGAGGTTCGAGGACGGGACACAAAACCTGAGGGCGAGGCTGACCGTGGTGCAGTTCCTCGTGCTGGCGATGTTCGTCCTGCTTGGGCTGCGCCTCTACTCTCTGCAGGTAGTGGGGGGCGACTACTACGCCGCGCGCGCGGCCAGCCAGCGCGTCAGGGTCTTGAACGTCCGCGCGGCGCGCGGAGCCATCCTCGACCGCGAGGGGCGCTTGCTCGTCAGCTCGAGCCCCGCGTACGGCATCGTCCTCTCGCGCTCCGACATGAACGGCCGCGACTTCGACGCCCTCACAGGCCCCCTCTCGCGTAACCTCGGCATCGACCCCGACTACCTGCGCGAGCGTTTCGACGAAGTCCGCCGGACGCCCGCCTTCGAGTCGGTCACCCTCAAAGAAGACGCCACGCCCGCCGACATCGCGTGGCTCGAAGCGCACGGCCTCGAATACCCCGAGTTGCGCATCGAGGAGCGGCCGCGCCGCCTCTACCCCGAGGGCGGGCTGCTCGCGCACGTCCTCGGCTACGTCGGCGAGATCGGCCCCACGCAGTTAGAGCTGCCGGCGTACAGGGACAAGGGCTACAGGGCGGGGGACCTCATCGGCAAAGAAGGGTTGGAGGCAGTCTACGACCAATACCTGCGAGGGCGCGACGGCAGCCGCACGCTCGTCGTGGACAGCCTCTCGCGCGCCCGGGGGGTGCTCGAAGAGGCCGAGCCGCGCCCGGGCCAAGACATGCTGACGACGATCGACCTCGACCTGCAACTCGTGGCCGAGGAGCAGCTCCGCAACACGCCGACCCGGCGCGGCGTCATCGTCGCCATGAACCCGTCGAACGGCGAGGTCCTGGCGATGGCCTCGTACCCCACCTTCGACCCGAACCTCTTCACGCAACGCATCTCGACCAGGGAGGGCCGCGCCGAGTACGCCACCCTTTTGCAAGACCCTCTGACTCCGCTCTTCAACCGCGCCATCCGCGGCCGCTACCCGCCTGGCTCGACGTGGAAAATACCCATGGCGTTGGCCGGGCTGATGCAGGGCGCGATCACGGTCGAGGACTCGCGGCTCGTGTGCGGCGGCGGCATCCAGGTGGGCAACAAGTTCACGCGCTGCATGGGCAACCACGGCCGTCCCGACCTCCACACGGCCATCATGAAGTCCTGCGACGGCTACTTCTACCGCCTCGGGCTCAGGATGGGGCTCGAAGGCATCGAGCAGATGGTCGAGGACTTCGAGATCAACAGGCGGACGGGCGTGGACCTCCCGCACGAGCTGAGGAGCTGGACGCCCTCGCGCGAGTTCAAGGCGAGATTTAACCCGCGCGACCCGAAGTGGCGCGACATCGACACCGTCTACGCCTCGTTCGGGCAGGTCTACGACTTCGTCACGCCGCTGGCGCTCCTGCGCACCGTCTCCGGGATCGCAGAGGGGGGACGCTTCCCCGTGCCGCACCTGTTGAAAGAATTTCGGCCGGCGGGCCGGCCCGCCGACGGTTGGTACAGGGCGCCTGTCAGGTACGAGTCCACTCCCGCGAAAGTCGTTCCGGTTGACCCGGCGCAGCACGAACTCGTGGCGAGGGGTATGTGGGCGGTCGTCAACGGGCCGGGCACGGCGGCGCGCATCCGCATGGAGGGCTTCGAGATCGCGGGTAAGACCGGCACGGCGCAGGTCGTCTCACTGGGCAAGGACGTGGGCGAAAACAAAGACCACTCGTGGTTCGTCTCCTACGCGCCGGCCGACAACCCCGAGATCGCCGTCGTCGCGCTCGTGGAGAACGTCGGCTTCGGCAGTACCTACGCCGCGCCGGCGGCGCGCGCCGTCTACGACGCCTTCTACCTGAAGACGCGCGTCGTCCCCGGCGCACGAGAGCCGGCGCTCGAGGCGGAGGCAAGGTCGGACGGCGGGGTGGCGCTTGCGGACACGGCTGCACAAGGGAGGGAGTCGGTCTCAGGGCTGCACCCACCCAAAGTGCAGCCCTTTACTTTTTCTTCGGGCCGGACCGTGCCTTCACCACCTTTATGGCTCTCCCGTCTCGCGCGTCCCGCCCCTGGACGCACCCGACGCACGACCCGTGGCCTCAATCCTGTCCGCCCGTTCCACCTGGTTCTCCGCCCGCTCCTCGGGGCCCAAGGCCTCGGCTTTGGCGATGTGCAGGGCGGAGCGGATGAGACCCAGGTGCGTGAACCCCTGCGGGTAATTACCCAGAAGCTCCCCGCTCGCCGGGTCGATCTCCTCGGCGAGCAGGCCGAGGCCGTTGGCGTAAGAGGAGACCCGCTCGAATAGTTCCCGCGCTTCGCCCACGCGCCCGGCCTGCGCCAGGCAGTCCACCAGCCAGAAGCTGCACAGGGCGAACGTGGCTTCGCCGCCGGGAAGCCCGTCGTCGGTCAGGTAGCGGTAGACCAGCCCGTGCGAGGTAAGGCGTTCTTTGATCCGTTCGACGGTCGAGAGGACGCGCGGGTCGGTCGCCGGGAGGAACCCCACCTGCGGGATGACGAGGGCGCAGGCGTCGAGCGCCGGCGAGCCGAAAGCCTGCGTGAACGCGCCCACACGTTCGTCGTAGCCCTCCTTCAAGATCGCCCGGCGAATCTCTTCCCGCGTCCGCGCCCACAGGCCCGCGTCGCCTTCCAGACTCCCGCGCGAGGCGAGCCGCACGGCGCGGTCGAGCGCGACCCAGCAGAGGAGCTTCGAGTAGAGGAAGTGGCGCGGGCCGCCCCGCACCTCCCAGATGCCCTGGTCCGTCTCTTTCCAGCGCGCGGCTGCCTGGTCGGCCATGTAGCGCAGCGCCTCCCAAAGCTCCGGCCGGACTGGTCGGCGCATCCGCTCGTGGTAGAGGTGCGCGGCGTCGAGAACCTCGCCGTAGATGTCGAGCTGCTTCTGGCCGTGAGCGCCGTTGCCCACGCGCACCGGGCGCGACCCGCGGTAGCCTTCCAGGTGGTCGAGCGTGTGTTCGGGCAGGTGCGAGCCGCCGTCGATGCGGTACATGATCTGGAGTTCGTTGCCGCAGGGGATGCACAGCCTGTCCAGCCAGCCGAAGAAGTCTGTGGCCTCCTCGTGGTAGCCGGCGAGCTGCAGGGCGTAGAGGATGAGCGCCGAGTCCCGCAGCCACGTGAAGCGGTAGTCCCAGTTGCGGACGCCCCCGACCTCCTCCGGCAGAGAGGTGGTCGGCGCGGCGACGAGCGCCCCCGTCGGCTCGTAGGTCAGCAGCTTCAGGACGAGCGCGCTGCGCTTGACGAGGGATTCGTAAGGCCCTTTGTAGGTGCAGGTCCCCGACCACTCGCGCCAGTAGTCGAGCGTCTGTTGCAGTTCGCGGTCGGCGTCCACTTCCGGGATGGAGCAGGCTGCCGGGTCGGCCCGCTCGACGTAGTTGAGGGCGACCCACACGCGCTGCCCGGCCGCAACCCTGAAGCGGGCGGTGACGCCGCCGGCAGGGTCTTCTTTGAATTCGGACGGGCAGGAGAGCGCGAGGGCCTCCCGGCCGTGCCGCGCGACGACCCCGCCCTCACACAGTTGGAAAGAGCTTTCGGCGCGCGCGTAATCGAACGTGGGGCGGAAACTGACCTCCACCTCCGCCTCACCGGACAGCCCCTCGACCAGTCTGAGGACGCGGTAATGCGAGCCTATGTCCTCGCCCTCGTGCGCCCGGTTCAGGCGCTCGACCGGCATCAGGTCGGTCAGGCGGAAGCTGCCGCCGTCGGTCGAGAAGACCGTGGCGAGCACGTTCGTCCCTTCGACGTAGGCGCGCTCGGAGGCGGCGAGACGGCCGGCGGGGCCCACGCGGAAGTGTCCTCCCCTGTGCCGATCGAGCAGGCGGCAGAAGACGGCCGGGCTGTCGAACCGCGGCCAGCACAGCCAGTCTATCGAGCCGTCGCTCGAGACGAGCGCCGCCGTGTGTGCGTCGCCGATGAGCCCGTAGTCTCGGATGGGCCGGTACTTGTTCTCGCTCACGCCACTCCTCACCGGTCCGGCTGACGACGCTGTGCGGCCATCTCAGTATCGTGTGACCTGCTGCGTCAGCCCGCCGTCAACGTAGTAGGTGCTGCCCGTGACGTAATCCGCGTCGCTGCTCGCGAGAAAGGCGGCGACCGCGGCCACCTCTTCCGGGCGGCCGAAGCGGCCCCAGGGGATTTCCGACACCGCCTCGTCCTTAGCCTGAGGATCGTCGAGGACGGCTTGGTTGATGGGCGTGGCGATGGCGCCGGGCGCGATGTTGTTGACGTTGATCCGGTGCGGGGCGAGTTCGACCGCCAGGTTGCGCATCAGCATCCGCACGCCGCCCTTCGAGGCGCAGTAGGACGTGTAGCCGGGGAACGGGATGTCCTCGTGGACGGAGGAGGTGTAGATCAACTTGCCGCCCCCGCCCTGACGCACCATCTGGCGGGCCGACAACTGGCTGACGACGAAGGCTCCGTAGAGGTTGACCGAGATGACCGCGTCCCACTCCTCGTCCGTCGCTTCGAGGAAGGGGCGCTTGATCTCGATGCCCGCGTTGCAGACCGCGATGTCGAGGCGGCCGAATTTTTCCACGACGCCCGCCACCATCCCCTCGACCTCCGGGCGCCTGGTCACGTCGGCCCCGAGCGTCATGCCGGGGGTGGCGAGCGAGTCGGCCACGGCGCGCGCCTCCTCCTCGTTGCGGCCGCGCGGCAGGTAGTTGACGGCCACGTGTGCGCCCTCGGCGGCGAAGCGCACTGCGATGGCCCGGCCGATGCCGCTGCTCGCGCCCGTAATGATGGCCACCTTCCCCTTCAATCTCACATTCGTGCTCCGGCAGGTGAATGACTACTCCAGGCCCATCTCCCTCAGGACCCGCTCCGCGCATGCTATCACGTTGCCGCCGGGGCACTCGCTCTCGATGGCGCGCAGCCGCTCGAAGGCCCGCCGCAAATCCTCCTCATTCATGACAGGCATCCCCCCGCAGGTGATGCCGAGTGAGCGACCGCCCGAGCCGTCGTTCGACCACCCCACCGACAGCGCGCCGGCGAGGGTCTGAAAATCTCCGCCGGAAGGGGTGCCGGCGTCAGGGGCTCCCGGCGCCATGAAGGCGAGCCTGTACCGCGTCTCTCTACTCATTACCTTCACCCCTCTTCTCATACGGTCAGCTATTCGGCCGGGT
Organism: Pyrinomonadaceae bacterium; assembly: GCA_036794905.1. Taxonomy (GTDB): domain Bacteria; phylum Acidobacteriota; class Blastocatellia; order Pyrinomonadales; family Pyrinomonadaceae; genus QHXN01. The sequence goes on along the minus strand of DAIRFV010000047.1, from coordinate 16,280 downwards.
CAGGCCGTCTGCCGCGAGGCCGCGCCCCGGCCTGTGGCGACGAACTCCCGCAACAGCAGGCAGACTTGCTCGGGCCCCGGCAGGCGGAACCTCGCCCTCGACCGGTTCTCGCCGACGTGGATCGTCCAGGCCGCGGGGGGCAGCCGGGCGAAGAGGTCTTCGTCCGTCCTGTCGTCCCCGGCGGCGAGGAGGAAGTCCGGGGGCGGGCACTCCCTGGCGAGCCGGTTCATGACCTCACCCTTGTTGGCCCACATCAGCCTCACCTCCACGGACTTCTGCCCGCGCACGGCGCGCAGGGGCGTGTCGGCCAGCATCTGTTCGAGTTCGTGCGCCAGCTCGTTGGCGAGCCACTCGCCGAACTCGGGGTCGGACATGCGGTAGTGCCAGACGAGCGAGAACTCTTTCTCCTCGACGAAGCTGCCGGGCGTGCGGTCGGCGTAGTGTTCGAGGAACGGGTAGACTTCTTTCTTCCACTCCGGCGAGTAGCCCGTGTGGTTGTACTCCCAAAGAGACGACCCCGGGGGGCGGATGACCGCGCCGTGCTCCGCCGCGAGCCACAAGCCCCGCACGTCACCGAACCAGCCTTCGAGGTCGGCGCGCGAACGGCCGGAGACGACCGCCGCCGTGGTGGAGGGGGTCTGCGCTATCCGCCCGAGGAGTTGAATCAACTCCTCGGGCGGCACGGCATCCTGCGGGCGCTTGGCGTAGCCGACGAGCGTGCCGTCGTAGTCCAGAAGCAGCAGACGGCTCTCGGCCTCGCCGAACGCCCTGGCGGCCTCGCCGGCGGGCAGCTCCGCGGGGAGGGCCTCGGCGTGCTCCTTGCGCGCGTGGGACGCCTCGCGCAGGTTGTCGATGAAGCGCTCGCCCCAGGCGAAGACGTTGTTGTGCGTGACCCTCTTGTGGAGCGCCGCCATGCGTTCGCGCCGCTCCGCTTCCGGCAACGAGAGGGCGCGCGCGACCGACTCGGCCGTGCGCCCCTCGTCGTAAGGGTTGACCATGATCGCCTCGCCCATCTCGGCCGCCGCGCCCGCGAACTCGCTCAGCAGCAGCACCCCCGCCCCTTCGCGCTGGCAGGCGACGTACTCTTTGGCCACGAGGTTGAGGCCGTCGCGCAGCGGGCTGACCCACGCCAGATCGGCGAGCGCGTAGAGCGCCGCCAGTTCCTCGCGGGGGAGGTTGCGGCGCAGGTAGACGAGGGGCGTCCAACCCGGCGTCGAGAACTCGCCGTTGATCTTCCCGACCAGGCCGTCCACCTCGCGTCGCAGCTCCGCGTAGCGGGGTATGCGCTCGCGGGATGGGACGGCGACCTGGATGAGGACGACTTTTTCACGCAAGTCGGGCGAGGCAGTCAGGAGCTGGCGGAAGGCGCGAAGGCGCTCGGGGATGCCCTTCGTGTAGTCGAGCCGGTCTACGGCCAGCAGCACTTTGCAGCAACCGAAGCGTTCGCGCATCTCGCCGAGTAACCTGCGTGTCTGCTCGCCTTCATCGAGGAGGTTGGTGAACTCTTCGGGCGCGATGCCGATGGGCAGCGCGTCCAGCCGCACGGTTCTTCCGCCCCCCTCGACCCTGTCCATCCGGCTCGGCGTGCCGAGCAGTCGCAGCACCGAGTCGCGGAAGTGCTGGAGGTAGCGGTGCGTATGGAAGGCGACATAGTCCGCGCCCAGCAGGCCCTGGAGCAGCTCCTCCCGCCTCGGCAACACGCGGAACGAGGCAGACGGCGGGAAGGGGATATGCAGGAAGAAGCCGACGCGCACGTCGGGTGCGGCCTCGCGTAGCAGACGCGGAAGGAGCATCAGCTGGTAGTCGTGCACCCACACGAGGTCGCCGGGGCGGAGCTGCCCGAGCACCGCCTCGCAGAAGAGGCGGTTAGCCTCCCTGTATGCCTCCCAATCGGCGGGGTCGAATTTGAACAGGTAGGGGAAGTTGTGGAAGAGAGGCCAGAGCGTCTGGTTCGAGAAGCCCTCGTAGAAGCCGCGCGCCACGTCGGGAGGGAGGTCCACGGCGACGTAGCGCTCGCGCTCGGCCCATTGCGCGAGGACGACTTCGCGTCGGGCGTCTGAGACGCCCGACTGGTCGCCCGACCAGCCGACCCAGACGCCTTCCGTCTTCCGCAGGATCGGCCCCATCGCCGCGGCCAGTCCGCCCGCGCTCTTCTCCACCTTCCACGCGTCGCCGGCCCGCCGCAGGGTGTGCGGCAGGCGGTTGGAGACCACGACGACCCGGGCGTCGCTCTGATTAACTTCCCTCATGTCCACTTCGATTACTTCTGAGTCTCAGTATAGGTGTCGAAGCGGCGGCACGCATGGGGCTTAACACTCAGCCGTGGTAAGTGTTTCTACCTACGTGCGAACGGGCGTTGGGCGGTGTCGTGCGAGTGTTGAGTATCGTGCGCAGCCGTATTCAGGAAGGCGCTTCGCCGTCGCTGAAATCGAAGCCGGGCAGCGCGTCACGCAGGGCGCGCTTGAGCGCGCCGGGTTCGAGCGGCTTGAGCAGGTAGTCCTGGCATCCGGTTTCGAGCGCCGCCTCACGGATGCCGTAGGTGTCGAAGGCCGTGACGGCGATGATGGGTACCTCTTCCAGCTCGCTATGAGCCCGTAGCTGCGCAGTCGCCGCGAGCCCGTCCAGGCGCGGCATGTGCAAGTCCATGAGGATGAGGTCGGGGTGCGCGACGAGCGCCGTTTCAACCGCCTCCTGGCCGTCGGCGGCCGTGATGACGCGGCAGCCCCAACGCCGTAGCTCAAGGCTCAGGATGCGTCGCGTGTCTTCCGAGTCCTCGGCCACGAGCACTGTCGGGATGCCGCCGCCAAACTGTGACAAGTGGTTGTGCTCCGAAGTGAAGTATCCTGCCGCGCGCAAATCAAAACCCCTTGACCTAAATCTCGCCGCCCTCGGGCGGGCGTTTCAAACCGCGCCCTGCCGCGGGTGTGGATACCGAAGGTTGAGGGACGGCTGAGGAGAGCCGCTCGCACTCTTAACGAAGACGGTTCCGCATGCCTTGCAGGAGTGCTTGTCGCCGCCGGCCAGCCCCGGCGCGAGCCACACCTGCCGGCACTCCGGGCACTTCACCGCCAGTCGCGCGAGCCGCCCTCGTAAGCCCAAAGATTTCTCCGAAACCATAGCGTCCCCCCCCGCGGCCGGGAGTAGCCCGAATGCCTTCCCCGGCCGAAAACCTCGACAGGAACAGGGTAGGCGTTCCGGCGGACGGCAACAACAGTGCGATTACTCAGGAGGCGTAGGTGTTTTCACCTACGCCTCGGCCGCGCCGAGGTCGTGCCCGCCCTTCTCTTCCATCTCGCCGGGGCTCTTCTCGCCGGGCAGCTTGGCGTCACGCTCGCCGGCCTTCGCGGCGGCCTTCTCGATCTCGGAGTTCACTTCCCCGCCGACGAGGATGGCCGCGCCCGTGAGGTAGAACCAGAGCATGAGGATGATGACCGCGCCGAGCGAGCCGTAGACGGCGTTGTAGGTGTTGAAGTAACGGAGGTAGAGGCGGAAGCCGAGCGAGCCGGCGAGCCACAGCGTGACGCCGACGACCATCCCGGGCAGCACCCAGCGGAACCTCTGCTCGTGGAGGTTCGGGGCGAAGTAGTAGATGAGGCCGAAGGCGAGGAAGACGAACCCGAGCACGAGGAGCCACTGGATGACGGCCCAGGCGGCGGCGAACGCTCCCCCGAGTCTCAGCGCGCCGGACAACGCCTCGGCGACCTGCCCGCTGTAGAGCACCAGCACCAGCGCGGAGATGATGAGCACGCCCAGCGCGAGCGTCAGCGCGGCCGCGACCAGCCGCGCCTTCCACCAGGGGCGCGCCTCGCGGACGTGATAGGCCGAGTTCAGCGTGTCGATGATCGCGAGCATCCCGTTCGACGCGGCCCAGACCGAGGCCAACAGTCCGAACGTCAGCTTGCCGCCGCTCCCGCCCTTGGTCACTTCGTTGACGGTGTCGTAGACGAGCGCGTATGCAGAACGGGGTGCCACCCGGGCGAGGAGTGAGAACATCTGGTCGCGCAGCTCCGTCCCCGTCTGCGCGAAGAGGCCGAGGAGGGCGATGAGGCAGAGCAGCAGCGGGATGAGCGCGAGCATGAAGTAGAAGCCGAGGATGGCCGCCCGGTTGAAGATGTCGTCTCGATTCATCTCGCGCCAGACGCGCGCGGCCAGCTCCCTCGGCGTGAGGCCGCCGAGACTGAGCAGGACTTTGAGGGAGGCAAGCATGGGTGTAGACGACCGGGGCACATTCGGCGCGGTCGTGTGCGTGAATAATACCCGACCCGCGTCCTACACACGACAGCATGAAGACAGAGTACGGGCCGCCGCCCGCGCGATGAAGAAGGGGGCGGCGGCCCTGCTGTCACAGGAAGGAGGTTGACAGACTACCCTTACCGCGGCGCGCCCGCGCGGATCGTGACCTCCGTGCCGGCGGGGAGCGTGAGGTCTTCGCTGCCCTGCACGTAGACCGAGCCGGCCCCTGCCCCCGCCCCGACGACTGCGCCGACGGCCGCGCCGTCACCGCCGCCCGCGATGGCCCCGATGATCGCGCCGATGGCCGTCCCGATGGCCGTCCGGGTGATGGTGTCGTTGGTGCGGCTGTCGCCCGCGGCCGTGCCCTCGTTGTCCACGCGCACGAGTTCGCCCGCGGCCGTGCGCACGCCCTCGGTCGCGCCGGCGAACTGGAACGTGCGGCCGTCGCGCAGGCGTATCGTGTCGTAGTTGAGCGTCATCTCGCTCCGCCCCGTGACGCGGCCCGAGCGGTCGAGGCCGGAGACGTGGCCCTCGATGACCGCGCCGTCGTACTGGGCCGGCCCGCGCACGGTCACGCGGAAGCGGTCGCCCTCGCGCGTCGTTCTGGTGCTGAGGTCCGTGTTGAGCACGGCGACGAGCTGCGTGCCGTCGGGCACGACGAAATTGCCGCTGACGACGCCCGTGCTGTTATACGTGCCCGTGTTCGCCGCGGGAACGTACAGGCCGAGTTGCGCCGTGTCGGAGACGCGGTCGTAGAAGCTGCGAAGCGTGACGGGCTGGTTGAGCCGCTCGGCGTAGAGGCTTCGCGTCACGAGGAGCCGCCTCCCGTTGTCTACCGGGTCGATGATGACGGTGAAGTCGTTGGCACGGTCGCCGTTCGAGACCACCGTCAGCACGTCCCCGTTCAGGCTGGCGCGGACGCGGGAGGTCCGGCCGTTCGGGTAATTCTCGACGTGCTCGCGCCCGTCGGCGGTGACGGTGGCCCGCGGCGAGCGCGTCGAGGCGAGCGTCACCGAAGTCCCGCGCCTCTCGATGGCGAGCACGTCGGGAGCTTCCAGGCGCCGCACGAGCGAGTTGTTGATGCGCTGGCGGACGTTTGAAGGAAGGCCGCGCGTGGCGCGCTCGGCCGTCACGCGCGGGTCGTCACTCTGCGAGACGTTGAGACGGTAGGTGCCCGTCGTCATCGCGTCGAACCCGGCGGTCAGGCCGCCGTCACCCGCCGCCGGCACGTTGTTCCAGTTCCACGCGACGCTGTAGGCGCTCGCGAGCGTGTTCAGCTCGCCCCGGAGCAGGTTCCAGTCGCGCTCGGCCTGGAAGCTCAAGCGTTCGCCCCTCATGAAGCCGTCGAGCAGGGCCGCGCGCTGCAAGACCATCTCCACGTCGGCGGCAGACGAGGTGCGAGAGTTGTAGCGGTCGCGCAACCGGTCGGTCGCGTACTCGAAGTCCGTCACCCACTTGTTGAGTTCGTCCTCGCGCGCCGTGTTGTTATGCCGGCTCAGGTCGAGGGCGCGCTCGAAGCTCCGGCTGAAGGTGTCGGAGCGCGTCTCGACCCTCTGGATGCGCTGCCGCATCTGCCAGTCGCTCAGGCGGTAGGCGGCCTGGGCGCCGGGCGTCGCCACGGGCGGGGTGTTCCAGTTCCACGCCACGTTATAGTTGCCCGCGAGCTGGTCCAGGTCGGCGCGCAGTCTCACCCACTGACGCTCGGCCTGAAGCCCCAGGCGGTTGGTGCGTATCAAAGAGTTGATCAGCGTGGCGCGCTCGAGGACGAGCCGCACGTCCGTCTCGGTCGAAATGTTACTGTTGAAGCGGTCGCGGAGCTGGTCCGTCGCTTGCTTGAAGTCCGTGACCACCTTGTTGATCTCGTCTTCGCGCCGCGAGCCGTCGCGGCGGCCGCGGTCGAGCGTGTTCGAGATGCTGGAGCCGAGACGGTCGGCGCGCGTCTCGATGCGCAGGATCAGTTGGCGCATCTGGGCTTCGTTGGTGCGGTAGGCTCGCTGCCGCGCCTCGACGACGGCGGCGGGGCCGAACCCGGCGAGCGAAAGAGAGAGTATGGCGGCGAACGCGATTATCCTTCTTATCTTCATTCCTTACCTTCCTCCTTTGACGACTTGTGAACCCGGACGCCGAACATGGCCGGCGTGCTGTCACAAGGATGGTTAGTCCGATAGCCTCGACGCGGCCCGGACGTGGGAACCTGTTAGAGTAAAGGGGAAAGAAAGTCAGGTGGGTCGGAGGGGGCGCTCGCCCTTCGCGTGGCGCCCGCCGGACAAGGGGCGGGGGATGAGCACCTGTGGCTGGGGAACGTGTCCGGATGAACCCTGACGCCGCCCGGGCCGGGCGGTATTTTCCAAGGCGGCGTCAGCACGAGTGGCTGCCGCCTCAGTCGCCGCCCCCGGCGGACGACTTTTAATTCTGCTCTTGGCCGTGACCTGAGCCGCCCGGCCCGGCCACCCGGCGCTCACGCCGCGTCCTTCTCTGGAGACTTCCGGTCGTCGCCGCGGTCGCCCTGCCCGGCCACGACCTGCGTCTTGTCCTCGTTCCGCAACGTCAGGGCGTCTTCTGCATGGTGATTATGACCAAGGGCGAGTCGCCCGCCGTGCGGCTGTAGGCGACCCAGTAGCCGGCCTCACGGTAGGGCTTCATCTGGTACATCGAGCCGTCCGCCTTGGCCTCTATCTCCGAGCCGAGCACTGAGACGGGCGGGGGGGCGCCGCCGTCCTTGCCGATGTAGGTGGCGATGACGGCCGTGGCCTTCCCGTCCGTGTAGTAGACGCGGGCGCGCTCGCTGTCGGAGAAGACGTAGAAGTCCATCCCGTCACTCTTCTCCTGCGGCTTGCCGAGTTTGGCGCGCACGTCCGACGCGCTCATGCCGAGCGTGACACCACGGTACTCTTTGTAGAACGGCTCGGGCGAAGCCTTCGCGGCGACGGCCTCGCCGGCCGGTGTGGCAGGCGCTTCAGTCTGCGCGGGTGGAGTCGCCTGCTGCGGCTGAGTCTGCGGCGTCTGGGTCGGGGGCTGAGGGGCGGCCGGCGCGTCCTGCGCGGCAATGGTCGGGGCAAGAGAGGCGAGCAGCGCGAAGACCGCTGCGGCCGCGGGCGCCCGGCGCGACGATTTGAAACCTTTGAACATCTCGGTTGTGCCTCCGTGGGTGGTCGAAATCTACACCCTAACCATAGCAGCGGGGGCGGGGTGGGGCGACAGTGTTACCACCTAGCGGCTGTGAGTGATAACACTTATTCGTGTGGTGACGGGGCGTTTTACAGGTTTAAGACTTCTCTCCGGGCTGGATGTGGTCGAGGACGTAGCGGGCGATCTCGACGCGGTTGCCGAAGCCCTTCTTGGCGAGGATGTGGCTGATGTGGTTCTCGACGGTGCGGACGCTGATCCGGAACTCGGCGGCGATCTCCTTATTGGAGAGGCCGCGCGCCACGGCCTCTGCCACGCGCCCCTCGGCCTCCGTCAGCGCCTCGTCGTAGAAGGGGGCTTGCGGCGCCGCGTCCGCCTGCGCCGTGCCGACGAGGCGCGCTATTTCGGCGTGGGTGCGCTGCACGCGGTCGAGGATGCCTCGGATGACGGCGACCAGTTCATCCGGCTCGAAGGGCTTCGTCAGGTAGGCGTCCACGCCGGCGCGGAAGCCCTCGACGCGGTCGGACGTCTCGTCCTTCGCCGTGAGGAAGACGACGGGCGTGAGCGCCGTGCGCGGGCTGGCGCGGAGCTGGCGCGCGAGCTGATAGCCGTCCATCCCGGGCATGCGCACGTCGCTGACGACGAGGTCGGGCACCGTCTCGGCCACGCGCACGAGCGCCTCCGCGCCGCTGCGCGCCGTCACCACGTCGAACCCTTCGCCGCGCAGGCACGCCCCGACGGCGACCAGCAGGTTCGGCTCGTCGTCAACCACGAGTAAGCGCTTCGACATCATGCTTCTCCTCTACAGCGGCTACACCGGTTTCGTCCCGCCAGAGGGGCAACCGCACGGTGAACACCGTCCCCTCGCGTTCGCCTCGGGGCGGGCTCTCCACCGCTATGTCGCCGCCTAGCTGGACGACAATACTGCGCGTCAGGTACAGACCCAGGCCGACGCCGGGCGCGGCGGCGCATTCAGAGTCACTCCCCCCCGGGGGGGAGTGGGCAGGCCGCCCCCGGAAAAACTTCTCGAAGACGAAGGGCAAGTCTTCAGCAAGAATGCCACACCCCGTGTCTCTCACGGCGATTTCGACCCCCCCGGGCGTGGGCGCCGGGCCCGCCCTGACCGTGATGCTTCCGCCCTCGGGCGTGTACTTGACGGCGTTCTCTATCAGGCTGCACACCACGCGCCTAAGGGCCTCGCGGTCGGTCGAGACGTGCGGCACTTCGGCCGGCAGCTCGACTTTGAACGTCAGGCCATGCACCTCCGCGGCGTGCGCCTCGACGCGGGCGCACGCCACGACCACCTCCGCCGGGTTCACCCTCGCCCGCGCGACCTTGTAGGCCCCGGACTCGATGCGCGAGAGGTCGAGCAGGTTGAGGACTAAATCGATCTGGCGGTCGCACTCGGCGGCGATGGTCTCGAGGTATTCGCGCCGCTCCTCCTCACTGTATCCGCCGCGCTGTAACACGCGCGTCAGCGTCTTGATGGTCGTCAGCGGCGTCCGCAGCTCGTGCGAGACGCTCGAGACGAACTCCGACTTGAGCTTGTCCAGCTCCTTCAGGCGCTCCTCGCGCTCGGCGATTTGCGCGGCCATCGCGTTGAAGGCCGCGCCCAGCTCGCCGATCTCCCCGCCGCCCGCGGCCGGCGCGCGAGCTTCAAGGTCGCCGGCCCCCAACTCCTGCGCGGCGCGGCGCAGGCGCGTGACGGGGCCGACGATGCCACGCGCGATGAGGAGCGCGGCCCCGACGGCACAGATGAGGGCCAGAAGGCTGAGCAGCAGGTGGCGGTAGAGCTGACGGCGGGCCGGCTCGTAGAGCGTCGAACTGGGGATGCCGACGCTGACCACGCAGCCCGTATCGCCGGCGCGCGCCAGCCCGTACACCCGCCGCACGCCGTCGTAGGGACTCTCCATCTCGACGACCGCCGTCCTGTCGGCGCCGAGCGCGGCGATCAGAGGGGCGCCGCTGACGGACAGGTCTACCGGCTCCGTCGTCGTCTGGCGGCGGTAGAGACGCCGGCTCTCCGAGTCGAAGACTGCGATGACGGCGCGCTCCGACATCTCGATGTCGCGGAACAGCTCGCTGATGGCCGCGCCGTCCACGCGCGCCATCACGGCGCCGCCTTCGCCGGTCGGCACCGCCAGCGCGAAGACGGGGCGCGCCTCGTCGAGCGTGCGGTCGGTCGCGACCTCCCACGAGCCGCGGCGGCGAGTCTCGGTCAGGAGGTGGTCGGTCAGGGCCGGAGGCGGCGGTTCAATGCCGACGGGCTGCGAGACGACACTCTCCCCCGCCCCATCGACCACGCGGGCGTCGATCCAGTAAGGCCGGGTCTGGAGGGTGTACCTGAGGTGGTCGGCCAGTTGGGGGGAGCGTAGGGACTTTTCACCCGCCTCGGCCGCGAGCGTCGTCAGCGGCTGCCGCTGCGCGTCGATCCACCGCTCGAACGCGACGGCGGCCAGTTCCGCCTGCTGCTTCAGGGATTCGTCGAGCTGCGAGCGGTTACTCTGCCAGACGCGGCTGAGGTCAGCCGCCCCGACGAGCGCCAGCGGGACGGCGACGACGACCGCGAGGACGAGTAACCGTGCGCGTATGCCCAAACCTGCTCAACCCTTTCTGAAACCGCCCGTGGGTCGGACGTTCCCCCGGCGACCCCGGCCAGGACTCCTGTCGTTAAAAAATTACGTTAACGCAAAGTATAGCAACGCGGCGCGGCCTCGGCATAAGGGGAAACACTCAGGCCGCGTGAGTGTTCACACTGTTTCGTGCGAGGCGCCTGTCGGGTTAACTTCGGTTTTGACTTTTGCATACGGAATGGAGGATGCCGGTGGCCATGGTCTTTCGCGCGGGGGGAAAAGAGTATCGGGGGTCGTCGGCCCTCGAGATCGTACAGGCGCTCAAGCGCGAGGCCGCCGCCAAAGACCCCGCCGCCGCCCAGCCCGTCAGGCAGTTTCTTCGCGAGTCGCTGGCGCAGCTCAGCGACCGCATCCCCTTACGAGAACTCGACGTCAGCGACCGGCTGAGCGACGAGATGCTGGCGCTCAGTTACCTCTACCTGCGGGACGAATTCGGGGCGGGCGAACTGAGGGACATCCCGAATCGGCAGAACTGGGCACATCCACTTTAACAGGTCTCGGCCCGCTCGGCCGCCGGGCAAAACGTCACCGTGTGCATAACGTAGGCCCTATTTCGGCCCCCCGCGACGGCCGGGGCTAAGGAGTCAGCTTTGAGTAAAACCAGGACCTTCACGAATGAGGCGGGAGAACGCCCACCCGCGAAAGGCATCGTCATTTCCGCGACCGCCAAAAGGATCGGCCTGTATCTCGCAGCCGCCCTCTGCATCTTCCTGCTGGGCCTGGTGCCGATGTGGCTGAAGGCGCGCGAGGCGGCCTCGCAGCGCGACGCGGCGCGGCGCGAGCTGCGTCTGAGCCAGATGAGCGGCACGCTGGCCTCCGCGGTCATCGACGCCCGCCGCGGAGAGTACGAGCCGGCGCGGCAGACGGCGAGCGACTTCTTCACCGCCCTGCGCACGCAGGTGGACGGCGGCGAGGACTCGGCGCTGACCGCGCCCCAGCGCGCGGCGGCCGCGCCGCTGCTTGAGCGGCGCGACGACCTCGTCACCCTCCTCGCACGCAGCGACCCGGCCGCGGCGGAACAGTTGTCCGACGTCTACGTCTCCTACCGGAAGGCGGTCGTCGAGACGCAGGTCAAATGAGCGGCCGGCCGGCTGAAGAATCTCACGACCTTATTCAATCAGGATCTGCTGCTCCGCCGAGACGAAGAGCGTCTCCCGCAGCGCGTGGTGGCGCAGGAAGAGCGTTGAACCTTTCTCCCGCAGCCTCTCGCCCGTAAAGCCGAAGACGGTCAGGTCGGCCGACGAGGAGCGGGCCGCGACGAGGCGGTTGAAGTCCACCCGGTCGTCCGTCGGGATGATCTCGATGTTCTTCTCCGTGACCGGGATGCGCCCGGAGACGATCATCTGCTTCAGCCGCCTGCGTCGTTCGGGCTCCTCCGCCTGCGGGTAGGCGGCGAAGACGCTGATCTCGGCGCGCCGCCAGTCGGGGTGCCCGAGGAGGATGTAGGAGAGCAGGATCATCAGGTTGACGTTCTCGTAGTCGTGCCAGGTCAGCCAGACGTGAATCGCGCGCCGGTCGCCGAAGAAGTGGTCGCCGTGCCGCAGCACGAGGCTGTTCAGTTGGGCCGCCGCGGCCAGCCGGCAGCCCTCCTCCACCTCGCCCACCGCCTCCGGGCCGTCGTGCCTGGAAAATTCAAAAAGGATCGTGTTGTTGTCTATCCCGGCGACGCCCGGCACCTGCATGCACTGCGCCAGCGCCGTGCGCATCGAGGGGGAGACCATCGTGTCGAGGTAGACGCCGCTCGGCCTGTCCTTCGTCACCTCGACGAGGCGGGCGAGAGTCTCCCGACTCTGTTCGAACGTCGCGGGGTCGAGCTGGCCCCGGATGAAATGAAGGTACGTCCCGAAGCCGTGGCGGTAAGAGAGCCACGAGAAGAATTGGAGCGGGGCGGTGCGCTCGAACGTCCGCCCGTTGACCATGATGATGCTCGGGCGCCAGTCCTGTCCGCGCCCGCCGAGCGCGCTCTTCTGGAGCTTGACGTGGAGGTTGCGCGTCACCTGCGTCATCACGCCGTGGAAGAGCGAGGCGACGTCGTCGGAGCGCCCGCCGCGGCTGAAGCGGATGGCGCGGTAGATGGCGACCATCAGCACGATCGACAGGAGCGCGTAGACCGGGTCCATCTGGAACATCAGGAGGAGGCAGACCAGCGCGCCGAATAGACTGACCCACGCCTTCGAGCGGAAGCTGGGCCGGTAGCCGGGGCTCGCCGCGACGTGCTCCAGAAAGCTGATGGCGCACAGCGCCCCGTAGGTGACCATGAAGAACATCGAGATGATGCGCGCCACGAAGTCCACGCTCCCCGCCGCGACCGTGACGAGGGCCAGCACGCCCGTCACGAGCGTGGCGTTGCGGGGCTCGCCCACCGCGCCCGCGCCGCTCGCCAAAAAGGAGTTGACGCGCGGGAACGGGGTGATCTTGTCGGCGGCGAGCGCCTGTAGCGTGCGCGGCGCGACGAGCACCGAGCCGATGGCCGAAGAGACGGTCGCGCAGGCCAGCCCGAGCGGGATGATCGGCCCCCACAGCGCGATCTTCGACATAATCAACTGGTCGGAGGCCAACGCCTCGGGCGGGGCGGAGGCCGAGAGCTTCAGCACGATGAGGATGTAGATGACCATGCCTGCCAGCGTCGCCGACAGGATGCCGAGCGGGATGGACTTGCGCGGCCGGGCGAGGTCGCCGGAAAGCCCGACCCCGGCGGTCATGCCCGTGAAAGCCGGGAAGACGATGGCGAAGACCAGCATGAAGCGGTGGCGGGGCTCCACCGTGGAGAGGAGCGTCAGCTCGTCGTTCGTCCCATTCACCGGCGAGCCCAGAAAGAAGAGTGCCAGCGAGACCGTGAGGACGCCGGCCACCACCCAGAGGGCCTTGACGCCCAGCTCGGCCCCCCTGAAGAGCACCAGCGCGAGGAGGATGAGGAGTCCGGGGATGGAGGCCATCCGCGGGTCGAAGGCCGCGCCCGACACCCGCTCGATCCACGGCTGGAGCGGGCGCGCGGCCTCGGCGAAGGCGATCATGTAGAAGGCGACGGAGATCGCCTGCGAGAGGTACAGGGAGATGCCTATCGCGCCGCCGATGGTGGCCCCGAAGGAGCGTGAGATGATGAAGTATTCGCCGCCGCCCTCGACCCGCCGGTTCGTGGCTATCTCGGCGATGGCGAGCGCGGTCGGGACCGTCACCAAATGGCCGAGCAGGATAATGGCAAAGGCTCCCAGCAGCCCCCCGTGGCCCACCGCGTAGCCGAAGCGCAGGAACATGATCGCGCCCAGGATGGTGCTGATGCTGGCGAGGAAGACCGGGGCGGTGCCGAAACCGTGACCGCCCCTCCCGCCGGCCTGCCCGGGTGCTGCCGGGGCGCTCGCATCGAGAACGGCCTGCGTTTGAGCCGGGGGCGCCGTTGTAGCCGTCATCAGAAGCTCCAGAAGTAAGGGATCAGAAGTGTCGCCAGCAGCCAGAACAGAAGATTGAGCGGCGCCCCGACGCGCAGGAAGTCCGCGAACTTGTACTGCCCCGGCCCGTAAATGAGCGTGTTGGTCTGGTAGCCGACCGGCGTCATGAAACTCGCCGAGGCCGCGAAGGCGACTGCCATCAGGAAGGGGCGGGCGTCCACGCCGAGCGAGTCGGCGGCGGCGATAGCCACCGGGGCCATCAGCGCGGCGGTGGCATTGTTCGACATCATCTCCGTGAGCAGCGAAGTCAGCAGGTAGAAGGCCGAGACGAGCGCCACCGGCCCCCAGCCGCCCACACCCGAGACCATCACATCCGAGAGCAGGCGCGCCGCGCCCGTCTTCTCCATCGCCACCCCGAGCGTTAGAACCCCTGCCAGCAGGAAGATGATTCTCCACTCGACTGCCCGGTAAGCCTCGTCAATCGTCAGGCATCGGGTCAGGATGAGCAGGAGGCTGCCGACGATGCCGGCGACGACAATCGGCAGGAGTCCCGTCGCCGCCGCCGCGACCACGCCGGTGATGATGAGCATGGCCGGCACGGTCTTGGCGCGGCGGTACTCCGGCAACCCCACCTCCGAAACGATGAGGAAGGCGCGGCTCCGCTTCAGCCGGTCGAGGTAGTCGCGCTTCACCTCGACGAGCAGCGCGTCCCCCGCGAGCAGCGGCGTGGTGCTGATGTTATCGTGCAGCAGTTGCCCGCGGTGACGGATGGCAAGCACGGTCCCGCCGAACGCGGCGCGGAAATTCGTCTCCTTGAGCGTCCGGGTTTCGAGAGGGGAATTGAGCGCCACGACAGCCTCGACGAGCGCCCCGCCCTCGGATTCCAAATCTTCTTCGCGCCATTTGATGCCCGGCTTCAGGCGGACGCCGACCCGGCTCTGAAGCTCCCTGATGCGCCGCACGTCGGTGCGGACTCGCAGCACGTCGCCGGTTTCGAGCGTCAAGTCCGGCGGCGGAATGACGATGCGCTCCCCACCCCTCGTGACCTCCAGCACGGCCACGTTGAGTTCACGGACGAGCGGCGACGCTGCCAACGTCTTGCCGACCGAAGCGGACTCGGGCAGAAGCACGATGTCGGTCAGGTACTCGCCCATCCCGAAATTCTCCGTGAGGTCGTCGCCCGCCCTCCGGCTCGGTATCAGCCGCACGCCGACGCCCACCATGTAGACGAGCCCGACGGCGAAAATCACCAGGCCGAATGGCGTGAACTCGAACATCCCGAAGGGCTCCTGCCCGTGCTGTTCGGCTATCGAGCTGACGAGGATGTTGGTCGAGGTGCCCAGGAGCGTGCAGACGCCGCCGAACATCGAGGCGAACGAGAGCGGCATCAGCAGCTTCGAAGGGCTCACGCGGATGTCGCGCGCGAGCGAGAGCATGACCGGCATGAAGACCGCCACGGCGGCCGTGTTGTTGGCGAAGGCCGAGACGGCCCCGACGAAGAGCATCATCGAGACGAGCGCGTACCAGAAGCTGCGCCTGCCGAGCCGGACCAGCAGCGCCCCGACCGAGTCGAGTGCGCCCGTCTTCGACAGCGCGGCGCTCAGGACGAACATCGCGCCGACCGTCACCGTGGCCGGGTTGCTGAAGCCGGCCAGCCCCTCGGCGGGCGTGACGATGCCGCTCAGCAAAAGCGCCGACATCACGGCGAGCGCCACCACGTCCACGGGCAGCCGCTCGGTCGCGAATAAGACGACCGCCCCGACCAGCACCGCCAGCACGATGGCGATCTCCGGCGTCATGTGTTCACACTCGTTTCACACGTCACTATAAACTCCGGGCCCCGGCCCGCGCGCGCCGCCTCAACTCGTCCCGTCGAGTTTCTCCTGCGCCGCGTAGACCGCCGCCTCTCCGCCGATGAGTGTCAGAATGTCGCCCGCCTCCAGCCTGGTCGAGCCGTTGGGCGCGACGAGCCGGCCGCCGCGCTTGAGCGCCGCGACCACGCACCCCCGAAGCGCCAGCTCGGCGAGGGACTTCCCGGCCCCACCTTCCGCCGAGACCGTTACTTCCATGACGTGCTCGGGCCCCGAGCCCGCCGCGAGCAAGCGCAGGAGCGAGGGCCTGAGCACCATGTTTTCGAGGATGGTCGCCGCCGCGCGCGCCGGGCTCATCGTCTCGATGCCGGCCGCCTCGAACGCGGCGATGTTCGCCGAGTTGTTCGCCCGCGCGACGAGGCGCATCCTCTCGCCGGCCCCGCCGAACGAGGCGCGCGCCACCTGGCAGACGAGCAGGTTGAGCTTGTCGCTCGACGTCGCCGCGATCAGGCACTTCGCCCCTTCCGCCCCGGCGTGGCGCAAGACCCAGACGTCGGTCGCGTCGGCGCAGTAGACGCTGACGCCTTTGAGTTCGCCCGCGGCCTCGCAGGCGTCCGGGTTGAGGTCGATGAGCGAGACGGTCTCCCCCGCGCGGCTCAGCTCGGCCGCGAGCAACCGGCCCGTCTCGTCGGCGCCGATGATGATGGTGTGTTTCGGCATGACCTTGAACCTGCGCGCGATCCACCCGACCGCGCTCCCCTCTATCAGCACAGTCGCCAGCACGACCGCGAAGACTAGCGACACGAGCAAGCGCCCTTCGGCGTAGCCGGCGTCGGTCAGCTCCAGCGCGAAGAACGTCGCCACCGAGGCCGCGACGATGCCGCGCGGCCCCACGAACGAGACGAACCACTTCTCGTTCGTCCGCAGCTCCGAGCCCCACGTCGAGAGGAAGACCCGGACGGGGCGGACGACGAGCATCAGCAGGGCGACGACGAGCGCGCCGCGCCAGCCGAGCCGCACAAGGTCGCCCAGCTCGAGGCTCGCCGCGAGCAGGATGAAGACGGCCGAGATGGCGATGGAGGCGATGTCGC
>DAIRFV010000289.1:2996-7913 GCA_036794905.1 Pyrinomonadaceae bacterium | reverse complement strand
ACATCTTCTTCGGCAACTGCAACCTGCGCTGCGTCTACTGCCAGAACTACCAGATTTCGCAGGCGCACAAGGAGCAGATCAAAAACGAGGTCACGCACGAGCGCCTCGCCGAGATGATGCTCGACTTGCAGGCCAGGGGGTGCCACAACATCAACTTCGTCAGCCCCACGCACTTCGCGCCGCAGATGGCGCGCGCCGTCCTCATCGCCGCCGGACGGGGTCTTCACCTCCCCATCGTCTACAACACGAACGCCTACGACTCGGTCGAGGTGCTGCGCCTGCTCGAAGGCGTGGTGGATGTCTACCTGCCCGACCTGAAGTACGCCGACTCGTCCGAGGGCTACACCTTCTCCAAAGTCCCGCACTACGCCGAGCGGGCGCGGGCGGCGCTCAAAGAGATGTACAGGCAGACGGGGGACGCGCTGGTCTTCCGCGCGGACGGGACGCTGGCGCGCGGCCTCGTCGTGCGCCTGCTCGTGCTCCCGAACGACGTGGCGGGGATTCGCGAGTCGCTCGAATGGATACGCGAATGCCTGAGCCCGCGCGTCGCCGTCTCGCTCATGGCGCAGTACTACGCGACGAACAAGGCGGGAACGGACGAGCGCTACGTGCTGCTCGGGCGCCGCATCAGCGAGGGCGAGTGGTGGCGCGCCGTCTCTTTGCTCGAACGGCTCGGGATGGAGGAGGGCTGGATGCAGGAGTACGACGGCGCCTCGCACTACTACCGGCCGGACTTCACAGACCCCGAGACGCCTTTCAAAGACATCCGCGACTTTCAGACGCAGTGAGGAGCGAACACAGGTGAGCACAAACACGGGTACGCCCGCGCCCGACTTCACCCTGAAGGACGGCGAGGGGCGCGACTGGCGCCTGTCAGATCAGCGCGGCCGCGTCGTCGTGCTGCTCTTCTACCCGGGCGACGAGACGCCCGTCTGCACGAAGCAGCTGTGCTCGGTGCGCGATAACTGGGAGCAGTACCGGGAGACGGGCGCGGAGGTCGTCGGCATCTCGACCGACTCGATCGAGTCGCACCGGAAGTTCGCCGAGCACCACTCTCTACCCTTACGCCTGCTCTCCGACCCCGACCGCCGCGTCGCCGAACTCTACGGCGCGAAGTCCTGGCTGCCCGGCCGCGCCGCCCGCGCCGTCGTCGTCATCGACGCCGGCGGGCGCGTCCGCCACAACCGCGCCCAACCCCTCTCGCTCTTCCGCCCCAAGGACGACGACGTGCTCGCCGCCATCAGGGCGGCGCAAGCGCCGCAGTAGTCAGTAGTCAGTAGTCAGTAGAAGAAGAGGCGGCGCGCTTCAGTCTTGAGACCGGGCGCGCCGCTCTGTCTTCCTACTGTCTACTCTTCCCTGTCTACTCTTCCCCCGTCGTGTTATCCTGCGTCCACGCGTGAAAACTTTGGACGGAAATTTTTGTAAGGAGAACTGTCAATGGCCGAACAGGTGAAGTGCGCGCGGTGCGGCGAGAAGCGCGAGGGGCTGGGGTACGCGCCCTTCCCGAACGAGATCGGGCAGCGCATCGGCGCGGAAATCTGCGGGCAGTGCTGGAAGGAGTGGCTCCAGCGCCAGAACATGATTATCAACCACTACGGCCTCGACCTCATGAAAGAGGACGCGCAAGCCTTCCTCTTCGACAACATGAAAGCCTTCTTCTTCGGCGGCGGCGACCTCCCCACCGCGCAGATCGACACCACGAAGGAGGGGACGGTCAAGTGGTGAGGTGTTGGGTTTTAGGTGTTGGATGTTGGGTTCGGGAATTTTCGCGCTGAATGCCTGCCACGCTTAAGGAGGCTGAAACCCAACACCTACAACCCAACACCCAACACCCAAAAACCCGACACCCCGCGTGCTACGGCACATTTTTCTTGTCTTGCTCCCGCCCGCGGCGTTAGAATCGCGCCAGTTTCAAGCCCCTACAATCAGCCCGAGGCCAAGTCCGGGGGCGTCCGCCTGCGCGGCACGCCCGGCGCGCGCTTGCTCGGGCCCGCGCTAACTTTTAAGGGGAGAATTCCCGGGAGAAAGTATGAGGAGTAAAACGACCCTGACGATTTTGGCCGGCGCGGCGCTCTGCCTCGCGGCCGCCGGCTGCAACCCCGCCGACAACACCAACGCGAACGGCAACACCAACCGCGCGGTCAACGCCAACGCCGCGGCGACCCCCACGGCCACGGCGACGCCCGCGGGCAGCGCCTACAACCGCAACTACAACACGCGCGACGACTACAACCGGAACGAGAACAGCTACCGCGCCGAGGCCAAGAACAAGAACGAGTCCATCGGCTCCGGGCTCGAAGACGGCTGGATTCACCTCAAGGTGCGCGCCGCGCTCGCGGCCGTGGACGACCTGAGGGACTCGACCATCAACGTGGACGTGGACAACAACGTCGTCACGCTCCGCGGCTCGGTCGGCAACGCCGCGTCGAAGAAGGCGGCCGAGGACGCCGCCAAGAAGGTCGATGGCGTCAAGAGCGTCACCAACAGGCTCGAAGTCAGGCCCGCCGGCGCTTCGAACGGCAACGCCAACACGACCAACGCCAACAGGAAGTAGGACGGTCAGTAGGCAGTAGGGGGAAAACAGGAGGCAGGAGGCAGACGGCAGTGGGCAGCCGCTCCGCGTGACGGGAGTTCAAGGGTACTCGCCGGCCGCCCCGCGCCGCGCGGGAGAAGGTTAAGTCGCCGTTCTCGACAGCGGCTCTCTTAACTGCCTGCTGCCTGCTGCCTCCTGCCCTCTGAAACTTTTAACCCGCCGTCCCCGTAAGCTTCGGCGCACGCATTCACAGTCAGGCGGCAAAGCGGCGCACGGCACTCCCGGCCCCCCAAGAGCCGGCGTGCGCCGCGCCTTCTTCAGCGGCGGCGCGTACTTCCGAGTCTTAACCGTCAAAATCCGACGCGCGTCCTTACAGAGGCGACCCGCCGCGGGCCGGGTCGCGCGAGTCTTCCCCGAACGGGGCAGGAAACCACCTTATGCGACACTCTCAGCAAAGAAATCTCGCGGCCCTGGCGGCCGTGCTCCTCGCGGCCGCCGCCTGGGTCTGGGCGCCGGCGGGCGCGCAGCGCAGAGCGGGCGTGAACGTCTACGCCATCACCAACGCGCGCGTCGTCACCGTCTCCGGCCCCGTCATCGAGCGCGGCACGGTCGTCATCCGCGACGGCCTCATCGCGGCCGTCGGCGCCGGCGTCACGGCGCCGCCCGACGCGCGCGCCATCGACGGCACGGGGCTGACGGTCTACCCCGGACTCATCGACGCCAGCACCTCGCTCGCCATCCCGCGCCCGACCCCTGTGCCCACGCCGGCGGGCGGCGGCGGCGGCGGGTTCGCCGGGCTCTTCGGTCAGACGGCCCCCTCGGCCGTCTCGCCGAACTCGACGCAACTGCCCGGCCTCCAGCCTGAGATCCTCGCCGCCGACATCATCCGCCCGGGCGGCCCCGAGGTCGAGGCCGCGCGCAACGCCGGCATCACGACCGCGCAGACCGCGCCGCGCGGCAACATCTTCCTCGGGCAGTCGGCCGTCATCAACCTCGCGGGCGACACGCCGCAGCAGATGATTATCCGCACGCCCGTCGCGCTCTACGTCGGCCTGAACCCCATCGGGCAGGGTCAGTACCCCGGGTCACTCATGGGCGTCTTCTCCTCCGTGCGCCAGATGCTGCTGGACGCGCGCCGCTTCCGCGAGGCCAACGAAATCTACGAGCGCAACCCGAGGGGTCTGCGGCGGCCCGAGCAGGACAAGTCGCTCGCCGCACTCCTGCCCGTGCTCGCGCGGCAGATGCCGGTCGTGATGCAGGCCGACCGCGTGCGCGAGATCGAGCGCGCCTTAGACCTCGCGCAGGAATTCAACCTCAACCTCGTCATCAACGGCGGGCTCGAAGCCGACCGCGTGGCCGCGCGCCTGAAGGCGGCGAACGTCCCCGTCCTGCTCTCTCTGAACTTCCCGCGCCGCACGGCCGCCCCCTCCACGGAGGCAGACCCCGAGCCGCTGCGCATCCTGCGCGAACGCGTCGAAGCGCCGAAGACCGCGGGCCGGCTGGCCGCCGCGGGCGTCCGCTTCGCCTTCCAGTCGGGAGGCATGACGACGCTGACCGACTACCTCGGCAACGCCGCGCGGGCGGTCGAGGCCGGGCTCGCGCGCGATGAAGCCGTGAGGGCTCTGACCTTGAGGCCGGCGGAGATTCTCGGCGTCTCGAATCAGCTCGGCACAATCGAGGTCGGCAAGATCGCCAACCTGACCGTGACGCGCGGCGACCTCTTCGACCGCACGCGGCGCGTGGCGCACCTCTTCATCGACGGCCGGCAGGTCGAGCTGCGTCCCGCGGCCGCGGCCGCGGGCGGCGCGACGGCCGCGGGCACCTGGACGCTCAACGTCACGCTCGGCGGCTCGGGCAACGAGCGGCAGGATTTGAGCGGCACGCTCACGCTCCAGCAGCAGGGCGACCGCCTGACGGGCTCGCTGCAAGGGCAACTGGGCTCGGGCACCATCGCCTCGGGGACTCTGACGGGCTCGGACATCAACTTCACCGCGCCCATCACGCTGCCCGCGCCCGCGAGCCAGACGACCGACGCCATCTTCACGGGGACGCTCACCGGCAACGAGATGCGCGGCACCGTGCAGGTCGTCGGCCGCGGCCCCGGCACGTTCACGGCGACGCGCGCCGGCGGGGCGCCGCCCGCGCCCGCCGGCACACCCGGCGCGCAGCCCTCGACGCCCCCCGGCACGCGGCCCCAGCCGCCCGGCGGCCGGCCCGGCGAGGGAGAGCCGCGGCCGCGCACCGCGCCGACGCCGACGCCGACGCCGGGCACGACGCCGCCGGCAGACGGAGATTGACCTTCCGGCCTCGGACTGACTTCGGAGAAACGTATGAAGAGACTTTTGACACTCGCAATCATGTTCGCGGCCGCCTGCCCCAGCGCG
>DAIRFV010000289.1:0-2896 GCA_036794905.1 Pyrinomonadaceae bacterium | reverse complement strand
TATGAAGAGACTTTTGACACTCGCAATCATGTTCGCGGCCGCCTGCCCCAGCGCGGCGGCGCAGGCGCAGACGCGCGGCTCGGCGGCGCAGGACACCCTGATCCGCAACGCGACGGTGCTGACCGTCTCGCGCGGGACTTTGACGGGCGCGGACGTGCTCATCCGCGGCGGGAAGATCGCGGCCGTCGGGCCGAACCTGCAAGCGCCCGCGGGCGTGCGCGTCATCGACGCCACGGGCAAGTTCGTCCTGCCCGGCATCATCGACGCGCACTCGCACGCGATGATGGACGGCTCGGTCAACGAGTGCACGCGCTCGGTCACCTCGATGGTCACCGTGCGCGACATCCTCAACCCGACGGCCGTCAACGTCTACCGCGCGCTCGCCGGGGGGACGACCGCGGCGCTCCTGCTGCACGGCTCCTGCAACTCCATCGGCGGACTCTCCACGACCGTCAAGTTCAAGTGGGGTCACCCGGCCTCGGCCTTCCCCGTGCCGGGCGCGCCGCCGGGCATCAAGTTCGCGCTCGGCGAGAACCCGAAGCGCTCGAACTTCAACCTGCCCGGCCTTGAGCGCCGCTACCCCGCGACGCGCATGGGCGTCGAGGAGACCATCCGCGACGCCTTCACGCGCGCGCGCGACTACAAGCGCGACTGGGACGACCACCGCGCGGCGACGGGTCGCGGCGAGAAGAACCTCATCCCGCCGCGGCGCGACCTGGAGCTCGAGCCTCTGGTCGAGATACTCGAAGGCAAGCGGCTCGTCCACGCGCACTGCTACCGCGCCGACGAGATCCTGATGCTCATCAACGTCGCCGACGAGTTCGGCTTCAAGGTCAAGACGTTCCAGCACGTCCTCGAAGGCTACAAGGTCGCGGCCGAGATCGCGCGCCACGGCGCGGGCGCCTCGACCTTCACGGACTTCTGGGGCTACAAGATGGAGGCGTACGACGCCATCGCGCACAACGCCGCCATCATGGTGCGCAAGGGCGTCGTGACTTCCGTCAACTCCGACTCCGACGAGCGCGCGCGCCGCCTCAACATCGAGGCCGCGAAGACGATGCGCTACGGCGGGCTGACCGAAGAGGAAGCGCTCAAGCTCGTCACGCTCAACCCCGCCATCCAGCTCGGCATCGACCGTCGAGTCGGCTCCATCGACGTGGGCAAGGACGCCGACCTCGTCGTCTGGAGCGCGCACCCCTTCTCGGTCTACGCCCGCGCCGAGCAGACGTTCGTGGACGGCGAGCTGTTGTTCGACCGCCAGGCCGACCTCGCGCGCCGCCCCGCCCTCGAAGCCGAGCGCAAGACTCTGGAGCAGGCCGAGTCGAACCGCGCGCCCGCCGCGGGCGCCACGCCGCCGCGCACGCCGCCCTCGGTGCGCCGCGCCTACACACACGACGACGACGTGCAGGACGTGCAGGAGGACGACCAGCGATGAAGACAACGCGACTCTCACCCTTCACCGGCGCGCTGCTCGCCGCCGCCCTCTGCCTGCTCCCGACTTCGCTTAAGGTCGCGCGCGCGCAGGACACGGATCGCACCGACGCCTCGATGACGAACACGCCGCTGCCGACCTACGTCATCCGCGGCGCGCGCGTCGTCACCGTCTCGGGCGCCGACATCGAGAACGCGACGGTCGTCATCTCGGGCGGCCGCATCAGCGCCGTCGGAGCAAGCGTCTCGGCCCCCGCGGGCGCGCAGGTGATCGACGGGGCGGGCTTAACCGTCTACCCCGGCATGATCGACGCGGGGACGAACATGGGGCTGACCGAAATCTCTTCGGGCGCGCCGGGCACCATCGACACGGCGGAGTTGGGCGACATGAACCCGAACGTCGCCGCCGTCTGGGCGCTCAACCCGCACAGCTCGCACGTCGCCGTCACGCGCGTCGAGGGCGTCACCTCCGTGCTCTCGATGCCCTCGGGCGGGATGATCTCGGGGCAGGCGGCCTTCATCAACCTCGCGGGCTCCAGCCCGCGCGAGATGGCCGTCGCGCCAACGGCGGCGCTCGTCATCGACTTCCCGCGCGTCGGCGGCGGCGGGGGCGCAGCAGCCCTCCTGCTCGCGCAGCAGGGCATCACGCAGGACGCACTCACCCAGCGCGACCGCCGCGTCGAAGCGCTGCGCACGATGTTCCGCGACGCCGAAGCCTACGGCCGCGCGCAGGACGCCTACGCCAAAGACCCGAAGTCGGTGCCGCGCCCGCCGACCGACCTGAAGCTCGCGGCGCTCGTCCCTTACGCGCGCGGCGAGCGCCCCGTCGTCTTCCGCGCCGAGCGCGAGCGCGACATCCGCGCCGCCGTCCGCTTCGCGGAGGAGCTGAAGCTCAAGCCCGTCATCATCGGGGGCAGCGAGGCCGGCAGGGCCGCGCAGTTCCTCAAAGAGAAGGACGTGCCCGTCATCCTCGACAGCGTCCTGAATTTGCCGCTGCGCGAGGACGACGCGTACGACTCGCTCTACGAGAACGCGTCGAAGTTGCAGGCGGCGGGCGTCCGTTTCTGCATCTCGACGGGCGACTCGGGCGCGCACGTCCGCGACCTCCCCTTCCACGCCGGCATGGCCGCCGCCTACGGGCTGCCCCGCGCGGAAGCGCTCAAGGCCGTCACGCTCTACCCGGCGCAGATCCTCGGCGTCTCAGACCGCGTCGGCTCCGTCGAGCAGGGCAAGATCGCCAACCTCGTCGTCACCGACGGCGACCTCCTCGAAGCGCGCACGCGCGTCCGCCACCTCTTCATCGCCGGCCGCCAGATACCGCTCGTGAGCCGCCACACGATGCTCTACGACCAGTTCAAGGATAGGAAGTGAGCGAGTAGTCAGTAGTCAGTAGGGATATAGAAGCGGCGCGCTCGGCCTGAAGACTGAGCGCGCCGCCCGTTTTTTCTACTGTCTACTGTCTACT
>DAIRFV010000537.1:0-2025 GCA_036794905.1 Pyrinomonadaceae bacterium | reverse complement strand
CGGTTTAACTGCCGGGACGCGCCGCCTGTTTTTTTCTACTGACTACTGACTACTGACTACTGTCTACTGCTCTCCAGCTCCACGGCGCGCGGGAAGAGGACGTTGTTTTCGAGGTGGATGTGCTGGTGCAGGTCCTGCTCGAAATCCGCGAGCGCCTGGTAGAGGGCGCGGAAGCTCATGCAGGCGTCGTCGGGCGCGCGGAAGTCGCGGGCGGCGGCGCGTATCTCGCGCAGGAAGTCGCCCGCCGTGTCGTGCTCGAACATCATCATGCGGACGGGGTTGCCCACCGTCCCGAAGGGCGCGAAGGGCGCGGGAGCCCCGGCCGCGGCGGCCGCTTCGAGGCGCAGGATGTAGGGGAAGAGAATCTGCTCCTCCTTCAGCATGTGCGGCTGGAGGTCTGCGTCGAGCTTGAGGAAGAGGTCGCGGACTTCCTGTAGCTCCGGGTGGTTCGCGCCGTGCTTCCCGCAGACCTTGTCGAGCAGCGCCCGGATGCGCGCCGACTCCTCGCGCGTGTAGACGTGGTGCGTGTCGAGTATGTGGCGGATGAGGTCGGAGAGCGGCCCCGCCGCGAAGTCGCGCGAGTCGTCGCGCACGGCGCCCGCCTCTTCGAGCAGGCGCGACAGCTCGTCGAGCCGCACGCCTACGTCCTGGCAGGCGTCCTCGATGTTGCGCCCGCCGCCGCAGCAGTAGTCGATCCTCAGCCTCTCAAAGACCCGCGTCGCGTTCGGCACTTCGAGCGCCAGCTCCCTCACCGTCTTCGTCGTGTTCAAAGTCATCTCAAAAAATCCTCCTTCGTGAGCGACACTCTAGGCGCACCCGCCGCGCCACGCAGTGACTTAAGTCACGGCCTAGCCGAGTCAGGTCAGAACCACCCGCGGTAGCGGGTGGGTTGGTCTTACTGAGCAGGCGCACTCTGAGTGACACGTACCCACCCGCTACCGCGGGTGGTTCTGACCCGGTTGCGCGTGTGACCCGTGTCACCCGCGGCCCGTGACGCGCGTCACACGCGGGCACGGACCTTGCACTCACATGCCCGCGTGGACTTGAGAGGCGCCGGCCGCGCGGAGCGGGAAGCGGCGAGGGACGCCAAAACAGCAGGAAAACGGCGCGGTTCGACAGTTGCCGCCTCGCACTTGCAGGTTGAAAAAGTAGTCTGAAGTCGTCGGCTCTGGGGATTATTCCGCAGCCCGCGGGGTGAAATCACCAGCCGCGTTTGAAGGGGCTCCGGGGCGACCCCGTCGAGGAAGAAGATGATTGCCACAGCGACAGAGCTTTTGAAGAAGTACGACGTGCCGGGGCCGCGCTACACGAGCTACCCGACGGTGCTCTACTGGGAGCGCAACCCCACGCCCGACGAGTGGGTCGCGAGCCTCGGCGCGGGGCTCGACGAGGCCGAGGCGCTGGGCGAGGGCGCGGCCGTCTACGTCCACATCCCCTTCTGCCGTTCGCTCTGCACCTACTGCGGCTGCAACTCGCGCATCACGCAGAACCGCTCGGTCGGCCTGCCCTACGTCAAGACCGTCCTGAAGGAGTGGGAGCTGTACCGACGCCTGCTCGGGCGCGGGAAGAGGATTCCACTCTCCGAGATGCACTTCGGCGGCGGCACGCCCACGTACCTTTCGCCCTCGGAGCTGGACGAGCTCATCAGCGGCATCCTCATGCACGCCGAGCGCACGCCCGGCGCCGAGTTCTCCATCGAATCGGACCCGCGCGTCACCACGCCCGAACATCTGGCGACGCTCGCGCGCCTCGGCTTCCGCCGCCTGAGCCTCGGCATCCAGGACTTCGACCCGCGCGTGCAGCGGGCCGTCAACCGCGTCCAGAGTGAAGAGCAGGTGCGCGCCGTCACCGACGACGCGCGGCGCCTCGGCTTCACCAGCATCAACTACGACCTCATCTACGGCCTGCCCTTCCAGACGCGCGCGAGCGTCGAGCAGACCATCGAGGTCGTCCGCCGCCACCGCCCCGACCGCATCGCCTTCTACGCCTACGCGCACGTGCCGTGGTTCAAGCCCGGGCAGCGCC
>DAIRFV010000288.1:5753-7968 GCA_036794905.1 Pyrinomonadaceae bacterium | reverse complement strand
CGCGCCCCCCGCTTGAGGTCGCACCCGTATGAACGCCGCGGTAGCAGGATGAGAAAACGAACTCGTGCAGGTTCCTTTGAGGTGTCTCTCACAATTAACGCTCTTGTATAATCACGCCGCTCGGGTCGGGTACTTCGCGTTGACGGGTGCCGTTTAAATGAGGAGCGTGACGGGGGAAAGTAGGGGCGGGAGGCTGCGGCGCTACCTGATCGCCGTCTGGTCGGTGGCCGCCGTCTTCGTGCTGACGATGTTCGCGACGCGCTACGTGCAGATGGACGTTTCGGCCGTGTACCTCGCCGCCGTGATGTTCAGCGCGTGGCGCGGGGGCCTCGGCGCGGGGCTGCTCGCCACGGCGCTCTCGGCCGTCCTCGGCGCGTTCTTCTTTTTCCCGCCCGCCTACTCCTTCAGGGTTTACGGGGAGGACCTGCTGCAACTCGGCGTCTTCACCCTGGCCGCCCTCATCATCAGCTCTTTGAGCGCGGCGCGCGAGAGGGCGCTCGCGGTCAGCGAGCAGGCGCGGCGCGAGTCGGAGGTCGCGAACTCGGTCAAGGATGAGTTCCTCGCCGCCGTCTCGCACGAGCTGCGGACGCCGTTGACGACGATTAAGACGCTGACGCGCGTGCTCCTGCGGAAGAACCCGACCGAGGCGGAGCGGCGCGAGTACCTCGAAGACATCGCCTCCGAGTGCGAGCGGCAGATCGACCTCGTGCACAACCTGCTCGACCTGTCGCGCGTCAAGGTGGGCGGCGTCGAGATCAGCGCGGGGCGCGTCGAGGTGGGCCAGACGCTGCGGGACTGTGAGAAGGCCGTGCGCGCCGGGGCGGCGGAGCGCGAGCAGGAACTGGTCGTCGAGTTGGCCTCAGACCTGCCGCCCGTACGCGGCGACAAGAGTGCGCTCCGCCGCGCGGTGTGTGCCGTCGTCGAGAACGCCGTCAAGTACACGCCGGAAGGCGGACGCGTCGCGCTACGCGCCGCCCGCGGCGGAGGCGGGGGGCACGTCGCCATCGAGGTCGAAGACACCGGGCCGGGCATCAGCGCCGACGATTTGCCGCGCGTCTTCGAGCGCTTCTACCGCGGGCGGGCCTTGATGGAGAACGGCGCGGGCGGCGGTGACGAGCAGGAGGTGCCCGGCATCGGCCTCGGCCTTCACCTCGCGCGCGTGCTCGTCGAGGGGATGGGCGGCTCCATCGAGGCGCGGAGCCGGGTCGGGCAGGGGAGCACCTTTACGCTGCGGCTCCCGGCGTGGAGTGGGGAATCCGACGGCGACGAGGACGGGTGGGCGACGAACCCCGCGGGCGCCCCCGCGGATGCCACGGCGCGTGGTACGGCAGAGCCGGGGGGGATGCGACATGGCTAAACGGCTTCTGGTCGTGGACGACGAGGCGAAACTGTTGCGCGCCGTCGCCGTCACCCTGCGCGAAGAGGGCTACGAGGTGGCGACCGCGCGGAGCGGCGCCGAGGCGCTCGCCGCCGTCAACGCCAGCGTCCCAGACCTGATTATCAGCGACATTCGGATGCCGGGCATGGACGGCTACCAGCTCGCGCGGGCTTTGCGCTCGAACCCCCGCACCGAACTCATCCCCGTCATCTTCCTCACGGCGAAGGGCGAGCGCCAGGCCCGCCTCGCGGGCATCCGCACCGGCGCCGACGCCTACCTCACGAAGCCCTTCGACCCGGAGGAGCTGCTGGCCGTCGTCTCCAACATCCTCCGCCGCGTCGAGCGCACCAGCGCAGAGCTGTCGCGCCTCGTGAGCACCGCGAAGGGGGAGGACGGCTCGTCGTCGCAGTTCGCGCCCGACGAGGACTTCACGCCCACCGAGACTCGCGTCGCGCACCTCGTCGCCGACGGCCTGAGCAACAAGGAGATCGCCGCCGAGCTGGGCGTGAGCGTCCGCACCGTCGAAGGACACATCAGCAACATCCTCTCCAAGAAAGGCTGGAGCAACCGCGTCGAGATCGCGCGCCACGTCTTCGGGCGCGGCGCGTCCGGCTGACCTGCCAGTCCTGCCTTCACACGCCGTCTGAGCCCTTCCGCCACTTGGACTCGGCCCGTCCTCACGCTTACTTTCCCTCGACAGCCGACTCTTGAATCCAAGGTCCCTGGGTGTCCCCGGCCCTCCGCTTGCGAATCCACGCTCAAACGTCGTGCACGTGAAAACACCTGGAAGGGTCGGGTGAAGTCACGGTGTTTTACCGACCCCGCTCCCTTTAAGCT
>DAIRFV010000288.1:0-5653 GCA_036794905.1 Pyrinomonadaceae bacterium | reverse complement strand
TCGGTGTCAGGAGGTGAGCACGTTGATCCACGCACTCGTCGCGACTCTGGCGTACGGCGAAACGCGGCGCAGGATGTTAACGCGTCGTTGCCCGGGGTGCGGGCACGAGCAGCTTGCGGCGGAGGAGGAATTGTCCGAGGCCGTGGCGTGCGCAGCCTGCGCGGCCCACATCCCGCCTCCCCACACCCCGGAACAACCGGGCGGACAAGGGCTAAGGGGGGTGTCAATTGAGTCGGAGAGTTAACACGAGACGAAAAGGGCGGAGCCGCGGACTGCCCTGGGGCTTCGCCGCGGTGGCCTTCGTCACCGCCCTGCTGTACTGGGAGCAGGCCGCGCTGCTGTACGTGCTTTCGACAATCGCCGTGTGCGGCCTGCTGCTCGTCGTCGCCTTCTCGGACCTCGAAGGCAGAGGTCAAGAGTCGTTGGAAGCGGCGGGGAATGAGAACGCGGGGCCGGCCGTGGACGGTGACGTAACAACCGTCACAACCCCGCGCCGGGGGCGGCGCGTGACGAAGCAAACCGCCGCCAGGATGCGGCATGAAAGCACGACCGGCGGGTTGACGTAATCGACAAGGGCGGAGGCGGTATGGAGGTCAAGTCAATCGTCGTGGCGTTGGTTCTGCTGGCGGTGCTGTTCGTGTGGTACGCGTGGCTGGAGGCAAGCGAGCGCCGCCGCCGGAGTGTTGAGAACAAGCGAACCCCTTTTAACGACACGGGCGACAGGTAAGCGGGGATGGGGAGTGATGAAAGGCCGCATGAAGGTGATGATCGCGTACGACGGCTCGGCTTACGCCGACGCCGCGCTGGACGACCTGCGCCGCGCCGGCCTGCCGCGCGAGGCGGAGGCCCTGATCGTCTCGGTCGGCGACGGCCTCGTGAGCGCCTACACGCCGTTGGCCGAGGTCGCGGGGACGGCGCTCACGTCGGGCAGGGTGTACCCGGCCATCGTCGTGGCTAAGGAGCAGGCAGTGCGACTGCTCGCAGAGGCGCGGAGTTTCGCGTCGCGTGCGCGCGGGCGCGTCCTTTCATTCTTCCCCGGCTGGGAAGTGCGCACACGGGTCTCGGAGGGTTCGCCCTCGCGCGAGTTGCTGAGAATCGCCGAACGTTGGGGGCCGGACTTGGTCGCGGTCGGCTCGCAGGGCCGCTCGGCCCTCGGCCGGTTCTTCCTCGGCAGCGTGTCGAAAGTGGTGGCCGCGCGCGCGCGCTGCACGGTGCGCGTCGGGCGGCACGCGGGCGAGAAAGATGAGGGCGCGCCGGTGCGACTCGTGGTCGGCGTGGACGGGTCGCCGGGCGCGCGTTGGGCCGTGCGCGCCGTCGGCGTGCGCGAGTGGCCGGCGGGGACGGAGGTGCGCCTCGTCGTCGTTGACGACGGGAGCGGCCCCACGAGGGCGGCCGAGGGCACAGCGCGTTTGGAGGAACTGTTCAGAGGCTGCGTTGAAGTCGCACCGGTGAGCGCGCCGTTGATGGCCGAGGGTGCGCGGGTGGTGTTGGCCGAAGGCGGACTGCGCGCGTCGGTCGAGATCAGGGAGGGTGACCCGCGGCGGGTGCTGTCGGACGAGGCGCGCGCCTGGGCGGCGGACTCAATCTTCGTCGGCGCGCGCGGGCTGGGCAGTCCCGGCGAACGTTCCGGGCTCGGCGGAGTCTCCGCGGCGCTCGTCACGAATGCGACCTGCTCGGTCGAGGTCGTGCGTTGAAGCCGCCTGTGTGAGCGGCCGGAGGGCCACATGATCTTCGGTTGGATTATCGCCGCGACCGCGGCGAGGACGATGCTCGAACTGCTGACGAGGCAGTGCCCGAAGTGCGGCCGCAAGCAGGTCGTGCCGAAGGAGAAGCTGACGGCCCTCGTGAGCTGCGAGCGGTGCGGGGCGGGCGTGCCGCCGAAACCCGTGCCGAAGGGGTGAGCCCGCGAAAACGGCGGGGACGGAGGGTGATGTTCGAATTCGTCGTCGGAACGCTGCTGCTGCTGCTCGGCTGGCTGTGCTTGAACCAGGCGTCACCGGGGCGTCGCCCGGACGGGAGAACACCGCACACGCGCCCCGAGTCGGAAGGGCCGCCGATGACCGTCCGCGCGACCCTCGGCGTGCTCTTAATTCTCAAGGGGGCGGCGCTGTTAGCGCTCGCCATCTTTTCGCGGTGCCATGCCGCGGGCGGCTCAATCTCTTTTTAAGAATAGAAATTTCAAGGGTAGAAATTCATGTCAACTATCAGCGAAACATTCCTGCCCGGCGTCGGGCGCAAGTTCCAGGTCGAGACGATGGCGGGCGACCGCCTCGTCATCGTCATCCACGACGACGGCACGCGCGAACTCTATCACTTCACACGCAGGAACATGGACCGCCCGGCGTCCGTGCTGCGGCTCTCCGACGGCGAGGCGCGCCAGATCGCGGGCATCATCGGCGGGCTGACCTACGTCCCGCGCAGCCTGCCGATGGCCGAAGTCGTCCTCGAAGACCTGGTGCTCGAATGGTTCACCATCGAGCCGGGCGCGGCGTGCGTCGGCAGGACCATCCGCGACCTCGGGGTGCGCACGCGGACGGGCGCCTCCATCGTCTCCATCATCGAGCCCGACCAGACCAAGCGCACCAACCCCGAGGCGGACACCGTCCTCAACGAGGGCGCGACGCTCATCGCCGCCGGCGACCGGCGGACGATAGGCGCGCTGAAGCGCCTGCTGGTGACAGGGGAGGCCGGGTGAGCCTATGGATCACGTGATACTGCAAATCGGCCTCGCCCTTGCTCTCGTCGCGGCGGCCGTCGTGCTCGCGCACAAACTCGGCATCTCTAACGTCCCGTTCCTCATCCTGATCGGGATGGCGGTCGGGCCACACGCGCCGCAGTTCGGCGTCTTCGACTTCCGCTTCATCGAGACGGGCTCGATCATCTCTTTCATGGGGCGCATCGGCGTCCTCTTCCTGCTCTTCTACCTCGGGCTGGAGTCGAACGTCACGCGCCTCATCGAGGCGGGCCGCTCGATCCTCGTGGGCGGCGCCATCTACGTCGGCATCAACTTCACGGCCGGGCTCCTCTACGCCTACCTCGCGGGCTTCCCCCTGCGGGAGACGCTGGTGATGGCGGGCGTGACGACCATCTCTTCGAGCGCCATCGTCGCCAAAGTCCTCTTCGACTACAGGCGGACGGCCAACCCCGAGACCGAATTGATCCTCGGCATCACGATGTTCGAGGATGTTTTCCTCGCCGTCTACCTCTCGCTCATCTCGGGGGTGGTGCTGAGCGGCGCGACCTCCGTCACCGGCGTGCTCACGTCGGGCGGCATCGCGCTCGGCTTCATCGTCGGGCTGATGGTCGTGGGGCGCCGGGCGACGCCGCTCTTGAACCGGCTGTTCCGCATCTCCTCGAACGAGGTCTTCGTCGTGGTGGTCTTCGCGTCGCTCTTCCTGCTGGCGGGGCTGGGCGAGACCATCCACGTCGCCGAGTCCATCGGGGCGCTGCTGCTCGGGCTGATCCTCGGCGAGACCGAGCACAGCGAGCGGATGGAGCGGCTCATCGTGCCCTTCCGCGACTTCTTCGGCGGGGTCTTCTTCTTCAGCTTCGGACTCTCCATCGACCCGTTCAGCCTCGGCGGGGCGGTCTGGCTGGCGGCGGGCGCGGCCCTGCTCTCGCTCGTCGGAGTGGTCGTCGCGGGGTTGGTCGTGGGCCGGCGCGCGCGGCTCTCGCCCGTCGGCTCGCTCAACACCTCGTTCACGCTGCTGGCGCGCGGCGAGTTCTCCATCATCATCGCCAACCTCGCGCTCGCCGGCGGCCTGTCGGCGATGCTACAACCGTTCGCAGCCCTCTACGTGCTGATCCTCGCGAGCGCCGCGCCGCTGTTGGCGAAGGAGTCCGAGCGCATTTACGGCATGTCTGCGAAGTTATTCGGGAGTCTCGGCAAAGGGAAGAGGGCGGACGAGGACGCCGCGGAGGGGCGTGTATAACCTGCGGCTGAGTTATAACCCGTGATAGACCCGCACCGGAGTCTTAGATGACCTCGGCGGCACGCAGGCCGGGACAATGGTAAATGCGCCCGATTCCCGAGGGCCTTGCCAGCGCAAATCTCTCCCCCCGGCGCGGGGCGCTCGAAAATTCGCGCTTGACGAACAAGCTGGCGACGTAGAGTGTGTTTGTTCCGGCACGGTAGTGCGAGTCCACCGTGTCCGTGTGGCCGGTTCTTTTTGAGGCGGCGTCGAGCACGCGCGCGTGAAGCGACGACCCTCAAACGCGCGGTGCCAAAGACAGGAGCAATGTCATGAAACTACTTCGCGTACTCGTTGCGTGTATCGCGGCGCTCGTCGCGGGCGGAACGTCGCCCGCCTCCGCGCAGGAGTCCGCGGGCGGCTACACGACGCGCGTCGGCGGTCAGCCGTTCGGGACCGAGAGCTACAAGATCACGACGAACGCGGACGGCTCGCGCCGCGCGGAGGCGGACGCCGCGTTCGGCGGCACGAAGCTCAGGGTCGTGACGGCGGTCGGGGCCGACGGCCGTCCGGCGCGCTTCGAGATGGAGGTCAACGGCGCGAAGGCCCTGACGCAGGAGTTCACGGCCGCGGGGGTGAAGGTGACGGCCGCGGGGCAGCCCGAGAAGACCGTCGAGGCGCGGCCCGACGTGCTGCTTGAGAACGGCGTGTGGCACCACTTCATCTTCCTCTTGGCGCGCTACGACGCGCGGCGGGGCGGGGCGCAGTCGTTCGCCGCGATGCTCCCGTCGCAGGCCCTCCCCTTCAAGCTGACGGTCGAGCCGGTCGGCCTTGAGTCGTTCGACGTGAAGGGGCAGAAGGTCACGACCGAGCACTTCCGCGCGCGGACAGACCTCGGCCTTGCCTTCGAGGTCTGGACGGACGAGGCGCGAGCCACCCCGCTCCTCTTCGCCGTCCCCGCGCAGAGTCTCCAGGCGGTGCGGCACGGCGCGGAGGATTTGGCCGCGGTCGTCTTCGCGAAGGATGCGCCGCCCGCCCCTTCCGCGAGCGACCCGTACACGACCGAGGAGGTCACGTTCCGCAACGGCGAGCAGACGCTCGCCGGGACGCTCACCACCCCGAAGGGCGCGGGCGCGCCTCACCCGGCGGTCGTCCTCATCACGGGCTCGGGCGGGCAGGATCGCGACGGCACGGGCGTGGCGAACATCTACCGCCTCATCGCCGAGCGCCTCTCGTCGCACGGCGTCGCGGTGCTGCGCGCCGACGACCGCGGCATCGGGAAGAGCAGGCCGCTGGCGAAAAGCAACGCTTACCGCGACCTCGTGGCGGACGCGCGCGCGGCCTTCGAATACCTCCTGACGCGCGGCGAGATAGACAAGAACCGGGTCGCGCTCGTCGGCCACAGCGAGGGGGCGGAGACGGCGCTCATCATCGCCGCCGGTGACGCGCGCGTCGCGGCCGTCGCGCTCCTCGCCGGCCCGTCGCAGCCGGTCGATCGCGTGCTCGTCGAACAGTCGCTCTACCAGGCGGCGATGCAGGGGCCGGTTGACCCGACGGACGAGACGAAGTGGTCGGCCGTCGCGCGGCAGATCAAGGGGATGTTCGATCAGGCGAAGGCAGGGCCGAAGCCCGCCGAGGGCGCCGACGAACTCGCGTGGTTCCGCGAGCACGCGGAGCACGACCCGCTCTCGACCGCGCGGCGCGTGCGCGTGCCCGCGCTCGTGGCGAACGGCGAGCGCGAC
>DAIRFV010000287.1:0-7971 GCA_036794905.1 Pyrinomonadaceae bacterium | reverse complement strand
CGCCGTCGCGGCGGATGGTCAGGGTCTTGGGCTCCGTGCCGTGGAGCTTGAACGGGATCTGCTTGAGGTTGAGGATGACGTCGGTCGCGTCCTCGACCACGCCGCGGATCGAGGAGAACTCGTGCTCGACGCCCTCGATCTTGACGGCCGTAATCGCCGCGCCCTCGATGGACGAGAGCAGCGCGCGGCGCAGGGAGTTGCCGATGGTCGTGCCGAAGCCGCGCTCGAACGGCTGGGCCGAGAAGCGCCCGTAGCGGTCCGTGAGCGTGTCGCCCTCGACGGCGAGGCGGCGCGGCATCTGAAACCCGGTCCAGAGGTTGTGCTGATCCATAGCCATATTTTGAAAACCTGTCCTCGTTGGGAAGCGCGTCGGCGGCGCGCCCCGGCCCGCGCGGTTGCGTCAAGAACCGCGGGCCGGGGCGCGCCGCGCCCTGAAAGCTTACTTGCTGTAGAGCTCGACGATCAGCTGCTCGTTGATCGAGCGGTCAATGTCGGCGCGCGTCGGCATGGTCACGACGCGGGCGCTCATCTCGCCGCCCTCGGCCGGGGCCACCCAGTTGGGGCGGCCGCGCCCGCCGGCCGTCTGCCACGCGCCCTCGATGTGCGGGTTGCTGCGGCTGGCCTCGCGGACGTTGATCTGGTCGCCCGGCTTGACCTGAAACGAGGGGATGTCGACCTTGCGCCCGTTGACCTCGATGTGCCCGTGGTTGACGAGCTGGCGCGCCTGCCGCCGCGAGGTGGCGAACCCGGCGCGGTAGACGGTGTTGTCGAGCCGGCGCTCGAGGAGCGTCAGGAGGTTCTCGCCGGTGATGCCCTTCTGGCGCGAGGCCTTCTCGAAGTAGTTGCGGAACTGGCCTTCGAGGATGAAGTAAATCCTTTTGACCTTCTGCTTCTCGCGCAACTGCAACCCGTAACCCTGGAGCGCCTTGCCGCGCCGCAGGCTGTTGCCGTGCTGTCCGGGCGGCTGCGTGCCGCGCTTCTCGATGGGGCACGACGGCTTGAAACAGCGGTCGCCCTTCAAAAACAACTTCGCGCCTTCGCGGCGGCACAGACGGCACACCGCAGCTCGATACCTAGCCACTTTATTTTGCCTCTGGTCTAAATGTCAGACGGAAAAGTTTAGAGACCGCACGCGGTGCGGCCCTTCGTCCTTTAGGTCAGTGAAATTTTTGATTTTAGATTTTTGATGTGCGATTTCGCGTGCCGGTCGCCGGCCTCTTTCAATCGCCAATCAAAAATCTAAAATCGCAAATGCCTTAAACTCTGCGCCGCTTCGGCGGGCGGCAGCCGTTGTGCGGGATCGGCGTCGTGTCGCGGATGATCGTCACGCGGATGCCGGCGCTGTTGATGGCGCGGATGGCCGACTCGCGCCCGCCGCCCGGCCCCTTGACGCGGACCTCGGCCTGCTGCATCCCGACCTCCTTGGCCTTATTGGCGGCCTCGTAGGCGGCCTGCTGCGCGGCGAAGGGCGTGCCCTTGCGCGAGCCGCGGAAGCCGCGCGCGCCCGAACTGGACTGCGCGACGAGGTTCCCCTCCGTGTCCGTGATCGAGATCAGCGTGTTGTTGAACGACGCCGAGATGTGCACGATCCCCACGGGGATGTTCTTCTTCTCCTTCTTGCGGAAGGTCTTCTTCTTGCCGGTTGTCGCTTTTGCCATGATGGAGCTTTGAGCTATCAGCTTTTAGCGGTTAGCCAAACCCTTACGGGTTAACCGCCTTGAATGTAAACTTATGCCGCCGCCATCAGCCCGAAGCTAACAGCCAATAGCCAACGGCTAACAGCTTTCCTACTTCTTGCCCGGCGCCTTCTTCTTGGCGACCGTCGCGCGGCGCGGGCCCTTGCGGGTGCGCGCGTTGGTGTGGGTGCGCTGGCCGCGGACGGGTAGCCCCCGACGGTGGCGCAGGCCGCGGTAGCAGCCGATGTCCATCAGCCGCTTGATGTCCATCTGGACGCGCTTGCGGAGGTCGCCCTCGACCTCGCCCTGCGTCTCGATGACCTGGCGGATGCGCCCCAACTGCGCCTCGTCGAGGTCGCGCACGCGGAGGTCGGGGGCCACCTGCGCCTCCTGTAGGATGGAGGTCGCGCGCGAGCGCCCGATGCCGTAGATGTACGTCAGTCCGATCTCGATACGCTTGTTTACGGGTAGGTCAACGCCGACTACACGAGCCATTTCAGTTCAATCTCCGAATAGAACAGTTTGAGATAATTTCAGATTCGAGGTCTCGAATTTGAAATTCCTTAAGTTACCCCTGACGCTGCTTGTGCTTGGGGTTGGTGCAGATCACGCGCACCACGCCCTTGCGGTGGATGACCTTGCAGTTGTCGCACATCTTCTTAACCGAAGCCCTAACCTTCATCTCACTTAAACCCCTTCCGGCGCCCCTCACTTGTAGCGGTACGTGATGCGCCCGCGGTTCAGGTCGTACGGCGAAAGCTCGACCAACACCCGGTCGCCCGGCAGAATGCGTATGAAGTTCTTGCGCATCTTGCCCGAGACGTGCGCGAGCACCTGGTGCTTACTGTCCTCCAACTCGACGCGAAACATGGCGTTTGGCAGCGTCTCAAGGACTTTTGCCATCACCTCTATCGCTTCTTCTTTCGCCATAGCCCTGCGAGTCTCACTAGCTCAAAACCTGCCTAGGCTGGCAAACTGCGAATAATAACACACTTACCACCCGCTTCCAAACCGCCGCGGGCTTTTCCGGGGTCCTCTTTCAGACGCTTGCCGTCTCGGCCTGCGGCGGCGTTGGCACGGCCTCGGCCAGCCGGGTCAGCACCTCCGGGCCCTCCTCCGTGATGGCGACCGTGTGCTCGACGTGCGCCGAGGCGCGTCCGTCGAGCGTGACGACCGTCCAACCGTCCTTGAGCGTCTTGGTCTTGTGCGTGCCCATGTTGACCATGGGCTCGATGGCGAAGACGTAGCCGGAACGTAATTTGATGCCCGTGCCCGGCTTTCCGTAGTTCGGAATCTGCGGGTCTTCGTGCATTTTTCTGCCGATGCCGTGCCCCACGTAGTCGCGCACGATGCCGTACCCGTGTGCCTCGGCCAGCTCCTGCACCGCCCACCCGATGTCGCCCAGATGTCTCCCCGGCCAGCACTGCTGGATGGCGCGCTCCAGGCACTCCTCCGCGACGCGGATGAGTTTGAGGAGGTCTTCGTCTACTCGCCCGACGGGCACCGTGGTGGCCGTGTCGCCGACGAAGCCGCCGAGCGTGACGCCGCAGTCGAGCGAGAAGATGTCGCCCTCCTTC
The DNA here is from genome assembly GCA_036794905.1 of Pyrinomonadaceae bacterium. Classification (GTDB taxonomy): domain Bacteria; phylum Acidobacteriota; class Blastocatellia; order Pyrinomonadales; family Pyrinomonadaceae; genus QHXN01. The sequence continues at coordinate 4,718 of DAIRFV010000287.1, read as the reverse complement.
AACTCGTAGGCCGAGGGGAAGCCGTGGACGACCTGCTCGTTGACGGACGCGCAGATCGAGAAGGGGAAGCCGTGGTAGCCCTTGAAGGTCGGGATGGCGCCGGCGTCGCGGATCATCTTCTCGGCCGCCATGTCGAGTTCGAGCGTGGTCACGCCCGGCCGCACCATCCGGCGCAGTTCCTCGCGCACCTCGGCCACGAGCCGCCCGGCGGCACGCATCTTCTCCAGCTCCCTCTTGGACTTCCCGATAATCATTTAAACCCGTGAACCGTAAACCGTGACGAGTTGAAAACCGCAAGCAGTGATTGGACTCAAGTCCTGCTTGTCACGGTTTACGGTTCACCGTTCACGGCCTTCTCAACGTCCGCGTAGATCGTCTCGACATCGCGGGCGCCGTCCACGCGACGGAGGCGGCCGCTCGTCTCGTAGTATTCGACGAGCGGCCGCGTCTGGCGCTCGTAGGTCTCAAGCCGCGTCTTGACCGTTTCGGGGTAGTCGTCGGCGCGGTGGATGAGCTGCACGTCGGGGTGGTTGTCGCAGAAGCCCGCCACCTTCGGCGGCTTCGAGTAGACGTTGTAAATCTCGTTGCAGACCGGGCAGTTGCGTCTGCCGGTCGTGCGCTTCTCAAGGATACGGAACGGCACGTCCACCAGCACCGCGAGGAGCACGTGCCCCTGCTCGGAGGCGAGCCCTTCGAGCATGCCGGCCTGCGCGGTCGTGCGCGGGAAGCCGTCGAGGACGTAGCCGTTGCGGCAGTCCGGCTGCGCCGTGCGCTCGCGGACGATGCGCATCGTCAGCTCGTCGGGGACGAGCGTGCCCGCGCTGAGGACGGGGCGCAGCTCCCCGGCGAGCGGCGTCTCGGTCTTCAGGAGCGCGCGGAACATGTCGCCCGTCGAAATCTGCGGCAGCCCCCTGCGCTCTTGCAGCAGGCGCGCCTGCGTCCCCTTCCCCGCGCCCGGCGCACCCATGAGGACGATGATTTTCGACATAAGGCGGGTTCTGGGTTTTGGGTGTTGGGTTCTGGGTTTTAGGTTTTACCTGCACCTAGCACCCAGAACCCAACACCCTGCTTATCCTCTGCGGCCGCGCAGGCGGCTGCCCGGGCCGAAGAAGCCTTCGTAGTTGCGCATGACGAGCTGCGACTCGATCTGCGCGACGGTGTCCATGGCGACGCCGACCAGAATCAGGAGCGACGTGCCGCCGAAGTAGAACTGGTAGCCCATGCCGTGCGGAATCCAACCCAACCCCGGCGTGCCCGTCACGAACTCCTCGACGCGCGGGCCGATGAACGGCAGGCGCCCGACGTTGAAGCCCGAGAGCATCAACTGCGGGATGAAGGCGACGAGCGCGAGGTAGATGGCGCCCACGGTCGTCAGCCGCGTCAGGATGGTGTTCAAAAACTCCGCCGTGTTCCTCCCGGGGCGGATGCCCGGGATGAAGCCGCCGTGCTTGCGCAGGTTGTCCGACACCTCTTCGACGTTGAAGATGATCGTGATGTAGAAGAAGGTGAACAGGACGATGAGCGACAGGAAGATCAGCTCGTAGTAGGGGTCGCCGCCGTGGAAGCCCTGGAAGAAGGTGTGCACCTTGAAGCGCCAGTCCTGCACGTTCGGGTCGTACTGGACGAACTGCAAGACCGTCTGCGGGATGGCGAGCACCGACGAGGCGAAGATGACGGGGATGACGCCGCCCATGTTGAGCTTGATGGGCATGTGCGTCTGCTGCCCGCCGACGAGCTGGCGGCCGACGTGCCGCTTGGCGTAGGAGATGGGCACCTTGCGCCGCGCCGTCTCGACGAAGACGACGAAGGCGATGAGGCCGACCATCACCACGGCCATGACGAAGACGGCGATGACGGCGAACGTGTCGCCGCTGCGGAGCCGCTCCATGACCTGCATCAGGCCGCTGGGCAGGCCGATGACGATGCCGGCGAAGATGAGCAAGCTGACGCCGTTGCCGACGCCGCGCTCCGTGATCTGCTCGCCGAGCCACATCACGAAGATGGTGCCCGTCGTCAGCGTAATCATCGTCGTGACGACGAAGCCGATGCCCTCGGCGCCGACCTGGTTGGCCTGGAGCCAGCGGGCGACGATGAAGGTCTGGAACATGCAGAGCACGACCGTCAGGTAGCGGTTGTACTGGTTGAGCTTCTGGCGTCCGGCCTCGCCCTCCTCCTGCAAGCGCTTGAGCTGCGGGAAGACGGTCGTCATCAACTGCGTGATGATGGTGGCGGTGATGTAGGGCGTCACGCCGAGCGCGAAGACCGAGATGGTCTGGAAGTTACCGCCGGAGAAGAGGTCGAGGACGCCGAGGAGCGTGGAGCCGACCTCCTGCCAGACGCGGCGGAGCTGGTCGCGGTCGATGCCGGGCGCGGTGATGTGCGCGCCCAGGCGGTAGACGGCCAGCAGCCCGAGCGTAAACAGGAGGCGCTTACGCAGGTCGGGCACGCTGAACATGTTGCGGACGGCGGCGAAGAACTTATCCATAGCTTTGTAGCTTTCGGCGGTCAGCGCTCGGCGGTGGCTTTCCGCTCTCGGTAGTCGGCCTCAGTTTAAGCGGTCGGGCTCCAACTGATATTAACAAAGCCGACCGCCAAAAGCTGAATGCCGACGGCCTTCTTTTAGCAAAACAACGCTGAAGACGCTTCGGGAGGGTTCTCGGGCCCTCTGCGGCGTCCTCAGCGTCTGTTTCCGTCTCCCGCTTCGAGGCGGCGCCCGCGCGGGGGCCGCGGCCTACTCGGAGACGGGCACGAGGGCGTCGGGCTTGTGGTGCGGCGCGATGACGTTGACGGTGCCGCCCGCGGCCTCGATCTTCGTGCGCGCGCCCTTCGTGAAGCGGTGCGCCGAGACGGTGAGCGCCTTCGAGATGTCGCCCGTGCCGAGCACGACGATGTCGCGCTTGCCCTTGGCGATGACGCCGCGCTCGTGCATCGTCTCGGGGGTGATCGTGTCGCCGGCCTCGAACGACTGTTCGAGCGTGGCGAGCGTCACCTCGATCCACTGCTTCTTGAAGATGTTGGTGAAGCCGCGTTTGGGGAGGCGGCGCTGCAAGGGCATCTGGCCGCCCTCGAAGCCGACCTTGCCCGAGTAGCCCGAGCGCGACTTCTGACCCTTGTTGCCGCGCCCGGCCGTCTTGCCGAGCCCCGAGCCCGGGCCGCGCCCGACGCGCTTCTTCTTGTGCGTCGAGCCCGCGGCGGGCTTAAGATTGTTCAGACCGATAGCCATTGTGAAAACCTCGTAAACCGTAAACCGTAAACCGTGACGAGATGAAACCCGCAAGCCGCGACTCAACTCTTTCTTGTCACGGTTTACGGTTCACGATTCACGCGCCTATTCAACTATCCGCAGGAGGTGCGGGACCTTCTGGACGACGCCGCGCATCGAGCCGGTGTCGGGGCGCTCAAGAATCTGGTTGAGCTTCGTGAACCCGACGCTGCGCACGACCTCTTTCTGCGTCTTCGGGAAGCCGATGGCGCTCCGGTAGTACTGGATGCGAATCTTCCCGCCGTCTCCCTGCTGCTTATTCTCTTCAGCCATTTCTCAAACCTCTGTGGTTTCGGGTTTGGGGTTCTGGGTTTTGGCTTAAACCAGCACCTACCACCTAACCCCCAAAACCCTCTTACAGTTCTTCGACCTGCTTGCCGCGCAGGCGCGCCACCTCGAACGGGTCCTTCATGTTGAGGAGGCCGTCGAAGGTCGCGCGCACCACGTTGTGCGGGTTGCCGGAGCCCAAGACCTTGGTGCGCACGTCGTGGACGCCCGCGGCCTGCATGACCGCGCGCACCGCCCCGCCCGCGATGACGCCCGTGCCCTCCGAGGCCGGCTTCATCAGGACGCGGCCGGCGCCGAACTCGCCGACGATGGGGTGCGGCAGCGTGTTCTTGATGAGCGGCACGCGGATGAGGTTCTTCTTGGCCGCCTCGATGGCCTTCTTGATGGCGACGGGGACTTCGCGCGCCTTGCCCGTGCCGAAGCCGACGTGGCCGGCGCCGTCTCCGACGACGACGAGCGCGGCGAACGAGAGGTTCTTGCCGCCCTTGACGACCTTCGTCACGCGGTTGATCTGGATGACCTGGTCGGTCAGGTCAAGCCCCTGCGATTGAATTCTCTGTCTCGGTTGTCGCATTGCTCACCTTTCGGAAACTGCCGTTAGGCCGCGGCCTCTTCGCCGCCCTCTGCCTCTGCCTCACTCCGCTCGTTCTTGTTGAGCCCCGCCTCGCGCGCCGCGTCGGTCAAAGCCTTGATGCGCCCGTGGAAGCGGAAGCCGCCGCGGTCGAAGACCACCTGCTCGACGCCCGCCGCCATCGCCCGCTCGGCGATGGCGCGGCCGACGCGCTGCGCCGCCTCAAGGTTGCCGCCCGTCGTGCCGCGCAGGTCTTTCTCGACCGTCGAGGCCGAGGCGATGGTCACCGCCCGCTCGTCGTCGATGACCTGCGCGTAGATGTGGTTGAGGCTGCGGAAGATCGCCAGGCGCGGGCGCTCGGCGTTGCCGCGCACGCGGCGGCGGATGCGCGTGTGCACCGCCCTCCTGACCGCTGCTTTGTCTTTCTTTGCCATTTCCTTTTCGCTCCTTTAGCCGCCGCGCATGCCGATGCCAGACCTTCGCAAGGGGTGATTCTGCTTGAGAACCGCGGGGCTAAACCTGAAAACTACTTGCCGGTCTTTCCGGGCTTGAGCTTGAGCTGCACGTCGGCGTAGCGCACGCCCTTGCCCTTGTAGG
>DAIRFV010000286.1:0-7975 GCA_036794905.1 Pyrinomonadaceae bacterium | reverse complement strand
AACCCCTTCTACGTCGAAGAGCTCATCAAGATGCTCATCGACCAGCGCGTCATCGTGACGAGCGACGTGGTGTGGAGCGTGGACGTGACGCGCCTCGGCGAGGTGCAGGTGCCGCCGACCCTGACGGGCGTGCTCCAGGCGCGGCTCGACCGCCTGACGCCCGCGGAGAAGACCATCCTGCAACGCGCCTCGGTCATCGGCCGCGTCTTCTGGGACGACGCGGTCGAACACCTCGGCGCGGGCGTCACCGCCCCCGTCCGCCGCGTGATGACGCGCGAGCCCTTCGCGCGCGACCCGCCGCCGGGCGAGGTGGAAGTGGCGCGCGTGCTCGAATCGCTCCGCGGCAAGGAGCTCGTCTACCGGCGCGAGGCCGCGGCCTTCGCCGGCACGCGCGAGTACACGTTCAAGCACGCGCTCCTGCGCGACGTGACCTACGAGAGCGTGCTGAAGCGCGAGCGGCGCGACTACCACCGGCGCGCCGCCGAGTGGCTCGCGCGCCAGAGCGGCGGGCGCGTCGGCGAGTACGCCGGCCTCATCGCCGAGCACTTCGAGCGCGCGCAGGTGCCGGCGGACGCCGCCGAGTGGTACGGCCGCGCGGGCCGGCAGGCGCGCGAGACGCACGCCCCCGAGACCGCCATCCGCTACTACCGCAAGGCGCTCGGCTTCCTGATGGCGGGCGGCGGCGCCGCCGTGGAGCCCGAAGACGAGCTGGCGCTCAACGCCCTGCGGATGGAGTGGTACGAAGGGCTCGGGGAAGTCCTGCGCGTGCAGGCGCGCTATTCGGAGGCGGTCGAGGCGTACAGACAGATGCGCGCCGCGGCCGAGGCTTTGCAGTCGCCGCCCGCGCAGGCGCGCGCGTGGAACGAGATCGCGCTCGTCGAGAGCAGCCAGGGCGACAACCGCGCCTGCTTCGAGAGCACGCAGCGCGCCGAGCTGCTGGCGCGCGCGGCGGGCGGCGGCGCGGGCGCGGGCGTCGAGCTGGGGCGCGCGCTCAACCTACAGAGTCAGGTCTGCTCGCGCCTCGGCGACCCGCGCGCGGCGTTGATGCTCGCCGACCGCGCGCTCTCGCTCGTGGACGGCCTCGGCGACGAGGGTCGGCGCGTGCGCGCCGAGTGCCTCAAGTCGCTGGGCATGGCCTACCACACGCTGGGTCAGTTCGAGCAGGCCGAGGAGTTCAAGTCGCTCTCGCTGGGGCTCTACCGGGAGCTGGGCGACCGCCGCTACGTCGGCAACCTGCTCAACTCGCTGGGCGAGACGGCGCGCTTGCGCGGCGACTACGCGGCGGCGTTTGCGCGCTACAGCGAGGCGCTCCAGATCGCGCGCGAGATCGGCAACCGCAACGGCGAGATTCTGTACCTCTCGAACCTCGGCGCCGCGCGCGTGGGGTTGGGCGAGTACGAAGAAGCAGAGGCCGACCTGCGCCAGACGATTGAGCTGGCGACGGCCGCGGGCTACGTCGGCCTCTCGGAGAACTACCGCTTCCTCGCCGAGGCGCTGCTCGGCCGCGGCCGTCTCGCGGAGGCGAGCGGGGCGGCGCTGCGCGCGCTCGACCTCGGCAGCGAGATCGAGAACCACGAACACCTCGCCGAGGCCTGGCGCGTGCTCGGCCTCGTCGCCTCGGGCTCCGGGGCGGCCGTCGAGGTCGGCGGCGAGCCGCGCGCCCCGGCCTCCTGCTTCGCGCAGAGCCTCTCCATCTTCTCGCGCATCCAGATGGAGGCCGAGCGCGCGCGCACGCTGCGCGACTGGGCGCGCCACGAACTCTCTTCGGGCGACCCCGAGCGCGGCCGCCAACTCCTCGCCGAGGCGCGCGACTCCTTCCAACGCCTCAACATGCAACTCGAACTCGAACGCACTCCGCCGGAGCCCCTCTGAACACCCCCGTGAAAGAATACTGACACCTCACTCCCCGGAACGCTCACCTGCCGCCAGGGTGACCACAGCCTTCAGGCTGACCTGTCACAATGAATTCGCCGGCTCCCCACGCCTCTTCGCCCCGGCGGTTTCCGGCCGAAGTGACGAGCGGGTGCCGCGGCACGCCGGTTGATTAGTCTTCGGCGTGTGCCGCGGCCCTCACCTCGCGTGTCGCGGCCTACCTCGCCACGATCCTCTCGCCACTTCATTACAGGGAAGGAGTAAACGATGACGAAGCCCCTCAAGACCGAGGAGATGGCAGACGTGCTGCTGGTGACAAAGGGAGAGAGGTACAATCACCGACGCTGGCCGGAGGAGGTCATCAGGACCTTCGCCTCCGCCCACGTCATTACGGCGAAGGGGCCGCACTGCCGGGCCGCCGAAAGCGAACGCCCGGTCGCCGGCCGCCTGGCGAGATTCTTACGGCTCGGTTGAGAACCTGGCCGTTCTCCGGATGGGAAGGTGCATGACTTATGTCTACTGTGCTCACGGATAATAGCTCCCGCCTGCCTGTCGGCTCGGCGGCCATAAAAGTCAGGTTCGATTTCTTCGACAAAGCGCCCGCCGAGGGCCGCAGGCGACCCCGCACCGCGCGGGTCGCAACGCCGCTCAAGGTGGTGTGGAGTTGGGGGCCGGTCGAGCAGGAGGGCGTCCTCAGGAACATCAGCGTCGGCGGGTGTTTCATCGAGACCGTGGACGAAGTCTGCCTCGGCGACAGGATTCAGTTTCACCTCTCGGTACCGGGGCTCCTCCACATGCAGATGGGCGGGATGGTGATCCGCCGGAGGCAGAGGGAAGGGTTTGCCCTCCGCTTCACCAAATTGAGCGCCACCGAACAGGCACTGCTCGGGCGCGCCGTCAGGCATCTCCAGGCCAGAGGGTCGGCGTAACAACCCGGTTCGTCCTCACCCCGCAGGCAGGCCGCTACGGACTCTTTCAATGTCCGCAGCGGCCTGCCTGATTATGAACGATTGTTGTAGAAAGCCGCCCTCACCTCACCGTGCTGACAGCGCTCCCGTCGCCGAGGTACTTGTCGAACCAGTCGAGGTTCGACTGCATGGCGGCCAGTTGCATCTTGGGCTCGGTGGGGCCGTGCGGCTGGCGCGGGAGGACGAGCATGCGGACGGGCACGCCCTGCGCCTTGAGCGCGTTGTAGAACTCGTACCCTTGGGAGATGGGCACGCGGATGTCCGCGTCGCCGTGCTGGATCATCGTCGGCGTCGTCACGCCCCGGACGTTGAACATCGGCGAGTGCTTCTGGTAAAGCTCCGCCGCCTCCCAGAACTGTCCGCCGAAGTAGTCGGGGACGAAGTTGGGGATGTCGGCCGTGCCGTTGAAGCTCATCAGGTTCGTCACGGGCGCGCCGGCCGAGGCCGCCTTGAAGCGCTTGGTCTGCGTGACGATCCACGAGGTCATGAACCCGCCGTAGCTCCAGCCCATCACGCCGAGGCGTTCGGGGTCGGCGACGCCCAGCTCGATCACCTTGTCCACGCCGGTCATCAAGTCCTTGTAGTCGGCGCCGCCCCAGTCCTTGACGTTGGCGCGGCGGAACTCCGTCCCGTAGCCGCTCGACCCGCGCGGGTTCGGCCGCAGGATGGCGTAGCCGCGCGACGCGAACGAAGCGAGCGGGTAGACGCCGCGCCCGCCGACGAAGGTCTGCTGGAAGACGCCGGCCGGGCCGCCGTGGATGTTCAGAATGAGCGGGACTTTCTGCCCCGTCCGGTAGCCCACGGGGTAGGTCAACAAGCCTTCGATCTCTTTGCCGTCCGCCGACTTCCAGCGGACGACCTCCGTCTTACCCAGCGGCGGCAGTTTCAGGTCGGCGTTCGCGCGGCTGACCTGCGCGGGCGCGAAGTCAGAGGCGCTGGCGACGAAGGCTTCGGGCGGCGCCTCCGGCGTCTGCCGCACGAAGGCGAAGGCCGTCCCGGTCTGGTTGAGGCTGACGGCGGTGTAGACGGCGGGCGTCGCCTTGACCTCTTCGATCTGCCCCGCCGCCACGTCGATGGCGTAGAGCTGCGTGCCCGTGCCCTTCGACTCGGTGAAGTAGAGGCGGCGGCCGTCGGCCGACCAGCCCGCGACGTTCGGCTGCCCGTCGTAGGAGGCGGAGAGCGCGCGCGGCGGCCCGCCGCCCGCGGGGAAGATTTGAATCAGCCCGCTCTGCGCCCAGCGCGGCGGCACCTCGCTGACGAGCAGGGCCAGCGACTTGCCGTCGGGCGAGTAGCTCGGCGACATCTCCGCGGCCGGCGTGTTGGCGAAGACCGTGACCTTGCCCGAGGCCACCTCGACGACCGACACGTCCGAGGTCGTCCAGTCGTTCGCCACCGGCGTCTTCACGTGGGCGAAGGCGATGCGGGAGCCGTCGGGCGACCAGTCGAAAGCGCCGACGCTGTACTTCTCCGCCGTCAGTTTGCGCGGCTCGCGCTTGCCCGCGGCGTCCCGCCGGACGGGGATGAGGTAGAGCCGCGCGAACTTGACGTTCTCGTCCACCCAGCGGAAGTCGTTCTTCGCCTTGTCGTTCTTCTCCTCCTCCTCGGACTTGGCGTCGGCCATCGTGTAGGCGAGCCAGCGGCCGTCGGGCGACCAGTCGAAGTCGGCGATGCTGCCCTTCAGGTCGGTCAGCGGCTCGGCCTCGCCGCCGTCCGCGCGCAGGAGGTAGAGGTTGTTCCGGTTCTCCTTGCGCGTGGAGGTGAAGGCGACCCATTTGCCGTCGGGCGACCACTTCGGGTTGGTCGAGGACTTGTCGGCGAAGGTGAGCTGGTAGCTCTCGCGGCCGTCGGCCGTCGCCACCCAGACCTGCGAGACGTACTCGCTGCGGTCGGCGGTCGTCACGGCGTCGCTGACCGTGTAGACGACCCGCCGCCCGTCCGGCGAGACGCGCGGCGAGGCGATGGCCCGCACCTTGATCTGCAACTCCGGCGTCCACGCGGCCGGGGCGCCCGTCTGCGCGGAGGCGGCGCAGGCCAGCGCCGCGAGCGCGAATGTGACTTTCAAGAAAGTTCTCATCTTCTCGTTTCCTTCGAGCGGACGGATGTCCGGAGGTTTTGGTAAGACTTCAGCACGAGGCTCGGGCCTGACTTCGGAACGCGCCGCACATCCTAACTCCCGCCGGGGCGCGAGTCTAGCCGCTTCGTACCTCAAAGATACATGCTGTACCGTTTCGCGCCCCGCCGCCGCCGCCCGGCCGCCCGAGAAGGCCGCCACTTTTTAATAACGCCGCCGCGCGGCCTAAGGGTATGCGTGTTGCTTGAGTAAGACGCAGAGGCTTAAACGTAAACCTCAAATCATACGACCGCGGAGGAGAACTGATGAAGGAGGGCGAGAACGAAGCCGTGTTCGACGCCGAAGGGGTGCGCGGCGTCCTTGAGTCGCCGGCCGTCGGCGCCGAAGGGGACGGCCGCGCCCGCGTGCTGCTCGAAGACGGCCGCCGGGTCTGGCTCCCTCCGGACGCGCTCGAACGGCGCAGCCACGGCACTCTCATCTTCCGCGGCAGCTTCGAAGAGTTGACGGCGGGGGCCGTCATCCCGGTCATGGAAGAGGAGCTGCGCGTCGGCAAGCGCGTGGTCGAGACCGGCCGCGTGCGCGTCACGAAGACCGTGCAGGAGCACGAGGAGGTCGTGGACGAGCCACTCATGCGCGAAGAGTACGACGTGGAGCGCGTCCGCGTAGACGCCTTCGTGGACGGCCCGGTCGGCCCGCGCCAGGAGGGCGAGACGCTCGTCGTGCCCGTGCTCGAAGAGGTGCTCGTCGTCGAGAAGCGCCTGGTGGTGCGCGAAGAGCTGCGCATCACGCGCCGGCGCACCGAAGAGCGCAAGCCGCAGCACGTCAAGCTGCTCAGCGAAGAGGTCGAGGTCGAGCGCGCGGACGCGCGCGGCGACGCGGACGAGTCAGACGAGGGCGGTGTGCGAAGTCGCGCCGCGACCCGCAGCTAATCAATCGCGCCCGGCCTTCGACTCTCTCTCCGGCCGGGCCCCATTCAAACAACAGACACCAGAAAAAGGGGGAAGTGAATGACGAAGACGATAGTAGGACTGTTCGACGAGTACCGTGAGGCGCAGCGCGCCGTGGTCGCGCTGGTCGAGAACGGCATCTCGCGCGAGGACATCGGCATCACCTCGCGTGACTACGCGGACGTTGAGGGCTCGGACTCATACCGCAACGATTCATCGCGCGACGACGAGGGCGTCGGCGACAAGATCAGCAACTTCTTCTCGCGCCTCTTCGGCGACGACACCGAGTACGCGAGCCACTACTCCGACGCGGTCGGGCGCGGCGGCACGGTCGTGACCGTGGACTGCGAGTCGGAGGAGCAGGCCGACCGCGCCGAGGCCATCCTCAACCGCTTCGGCGGCGACGTGGACGAGCACGGCGAGTCGCACAGGCAGGGCGCCTACATGGGCACCGACCGCGTCGAGACAGACCGCCACGACCTCGTCGAGGACGGCGAGGCGCGCATCCCCGTCATCCAGGAGGAACTGCGCGTCGGTAAGCGCGAGGTCGAGGGCGGCGGCGTCCGCGTCCGCACGCGCGTCGTCGAGCGCCCCGTCGAGGAGGCCGTGAGCCTGCGCGAGGAGCGCGTCAACGTCGAGCGCCGCCCCGTCAACCGCCCCGTCTCCGAGGCCGACCTGAACGCCTTCCGCGAGGGCTCGTTCGAGCTGCGCGAGCGGAGCGAAGAGGTCGTTCTGGACAAGACGGCGCGCGTCGTCGAAGAGGTCGCCATCAACAAGGAAGTCGGCGAGCGCACCGAGACCGTCCGCGACACCGTCCGCAACACCGACGTGGACGTGGAGGAGACCGGCGGCACCAGGGCGCGCCGCGCCACCGCCACCGGGCGCGACGACACCGACATCGACCGCCGCGACAAGTAGTCTCCCGGCGGCTTTAAGCAGAAAGGGCGAAGGGGCCGGTGGCCCCTTCGCCCTTTTTTTGTGTGCGCGGGCGCCGTTACGGATTGCGCGCGGAGTTGACGGGCCCGGGGCGGCTCATGCCGCGGTTGATGAGCACCTTGACCTCGACGCGCCGGTTCTGCGCGCGCCCCGCGGCGGTCGAATTGTCGGCGACGGACGCCGTCTTGCCGTAGCCCATCGGCGTGATGAAGCGGCGCATGGGGATGCGGTGGTTGACGGCGAGGTACTGCACGACGGCCTCGGCGCGCCGCTGGCTGAGCTGGAAGTTGCGCGCCGCGCCCCCCGTCGCGTCGGCGTGCCCCGAGACCTCGATCACGAAGCCGCGCGCCGCGGTGGCCTTCGCGGCCAGCTCGTCCAACTGCCGCCGCGCCGCGGGCGAGAGCACCGCGCTGTTGAGGGCGAAGGTGACGATTGTCTCGTCCTGCACGTCGTAGTCGTCGAGCGAAGAGATGCGCTCGTTGGCGAGGTTGGCCGTCTCCTGCGCGGCGGCGGCCTCGCGCCGCGCCTCGTCGGCGACCGCGCTCAGCTCGTCGATCTGCCCCGAGAGCCGGAGCTGGTTCTCCTCGACCGGCCCGACGCGCGTCTCGGTCGTGATGGCGGCCCTCATGTCCGAGTCGTTGAACCTGATCTTGTCGGCGACGAGCTGACCCTGCCGGTCGCCGCGCCCCTCGACCTCGACGATGAGGCCGGTCAGGAGGTCGGTCACCGGGTACTTCTTGCCGCTCCTCAGGAACCCGCCCTTCGTCTTGATGCTCGTCCCGTCCGTGATGAGCACCTGCGTGTCGTTGCGGCTCGCGTCGCGGACGACGAAGGTGTCGGCGTCGCGGCGGACGATGACGCCGCGGAATTTGACCTTGGCCCCGGCGGGGACGGGGCGCGTGTTGACGGCCCACTCCCTCGGGGCGGCCGGGGCGCCCGCCTGCCCGAAGGCCGCCGGCGCCAGCAGCATCGCCAGCGTCAGGCCGAAGACCGCAATTAAAAGTCTGTTCGCTCGGGTCACATCAATGCTCATGTTCAAACTCCATCAGAAAGTTTTAGGGTTATGTTGTCGGAGAGAGAGAAGAAGACTCGGCGTCCTCTAAAAAGGCGATTTACTTTACAGCCCGCGGGCGCGCCGGGGGTTACGGTTTGATTGTCGTTTGAAGACAAGATTGAGGCCG
>DAIRFV010000046.1:0-28933 GCA_036794905.1 Pyrinomonadaceae bacterium | reverse complement strand
GCGACCGCGGCGGCGAGCGTGGCGGCGACCGCGGCGGTGACCGCGGACGTGAAAGCCGTGGCGGCGAGAGCCGCGCGGGCGGACGTGACGGAGGCCGTGACGGAGGTCGCGACAGCCGCGGCGAGGGCCGCAGTGAAGGCCGCAGTGAGGGCGGGCGCGAGGGCCGCAGCGAAGGCGGTCGTGAAGGCGGTCGTGACCCGCGCCCCGCGCCGCGCGAGGCCGGCGGCGGCGGCGGACGCGGACGACGCGAGCGCCAGCCGATGATCACAGACCTCCTCCGCGAGGGTCAGGAGATCATCGTCCAGATCGCCAAGGAGCCCATCGCCGCGAAGGGCGCGCGCATCACCTCGCACATCGCGCTCCCGGGCCGCTTCCTCGTCTACATGCCGACCATCGAGCACGTCGGCGTCTCGCGCAAGATCGAGTCCGACTCCGAGCGCCAGCGCCTGCGCAAGCTCATCCAATCAATCGTCAAGGAGGAGGACGTGCCCTCGGGCGGCTTCATCGTCCGCACCGCGGGCGTCGGCATCTCCGAGCAAGACCTGCGCGACGACGCGCGCTACCTCATCCGCACGTGGCGCGACATCCGCAAGAGCGCCGAGAAGTCGAAGCCCGCGACCATCGTCCACAAAGACCTCGACCTCGTGCAGCGCCTTCTGCGCGACCAACTCTCCGAGGACTTCACGGCCATCCGCGTCGATTCGGAGGAGGAGTACCTCGAAGTCGTCGAGTTCATCAACCGCATCCAGCCGCGGCTCGTCAACCGCGTCAAGCTCCACACGCGCGACGAGCCGATCCTCGAGACCTACGGCGTGCAGGCCGAGATCGACAAGGCCATCAAGCCGCGCGTCTGGCTGAAGTCGGGCGGCTACCTCGTCATCAACCAGACCGAGGCGCTCGTCGCCATCGACGTGAACACGGGCAAGTTCGTCGGCCGCGGCGGCACGCGCCTGGAAGACACCATCACGCGCACCAACATGGAGGCGGTCGAAGAGATCGCGCGCCAGGTCAGACTCCGCGACCTCGGCGGCATCCTCGTCCTCGACCTCATCGACATGGAGGAGCGGCGCAACCGCGCGCGCGTCCTCCAGGCCCTGCAGGACGCGCTGCGCCACGACAAGTCGCCGACGAAGGTGCTTTCGTACAACGACTTCGGCCTCGTCATCATGACGCGCAAGCGGGTCAAGCAGTCTTTGGAGCGCACGCTCTGCTCGCCCTGCCCGTACTGCACGGGCGCGGGGCTCGTGAAGTCCGCGCAGACGATCTGCTACGAGATACTCGAAGAGGCGCGCAGCCTCGCCCGCGCCAACGCGGGCGAGCGCTTCAAGCAGACCACGCTCCGCGTCAACCCCGAAGTCGCGCGCGCCCTGCGCTCCACCGAGCGCGACGTGCTCACCGAGATCGAAGCCTACCTCGGCCCCATCGACGTGGACGCCGACGAACACGTCCACCAGGAGCAGTTCGACTTCGCGTTCATCTAAGAAGGGTTTTGGGTGCCGGGTGTTGGGTGTTGGGTAAAGGCAACGGTTTTTACCCAACACCCAACACCTAAAACCCAAAACCCTCTTTCTCATGGGCAGGCTCCGCACATTCTGGAAGGGACTCATCGCGGGCGGCGCGGCGGGGGCGGGCGTGGCGGCGCTGGCGGCCGTCAACGCGGCCGTGGCGCGCGAGGCGCCCGAGCCGGAGACGGGCGCGGTCGGCGGCGAGGCGGGCACGTACCCGTGGAAGCACGGGCAGATTTTTTACCGGCACGCGGGTGAGGAGGGCGCGCCGGCCGTCCTCTTCGTCCACGGCATCGGCGCGGGCGCGCGCTCGTTCATGTGGCGGCGCAACTTCCTGCCGCTCGCGCGCCACTTCCGCGTCTACGCGCTCGACCTCCTCGGCTTCGGCTACTCCGAGAAGCCGGCAGGCGCGCCCTACTCCGCAGACCTCTACGTCGAGCTGATCTCGGACTTCCTGCGCGAGGTCGTCGGCCGGCCCGCCGGCGTCGTCGCGCACACGCTCTCGTCGGCCTTCGCCGTGCGCGCGGCCGACGAGCGGCCGGAACTCGCGGGCTCGCTCGTGCTGGTCTCGCCCACGGGCGCGGATCACCTGAGCGCGCGGCCGGGGATGACGGGCGCGGCCTTCTACGGGCTGCTCCACTCGCCCGTGCTCGGCACCTCCTTCTACAACGCCGTGACGAGCGAGCGCGGCGTGCGCGACTACGCGCGCAACCAGCTCTTCTACGAGCGCCGCTTCGTCACGCCGCGCCTCGTCGCGCACTACTACGCCGTCAGCCACCTCCCCGGCGCGCAGTACGCCGCCACCGCCTTCCTCTCCGGCTACCTCAACACGGACATCCGCGAGCCCTTCGCGCGCCTGCGCCACCCCGTCACGCTCGCGTGGGGCAAGCAGGACACGACCAACCCCATCGAGCAGGCCGGCCAGCTCCTCTCGCTCAACCCGCGCGCCCGCCTCGAAGTCTTCGACCGCTGCCGCATGATGCCGCAGGAGGAGCACGCCGAGCGCTTCAACGCCCTGCTGCGCGACGCCTTCCGCGACCGACTGACTTCTTAATTTTTGCTACGAGTAGATATTCATCGGGCGGGTGAGGAGTTCGACGGGGTCTTCGACGTTGAGCGCCTCGCGGACGTAGTAGGCTTCGCCGGCGGCGACGTTGATGAGGGAGCCGGCATAGCGCCAGCGGCTCTCCAGTTGTTTGAGGAAGCCCTGTTCGCTGATGCGCGTGATGGGCTCTTTGGAGTCCGGGTCGTAGAACTGCGAGCGGTGGGCGAGGATGGCGCGGAGCTTGTCCTCGACGAACTCGGAGACGTCCACGACGAAGGAGGGCGCGACGAGGCGCGAGTAGGCCGCGTGCGCGAGCGCGGGCATCTGCACGGCCCCCTGCCCCGCCGCCTCGTCGTAGCGGCGCATCGAGGCGAGCCGCGCCGCCTCGCGCGCGAGCCGCGCGGTCGCGGCGTGGTCGGGGTGCGGGTCGTCCCAGTGCGCGGTGAGGACGACCTTCGGCCTGTAAGTGCGGATGACGCGCACCAAGGCGGTGCGCGCCTCGTCGGTGACGAAGACGTGGCCGTCGGGCTGATCCAGGTTGACGCGCACGTCGAGGCGCATGACGCGTGCGGCCGCGCGCGCCTCCTCGAAGCGCTGCTCGGGCGTGCCGCGCGTGCCCATCTCGCCGCGCGTCGCGTCCACCACGCCCGTCCGGCGCCCCAGAGACTTCAACTTCAGGAGCGTGCCCGCGCACGTCAGCTCCGCGTCGTCCGGGTGCGAGAAGACGGCCAGCACGTCCAGCTCGAGCGGCTCGGCCTCGCCGTAGACGACCTCACTCATAACTTTCTCACTCCCCCCTGAAGTCGAAGCGGCAGCGGACGCCCTGCTCGCGCCCCGTGTCGTAGATCATCGAGACGTTGGTGACGTTGAACTCCCAGTGGAAGTTGCGGCGGCAGAGGTAGCGGACGACCTCGGCCAACTTGTCCGGGTCGATGTCGCCTTGGGCGAGCGTGACGTGCGGCGCCCACTCGTCGGGGTGGTAGTAGTGCGCGACGGCGCCGGGCACGGTCTGCCGGACGCCCTGCCAGATTTCGCGGTGGAGTTCGGAGAGCGCGGGGCTGCGCACGACGCTGATGTAGAGGATGGGGCTGGCGACGGTGAAGATGCCGAGGCCCGCGGTGCGGACGCGGAAGGGGCGCGTGCGCGCGGCCAGCTCGTGCAGGAAAGACTCGCACGCCGACTCGTCGTACTGTTCGGCGACCTGGAAGGAGAAGTGCGGGTAGGGCGTGACGTACATGCCGCGCACGTCGAACTTCTGCCCCAGCTCCTCCCAGATGGCCTCGACCCGTGCGTAGTGCTGGTCGTCCAGCAGCGTAACCACGCCCTGCATTTAAAAAGCGCCCTTCCCCGACCGACGGCTTGTTAAAAGCTCTCGGGAGAGATGTAGCGCAGAGTGCAGGCAAAGTAAAGTGTGAACGGTGAACCGTCAACCGTGACGAGTAAGAACTGCTCTCTTCCCGTCACGGTTGACGGTTCACCGTTCACACTTTGTTTTGCCTTCCGGCGGGCGGTTTGGTAGGCTTTCTGCGCTTCCCCTGAAAGGCTTGAGACTTTATGAAGCTGACGGTGCTCGGCTCGGGCACGTCCGTGCCGCACCCGCATCGTTCTTCGTCCGCGCACTGGGTCGAGGCGGGGGCGGGTACGCTCCTGCTCGACTGTAGCGGGCCGGCCGTCCACCGCATGGCGGAGGAGGGCTGCGACTGGGCCGGGCTCGACGCGGTCTGGGTCAGCCACTTCCACCTCGACCACGTCGGGGGCTTGGCGCCCTTCCTCTTCGGCACGAAGTACGCGCCGCAGACCCGCGAGCGCCGCAAGCCCTTTTTCGTTTACGGCCCGCGCGGGACGGAGCGGCTGCTGCGCCGCTTCGACGAGGCGTACGACTACGGCCTCTTCGAGCAGCCCTTCCCCGTGGAGGTGCGAGAGGTCGCGCCGCGCGCCGAGTTCGAGCTGCTGCCCGGCCTCTCGGGCTCGGCCTTCTCGACGCCGCACACGAGCGAGAGCCTCGCGCTGCGGCTGACCGACGCCGACGGCACGTCGCTCGTCTACACCTCCGACACGGGCTTCACGGAGGCGCTGGCGGGCTTCGCGCGCGCGGTCGATCTCTTTCTGATGGAGTGCTCCTTCTTCCGCGCGAAGCCCGTGAAGACGCACCTCGAACTCGAAGACGCGATGAGGCTCGCGGGACTGTCCGGCGCGCGCCGCGTTCTGCTCGCGCACCTCTACCCCGAGTGGGACGGCGTGGACATCGCGGCCGAGGCGAAGAAGCTCTGGGACGGCGAGACGGTCGAGGCGCGCGACGGCCTGCGGCTTAACTTGGGGGACTAAAAGACAATGACATTCACGACGCGCAGCGCGGGCAAGAGAGCGTTGAAGGTTCGGGCGGCGGTCTTCATCTCGTGCTTCCTGCTCGTCGTCTCCGGGCTCTGCCTCGCGGGGCCGGGGCGGGGCGCGCGCGCGCACGACGGCGCGAAGGAGCCCGCGCTGCTCGAAGTCGGCGGCGAGTCGGCGGCCGGTTCGGCCGCGGCGGCGCCGGCCGAGCTGAGGGTCGTCTCCTACAACATACGCTACAGGGCCGGCGACGACCTCAGGCAGCTCGCCCGGCTGCTCAAGGAAGACCCGGAGATCGGCGGCGCGCACGTCATCGGGCTCCAGGAGGTTGACCGCAACAAGCGGCGCACGGGCAACGTCAACACCGCGCGCCAGCTCGCCGAAGCGCTCGGCATGCGCTACGTCTGGGCCGCGCCGCCCGACACCGACGGCGACGGCGAGGAGGAGACCGGCTGCGCCATCCTCAGCCCCTTCCCGCTCTCCGACGCGGCGCGCGTCGTCCTCACGCACGAGGGGCCGGACGGGCGGCGGCGGGTCGCCGTCGGCGCGACGGTGCAGCTAGGACGGACGCCCGTGCGCGTCTACTCCGTCCACGCCGAGACGCGCATGCCGGTCAAGAAGAAGGTCGAGCACTGGCAGGCGGTGCTCGAAGATTTGCGGCGCCACCCCGCCGCCGCGGGCGCCATCGTCCTCGGCGACTTCAACACCATCAAGGGCAAGGACGTGAAGGCCGCGCGCCGCCTCTTCGACGGCGAAGGCTTCGCCGCGCCGCACCCCGACGGGGAGAAGACCTGGAAGACCTTCGTCTTCAAGCTCAAGCTCGACTGGCTCTGGCTGCGCGGCCTCGAAGCGCGCGCCCACGGCATCGACAAGGAGGTCGGCCTCTCCGACCACTGGCCGCTCTGGGCCACGGTCAGGCTGCCCGATCAGTCGGACGACAAGGCGGACAAGAAAGCCGTCGGGACAACTACGTCGTCCGAGCCGGATTGAGCGCGCCCCCCCTCACGTGCCTTCATGGCGAAAGCCCGCGGCTTACCACCGCGGGCTTTCATTCTTCAGGCGCCTGACGATTTCGGCGGCGCCGCTACCTCACGCGAATCTCGACGCGGTTCTGTTCGAGCGCGTTGCCGGTGGCGCGCTGGAGTTCGGCGATGGCCTTGTTGAGTTCGGTCTGCGCGCGCAGCTCGTTGCCGCGGGCGGTGGCGAGCTGCGTCTGGCGTTCGAGGACGAGGAAGACCGTGCTCTGGCCCGCGTCGAGCTTGCGCTGCTCGGAGGCGTACTGCTGCTCGGAGGCCGAGCGGGCGGAGGCCGCCGCGCGCAGCCGCGACTCGGCCGTCCGCACCTGCTGCAAGGCGTTGCGCACATCGACCTCGATGAGCTGCTCCAACTGCTCGCGCTGCGTGCGGATGCGCGACCCGTCGACGAGCGCGCGCCCGAGCTGCGCCTTCGCCGTCGTGTTGCGGAACGGCAGGTTGATGGTGACGCCCGCGCGGAAGCCGTTGAAGCGGTTCGCGGCCAGGTTGGCGAGCGACTGCCCCTCGCCGCCGACGAGCGTTTCGGGGAAGGTCTGCGGCGCGGGCGTCGGGAGCAGCGGGATCTGCTCGCCCGCGGGCAGCCCGCGGTTGGCGACCGTCGCCAACCGGTTGATGCGGTTGGTCAGCTCGCTGATGGAGCCGAACGGGTTCGCGCCGGTGTTGAGCGAGCCGGCGAGCCCGGTGGCGGTGTAGGAGGCGACGAGGTCGATCTGGGGGCGCGTCTGCTCGCGCGCGAAGCGCTGCTCGATCTCGTTGATCTCGCGCGCCACGTCCGAGGAGAGCAGCTCCGGGCGCGACTTGAGCGCGTACTGCATCGCGTCGGCGAGCGCGATCTGCGGCGGGGCCAGCTCGACCGACTCGACGGGGACGATGGCGACGCGCCAGATGGGGGCCTCGCGGTTCTCGGCGACGAGGTTCTTCAGGTTGTTCTCCGCCCGCCCCACGTCGTCGAGCGCCGAGTAGACGCTCTGCTCGAAGCCGGAGACCTGCGCCTCGGCCGCGACCACGTCGATCGGGGCGAGCAAGCCCTCCGTCACCAGACGCTTGTTGTGCTCCAACTGGCGGCGCGCGTCGCGCACGGCCTCGCGCTGAATCTGTAGGTTGCGGAGCGCGTAGACCAAATCCCAGTAGGCGCGCTGCACGTTGGTGATGGTCTCGACGGCGCGCTGGCGGAACTGCGCGTCGGTGAGAGAAAGGTTCTTCTTCGCGATCTCGATGGAGCGGCGGTTCTGGTCGAAGCGCAGGCCGCGCAGCAGCGGCTGCGTGTAGCCGAAGGTGAGCGAGGTCGGGTACTGCGGGTTGAGCGCCGAGAACTGGTTGTCGGTCGTGATGCGGTTGTTGACGAAGTCCACCCGGTAGCCGCCGCCGAACTTCGGCGTGAGCCCCTGGACGGAGGTCGTGCTGAAGAGGCCGGACTGCGTGACCGACCCGGTCGAGCTGCCCGAGAGGAAACTCGCCGTCGGCTGCTCGCTGCGCTCGTAGTAGGTGTTCGAAAGCAGCCGCGGGTCGTAGACGCCGCGCGCGGCCTGCAAGTCGAACTCGGCGGCGCGCACGTTCTCGCGCGCGACCTCGATATCCTTGTTGTTTTCGAGCGCCATCTGGATGACCTCGCGGACGGAGAGGGCGCGCTGCTCGCCCATGTCCACGCCGACGCGTTCGAGCACGGGGAACGGCCCCTCCTCGGCGCGGAAGTCGGGCGCGACCTGCGGCACGTCGAGCCCCCCGGCCTCGGGGGTCACGGGCACGCTCTCGCGCCCGGGCGCGGACGGCCCCGTGGGCGCCTGCACCTGCCCGCCCGGCGCGCCGGGCTGCGGGCGGCCCGGCGCGGAAGGCGCGGGCGCCTGCGGCGCGGGCAAGGAAGCGTCGGCCGGCGCGGTCGGGGGCACCGAGGGCGGCGCGGGCTGCTGCGTCTGCGCGGGCGCGGCCGGGTTGGTGGACTGCTGCGTCTGCGTCTGCGTGGGCGAGGCGGTCTGCGGCCCCTGCGCGGGCGCGCCCGTCTGCGCGGGCGGGTTGTTCGTAGACGGCGCGGGCTGCTGCGCCGTCGCCGCCTGCGGCCCGCCGAACATCGAGCCGACGAAACGCGCCGCCTGCTGCGCGCGCGCGGGCGCGGCCGCCTGCACGACGAGCAGCGACAGAGTTAGTAGACTTAAAAGCGATTTACGATTACGCCTGGACATAATATTCACACCCGTTTGATTGACCGTTACTGCCGCCCGATCGTCCCGAAGAACGTCTGCGCGGTGGTGGCGGCGCGGCGGCGCGCCCACGCGAAGGGGGCGGCGACGCGCGCCCACGCCCGCGAGAAGATGCGGCTGCGCGACACGTCGTCGAAGAGCGAGTAGAAGACCGGCACCGCCAGCAGCGTCAGCAGCAGGCAGAGGGTCTGGCCGCCGACGACCAGCACGCCGATGGAGCGGTTCGTGCCCGAGCCCGGCCCCGTCGAGATGGTCAGCGGGAGCATGCCCGCGACGAGCGCGACGGTCGTCATCAGAATCGGCCGCAGGCGGTCGCGGTTCGCCTGGATGATGGCTTCGAGTCGCTCCATGCCGTGCGAGCGCAGTTCGTTCGTGTGGTCGATCTGAAGGATGGCGTTCTTCTTCACCACGCCGAACAGCAGGAGGAGTCCCAGCCCCGAGAAGATGTTCACCGACTGCCCCGTCAGCAGCAGACTGAGGATGCCGAACGGGATCGCCAGCGGCAGCGTCAGCAGGATCGTGACGGGGTGGATGAACGACTCGAACTGCGCCGCCAGCACCATGTACATGAAGATGAACGAGAGCAGGAAGGCGAACATGAAGTAGAAGCCCGCCCGCCCCAGCTCCTTCGAGCGGCCGGCGAGACCGGTCGTGTACTCGGGGGCGACGCCGATCTCTTTGACGAACTGGTCGAGCTGCGTGATGACCTCGGACTGCGAGCCGCCCGACGTGACGTTGGCCGTGACGGTCACCTGCCGCTGGCGGTTGAGGCGGTCGATGGCCGACGGCCCCGTCCCCTCGGTGACGCGCACGAGGTTCGAGAGGTTCGTCCACCCCACCCGCGACGACTGGACGAACAAATTCGCCAGCGCCTCGGGGCTCGTGCGCGCCTGCCCGACGGCGCGCACCCGCACGTCGTACTGGTCTGTGCCCTCGTTGTAGGTCGTCACGTCCTGGCCGGCGACGAGGACGTTGAGCGCCTGCGCGATGTCGCCGACGCGGACGCCGAGGTCGGCCGCGCGCGCGCGGTCGATCTCGACGCGCACCTCGGGCTTGCCGACGATGAGCGACGAGTCCACGTCCACGACGTTGGGCACCGTCGCCAGCTTCTGCGTCAGCTTCTCGGAGTACTCCGTGAGCTTCTGGAGGTCGGGGCCGCCGATGACGTACTGCACGTCGGCGTTGCGGAAGCCGCCGCCCGAGATGGCCTGCACCTGCCCGACGTTCGGGCGCAGCTCCTTCGGGTACCTGGCGAGGATCGTGCGCGACTGCTCCATCAGCTCGGTCTGCGACTCCTCGCGCTCCTCGATGTCCGTGAGCTTGACGTAGATGCTGGCCGAGTTGACGAGCTGCTCCTGGCCGCCGCCGATGGTGACGAGCGTGTCGGTGACGCCGGGGAGTCCCTTGCGGAGGTCGGCCGCGATGTTCTCGGCGAGCGTCGAGGTGGCCGCCAGCGTCGAGCCCTCCGGCGCGCGGAAGTTGATCTCGAACTGCGACTGGTCGTCCACGGGCAGGAAGTTCTTGCCGACGAACATGAAGAGCGGCACGATGCTGAGCATCACGACCACGCACATCAGCACGATGGCCCAGCGGTGCGCCATCGACCAGCGCAGCATCCACGTGTAGGTGCGGTCAATCGGCTTGTACCAGCGCGACTCCTTCGAGGAGTGCGGCGCGCGCACCTCGTGCGCGATTCCGGGCTGCGCGACTTCTTCGGACGGGGGCGCCGACGTAGTCTCGTCGGCGGCCGTCTCGCGCGCCGCGTCGGCGGCGGCCGCGGCGGGCTGGCCCGCGACGACCTTCGACTCGTCGGCAAGCGCGGCGGGCGCGTCGCCCTCCGACGGGACGCCCCCCGTGCCCGGCCCCTCGGCCGCGGCCACGCGCTTGATGAGGCGCGCGGCCAGCATCGGCGTCAGCGTGAAGGAGACGAGCAGGCTGACGGCGATGGCGAACGAGGAGGTCAGGCCGAAACTGGACATGAAGCGGCCCACGATGCCGCCCATGAAGCCGACGGGGAGGAAGACGGCGAGCAGGCTGAGCGTCGTCGCCATCACCGCGAGCCCGATCTCCTTCGTGCCCTCGATGGCCGCCTGGAACGGGGCCATCCCCTTCTCCTCGATGTAGCGGTAGATGTTCTCGAGGACGACGATGGCGTCGTCGATGACGATGCCGACCATCAGGGTGAGGGCCAGCATCGTGATCTGGTTCAGCGTGTAGCCCATCGCGGCCATCATGCCGAAGGTGGCGATGATCGAGGTCGGGATGGCGATGGCCGCGATGATGGTCGAGCGCACGTTCCACAGGAAGAGGAAGACGACGAGCGCGGCGAGCAGGCCGCCCTCGATGAGGTGCGTCTTGATGGAGTCGACCGCCGCCTTGATGAAGATGGACTGGTCGCCGACGATCTGCGTCCGCACGCCCTTCTTCGCGAGCGCGGGCTCCAGCTCCGCGAGCCGCTCCTTGAGCGCGTCGGCCACCTCGACCGAGTTCTGCCCCGACTGCTTCGAGACGATGAGCGTCACCGCCGGCTGGCCGTTCAGGCGCGCGGAGGTGCGCTGCTCCTCCGAGCCGTCCTCGACGTAGCCGATGTCGGAGATTTTCACGGCGTAGGCGCCGCGCGTCCCGATGGAGACGTGGTTGAAGTCGGCCGGGTTCGTGATGCGCCCCATCGTGCGCACGGTCAGCTCGCGCGCGCCCTCGTCCACGCGCCCGCCGGGCACTTCGAGGTTCTGCGCGCGCAGGGCCGCGACCACCTCGGGGACGGTGACGTTGTAGGCGCGCATCTTGTCCGGGTCGAGCCAGACGTGTATCTCGCGCGTCGCGCCGCCGATGATCTGCACCTGCCCGACGCCGTTGATGGACTCGATGCGCTCCTTGATGTCCTTGTCGGCGATGTCGGTGACTTCGCGCAGAGGCTTGTCGGCCGAGACGGCGATGCGCAGGACGGGGGCGGCGTCGGTGTCGAGCTTGATGATGACGGGGTCTTCGGCCGTCTCGGGCAGGTCGCCGCGGATGAGGCTGACCTTGTCGCGAATCTCCTGCGCGGCCACGTCCACGTCCTTGTCGAGCAGGAACTGGACGAAGACCTGTGAGACGCCCTCGACCGAGGTCGAGCGCAGCTCGTCGATGCCGCTGATGGTGTTGACGGCGGCCTCGACCTTGTCGGTGATCTCGGTCTCGATCTCGCGCGGGCTCGCGCCGGGGTTGACGACCGAGACGGTGATGGTCGGGAAGTCGATCTTCGGGAAGAGGTCAACGCCCAGGCTCGTGAACGAGAAGGCGCCCACCACCGTCAGCGACAGGATCAGCATCGTCGCGAAGACGGGGCGCCGTACGCAAATTTCGGCAAGTTTCTGCATGGCTTTTTTAGGGTTTTGGGTGCTGGGTGTTAGGTGCTGGGTGTTGGGTAAAACCCACAAACCAGCACCCAGCACCCAAAACCCAAAACCTTCCTTACTGCCTCACCGGCGTGCCGTCGGCGAGCTGTTCGACGTTCGAGGTGGCGACGGGCTCGTCCGCCGAGACGTTGCCCTTGATCTCGACGAGGTCGCCGTCCTGCCGCCCCGTGGCGACGAGGCGCTCGCGGGCGACGCCGTCCTGGATGACGAAGACGCGCGCGGTCGTGCCGTCCATGCGCACGGCGCGCGCGGGGACGAGGATCGCCGGGTCTGACTGCGGCAGCAGCACGCGGATGGTGGCGAACTGCCCCGGCTTGAGCAGGTTCTCGCCGTTCTCGACCTCGGCCTCGACGGCGAGCGTGCGCGACTCCTGCGAGACGTTCGGCGAGACGCGCGCGATGCGCCCCGCGAAGGTGCGGTCGGGGTAAGTGCTCACCGAGACCGAGACGCTCTGCCCCGGCCGGACGGTCGCGATGGACTGCTCGGGAATGTCGATGCGGACGCGCAGGGGGTTCGTGCGCGCGACGGTCGCCACCTTGTTGCTGGTCGCGACGAACTCGCCCACGTTGGCCGCACGCTCGACGACGTAGCCGCTGATGGGCGAGTAGATGGTCACGTCGCGGACGCCCTTCTGCGCCTGCTCGACCTGCACCTGCGCGGCCTGCGCGGCGGCGCGCGCCGTCTGCACGGCGGCGTAGGACTGGTTGGCCTGCGTCAGGGCGGCCTGGTACTGCTCGCGCAACTGGTCGCGCTGCGCGCGCTGCTGGTCGTAAGCCGAGCGCGAGATGTCGCCCGACTCGAGCAACTGCTCGTAGCGCCGTAAATTCTTCTCCGCGAGGTCGTAGGCGACGCGGGCGGCGCCGACCTCGGCGACCCGCGTCGGGTCGAACTTCTGGCCCGGCCGCAGGCCGAGGCGCGCCTCGGCCTGCGCGACCCCGGAGTTGGCCTGCGCGAGCGCGGCCTGCGCCTGCTCGACACGCAGGCGCGCGTCGCCCGAGTCGAGCTGCGCGATGACCTGCCCCCTCTGCACGTAACTCCCGAGGTCTACGCCGATTGAGACGACGCGGCCGCCGACGATGGGCGCCACGTCCGTCTGCTCGTCTGCGACGAAGCTGCCCGTCGCCTCGACGAAGCGCGGAAGGTCGCGGAGGATGGCCGGCGCGGCCGTCACCTGGACGGCCGGGGGCGCCGCCGGAGCCGCCGCCGCCGCCTCTTTCTTGTTCGCCTGCGCGCTGGAGCCGCCGCACGAGGCGGACGCGAGCCCGAGCGCCGCGACGAGGGCCAGCGCCATCGTCGTCTTGATAATGTTGCGGGGAATCATTGCGTTCATCTCTTCTTGTTTTTGTCCCTGTGGTTCTTAACGTCCGCGCCGCCTTCGCGGTTGCGGTTCGCGCGCTTCGGCGCTTCGGCGCGCGTC
This sequence comes from Pyrinomonadaceae bacterium, assembly GCA_036794905.1. Lineage (GTDB taxonomy): Bacteria > Acidobacteriota > Blastocatellia > Pyrinomonadales > Pyrinomonadaceae > QHXN01. The sequence continues at coordinate 16,011 of DAIRFV010000046.1, read as the reverse complement.
GCGCCCACCGAAGCGGTGTCGGCCGCGACGCCGCGCAGCAGAATCTCTGCGAACTGGCGCGCGGCCTCCTCGTTCGTCACGCGGAAGATGCGGCGCGCGGGGTCTTTGTCCCAGAGCAGGTTGACGAGCGAGTGGTGGATGACCGAGCCGAGGAAGACGCGCACGGCCGCGTACGGGTCAACGTCGCGGAAGGCGCCCTCGCGCTGGCGGCGCCGGACGTAGCCGCCGAGGAATTCGTAGAGCACGCGCACGTTCTTGTCCCAGAAGACCTGCCCGAGCGAGTGGTTCTCCAGGGCGATGTACATCAAAAGGCGCAGGAACTCGGGGTCGGACTGGTGGTGGTCGAGCATGTGGAGCGCGACGCCCTCGAAGACGCCGAGGTCGTCCCCGGCCTCCAGCGCCTCGGCGACGCAGCCGCGAATCTCGTCGATGACGGCGGGCTGCTCGGGCCGACCCGAGACGGCGGCCGAGCCGGCCCCGCCGCAGCCCTTGTAGTCGATGATGGCCGTGTAGAGCTCTTCCTTGGTGGCGAAGTGGCGGAAGATGATGGCCTCCGAGACGCCCGCGGCCTGCGCGATCTCCTTGGTGGTGGTGCCGCGAAAACCCCGCTCGGAAAAGAGTCGCATGGCGACCTCGGCGATCTGGAGGCGGCGCTCGTCGGCGCACATGCGGCCGGCGGGCTGGGCCGCGTGGGGCGGCGGCGCGGGCGTTTCGTTCTCGACGTTTCTGGTCATGCGTAGCTTTGGATGCACCGTCCGGCTCAAAAGTGAGTACTTACTAACATGTTTTTTCCGCACGCGTCAAGGCGACAACGTTAATCTTTTCGTGATGTATTGTTCCGAGCCTTGTGCTACATTCAACGCGTACATTTTCACAACAAAACCGAACTCTTAAGGCACGGGGCGGTGTGGGAGTTTCCCCGGTCTTTCCCTCGCAGGAGCCGGAGGGGTGGCGTCGGCACGACGTTTGCACCTGTACGGCGGGAAAAGCTTTTTTCGAAAGCGGACTCTCGCGCGCTTTCAATTTTGGCGACGGACTTTAAGCACCATTGTGAGGAGAGAAAACAATGTCACAGAACAGACCTGGTAACGAGAACGACTTCGGCGGCACCACCGGCGGCACCGGCAGCGGCGGCGCGTCGGGCGGCACGGGCAGCGGCGGCGTGAGCGGCGGGACTTCGAGCGGCGCGGGCTCCACCGGCAGCACCGGCCTCAGCACGACGGGCGGCGGCGCCGCGACGGGCACGGCGACGGCCCCCGCGGGCGGCATCGGCGAGCGCGCGAAGCAGTACGGGCAGACCGTGGCGGACGCGGCCTCGACGGCCAAGGAGTACATCACCGACAAGGCCGGGGTGGTCGGCGAAAAGATTCAGGGGCTGAAGGACGTAGACTACGCCGAGTACGCCAACCAGGCGAAGGACTACGCGCGGCAGAAACCTGGGCAGGCGCTCCTGGTGGCGGCCGCCGCCGGCTTCGTCATCGGCCTCCTCATCCGCGGCGGGCGCAGGTAGTTCGGGAGGGTGCTGGGTGTTAGGTGTCGGGTGTTGGGTGCTGGTTAAAGCCAGCACCCGGCACCCAGAACCCAGCACCCGTTTCCGCGTTTCCTGAAAGGGGTGTAGCGATGGCCGAAGTTGAGAGAAGGCGGGCGGACGTGCCCGCGCCGGCGCAGACGGGTGTCGAGCTGGAAAATTTGCCGGCGCTGATCGGCAAGCTGGGCGACGACGTGATGCGCCTCGTCGACACGAAGCTCAGTCTGGTCAAGGTCGAGTTGAAGGAGGACGCCTCCTTCTACGCGCGCAACGGGGCGTTGACCGCCGTCGGGGCGATGGTGGCGCTCATCGGGTTCGCGCTCGTCAACGTCGCGATAGCGTTCTTCATCTCGAACTTTTTCGCGAACGACGCGGGCGTGGCCGAGCGCTTCACCCCGACGAGTTACGGCCTCGGCTTCCTCATCACGGGCATCCTCTACGTCGTCATCGGCGGCGTCATCGTCCTCGTGATGAAGAACAAGCTGGCCGCCTACAACCCCGTCCCGACGACGACCCTCGAAGAGATCAGAAAGGATAAGCAATGGCTGAAGAACGAAATTTAGCCCTGGAGCGCGCGACCGACTCAGCCGCCGCCGACGACGACGTTGACCAGACCAAGGCGGCTCTTCAGCGCCGCATGGAAGAGGCGCGCGAATCCATTTCCCAGACCGTCACGGAGATTAAGGACACGGTGGTGACACAGTACCAGCAGGTGAAAGAGAACATCAGCGATACGCTCGACTGGCGCGAGCAGTACCGTCGGCACACGCTACCCTTCACGCTGACGGCCTTCGCCGTCGGCACGTTCGTCGGCTACACGGTGAGGGGCGCCTTCAAGGGCGGCGGCGCGGACGACTTCGACGATGAGGACGGCGCCTTCGACCGCATCGAGGCGGGCTTCGACCGCGGGCTGAAGGGCGCCTCGCGCTCCTACGCCGCGCAGCCCGTGCTCGGGCGCGCGGCGGCAGCGGCGGGCGTCGAGGGTCACGGCCGCAGCGGCGGCGACTCCGGCGAGGACGTGGGGCCGGAGACGCGCCCGTCCTACAGCAGCGGCTACCAGGCGTCGACCGCGCCGCAGTCGCACGCGCTCACCGCCTACGCGCCCTCCGCACCGGCGGCGGCCGAGGAGGAGGAGCCGAAGGGGCCGGGAATCTTCTCGCGCTTCAAGGAGACGAAGGCGTACGACAAGCTCCAGGACGAGCTCTCCACGCTCGGCGAGCGCGCGCTCGAAGAGCTTTCGCGCACGGCGCAGACGGTCGTCGTCCCCGCGCTCCTGAGCAAGCTCAAGAACCTGATCGGCATCGACCTCTCGACACAGCAAGAGGTCGCGAAGCGTGCGCGCGTCGAACAGCAGACGGCGCAGACGACCGCGCAGACGGCCGCGGTGGTCGAAGGGGCCACGCCTACGCCGAGCACGCCCAACGCGCGCGCGGCCTCGGGCGGGGCGGAAGGCCACGGCGCTTCTTAAAGGTCAGCAGGCGGCAGGCAGATGGCAGTCGGCAGTTAAGAGCGCCGCTGTCGAAACTGTGGATTAACCTTTCAACTCGCTCAACGCGGGGCGACTGCCATCTGCCTACTGCCTACTTCTCTGTCATGCGGGCGGGCGGCTGCTTCGGCGGCGCGCTCGCCCGCTTTCGCTTCGGGCGTGATGTCTGAGAGCGTCGAGGTCATCATCAACGCCGCGGCCGGGGGCGGCTCCGAGGACGGAGAGACGGCGCGCGCGGTCGGGGCTGCCTTCGACGCGTGCGGCGTCTCTGCGCACGTCTCGGTGGCGCGCGGCGGCGACGAGGTGGCGGAGTTGGTACGGCGCGCGCTCTCGAACGGCGCGCGCGCGGTCGTGGCGGGCGGGGGCGACGGGACGGTCGGGTCGGTGGCGGCCGCGCTCGCGGGCACGGACATGCCGCTCGGCGTGCTGCCGCTGGGGACGCTCAACCACTTCGCCAAAGACCTGGGCATCCCGCTCGCGCTCGAAGAGGCCGCGCGCATCGTCTGCGAGGGGCAGGCGGTGTCGGTGGACGTGGGCGAAGTCAACGGGCGCGTCTTCGTCAACAACTCAAGCCTCGGGCTCTACCCGCTCATCGTGCGCCGGCGCAAAAAACTTCAGGCGCGCGAGGGGAGTGGCAAGTGGCCGGCCTTCTTTCGCGCCGCGCTGGCGGTGCTTTTGCGCTACCCCTTCATGCACGTCAGGCTCGACGCCGACGGGCACGAGATCGCGCGCAAGACGCCCTTCGTCTTCGTCGGCAACAACGAGTATCAGGTGGAGAATCTACAGTTGGGCGGGCGCTCGTGCCTGGACGGGGGACACTTGAGCCTCTACGTCGCGCACCGGACGGGGCGCCTGGGACTGCTGCGCCTCGCCCTGCACGCGCTCTTCGGCCGCCTGCGCGAGGCGCGCGACTTCGACGCGCTCTGCGCGCGCGAAATCTGGGTCGAGACGCGGCGCCCCAAGCGCCTCCCCGTCGCCACCGACGGCGAAGTCTCGGTGCTCTCGACGCCGCTCCACTTCCGCATCCGCCCCGGCGCGCTGCGGGTGATAGTTCCAAAGAACGTGAACGGTGAACCGTCACAAGCTCGTGAACCGTGAACCGTCAACCGTGACGAGAGAAGACACGCTCTTTCTTGTCACGGTTGACGGTTCACGGCTTTATCCTTGTCACGGTTCACGGTTCACGGTTCAGGGCGTTAGCCATGAAAAAGATCGTCCACCTTTCAGACCTGCACTTCGGGCGCATCGACGCGGGGCTGGTCGAGCCTCTGGTCGAGGCCGTGTGCGAGGCCCGGCCCTCGCTGGTGGTCGTCTCGGGCGACCTGACGCAGCGGGCGCGTTCGCAACAGTTCGAGGAGGCGCGCGCGTTCCTGGATCGGCTGCCGAAGCCGCAGGTGGTCGTCCCCGGCAACCACGACGTGCCGCTCTACGACGTGTACTCGCGGTTCGCGCGGCCGCTCGACAAGTGGCGGCGCTTCATCTCGGACGAGGTCGAGCCCGTCCACGAGGACGACGAGATGGTCGTCGCGGGCGTCAACACGGCGCGCTCGCTGACGCGCAAGTACGGGCGCATCAACGAGGAGCAGATCGCCGGCCTGAGCGAGCGCATGTGCCGCTACCCCGAAGGGGTCTTGAAGGTCATCGTCACGCACCACCCCTTCGACGTGCCCGAGGGGGCGGACGAGCGCGAGATCGTCGGGCGCGCGCGGATGGCGATGGAGGCGTTCGCCGCCTGCGGCGCTGACCTCCTGCTCGCCGGCCACATGCACGTCAGCCAGACCGGGCGCACCGCCGAGCGCTACAAGACGCGCGGCCACTCCGCGCTCTTCGTGCAGGCGGGCACGGCCACCTCGACGCGGGGACGCGGCGAGGCCAACTCCTTCAACGTCATCCGCCTCAAGCACCCGCACATCCAGGTCGAAAGGCGCGTCTGGCACCCCGAGGCCGTCGCCTTCCGCCGCTCCAACGCCGAGACCTTCCGCCACACGCCCGACGGCTGGGAGCGCCTCCCCGAAGAGGTCGCCGCCGGCATCACCTTCGACGAAGACGGCGACGGCCTCCAACCGCACGTGCCGAATTAGGTGTTGGGTGCTGGGTGTTGGGTTCTGGGTTCTGGGTAAAAGCTGACGCCTTACCTAACACCCAACACCCAGCACCCAACACCTAGCACCCAGCACCCAGCACCCAGCACCCTCTTTGACTTCCCCACGCGCCTGCATGATGATTGTCGCCCCGACGACGGCCGCGGCCGACCTGACCCCGAACGGAGAATCTTCATGCACACGCCCCCACACACGCTGCGGCTCGCCGCCGCCTTCGCCCTCGTGCTCGCCTCGCTCGCGCCGGCAGTCGCCGCACAGAACGCGCCGGCCGACCCCGAGCGCGAGCGCGCCTTCGCGCTCTTCGCGGAGCAGAAGTTCGCGGAGGCGCTCGCGCCCCTTGAGAAGCTGGCGACGCGCCACCCCGACGACGGCGACGTGCTCGCGCGCTTCGGCCTCATCTACTTCCTGCACACGATCCCCGAGGCCGACACGCCCCAGCGGCGCGCCAAGCGGGCGCGCGCCCGCGCCGCCCTCGTCCGCGCCGGCGAGTTGGGCTACGACGAGGGCGTGCCCAAAGACCTCCTCCAGCAGATCGTCGCCTCGATGAACGCCGACGGCAGCGACGCCGAGGCGGCCGGCTCCAAGTTCTCGGCCAACGCCGAGGCCGACGCGGCGATGCGCAAGGGCGAGGCCGCCTTCCTCAAGGGCGACTACGACGCGGCGCTCGCCGCCTACGAGCAGGCCATCTCGCTCGACCCGAAGATTTACGAGGCGCCGCTCTTCGCGGGCGACGTGATGCTGAAGAAGGAGCAGTTCGAGAAGGCGGGCGAGTGGTACGCGCGCGCCATCCGGCTCGACCCCGACCGCGAGCAGGCTTACCGCTACTGGGGCAACACGCTGCTGAAACAGGCGCGGCTCGACGAGGCGCGCGACAAGTACATCGAGGCCGTCATCGCCGCGCCCTACGAGGCGTACACGTGGGAGAACGGCCTCTTCCGCTGGGCCAACGCCAAGCTCGTCCGCCTCGGCCACCCGCAGATAGACGTGCAGCAGAGCGTCACGCCGATGAAGGACAACAAGATGACCATCACCATCGACCCGAAGTCTCTGGAGAAGTCGGACGACGGGCGCGCGGCGTGGATGTGGTACGGGCTGAAGCGCGCGGTGTGGACGACGAACGACTACGAGAAGTTCAGGAAGGAGTACCCCGGCGAGAAGCAGTACCGGCACAGCCTGCGCGAGGAGGCCGACGCGCTGCGCGGCGTCATCGAGGCCGTGCGGAAGCAGCAGAAGGCCGGCGAAATCAAGCAGCTCTCGAAGGACTTGCAGCTGCTCCTGCAAATCGAAGAGGCGGGGCTGCTCGAAGCCTACGTCCTCTTCGGCCGCGCCGACGAGGGCATCGCGCGGGACTACATCGAGTACCGCAAGGCCAACCGCGACAAGCTGCGCCGCTACCTCGTCGAATACCTCGCCTCGGGGAAGTATTAGAACTGCCAGTAGACAGTAGTCAGTAGTCAGTAGGTAAGACGGAGAACAGCGCGGCTCTCATCGGTTAGTGATGAGAGCCGCGCTGTTCGTTCTCCTACTGACTACTGTCTACTGTCTACTGACTACTGCCCTCTTCCCTCCCTCGGCGGTTTACGCGGGAGCATGCCGTCGGCGTTGGCGGCGTTGTAGACGAAGGCGGCGACGATGACGGCGGCCTGCTTGAGGTCTTCGGGGATGACGCGGTCGTACGTGTCGTGGTTGGAGTGCCAGGTGCGCGTGCCGTATTCGAGTTCGTCCTGAAGGAAGTCTATGCCGTTGAGGCCGACGGCGTCGAAGGCGAGGAAGTCCGACCCGCCCGAGTTGGCGGCCGTGACGGTCGTCGCCGTGTAGGTCGTCTCGCCGACCTTCAACTGCGTGAAGGGCAGGAGCCAGCGGCGGAAGATGGGGCGCAGCGCCTCGTTGCCCTGCACGTGCACGCCGCGGATGGCGCCCGTGCCGCTGTCGGCGTTGAAGTAGACGTTCAGGCGCGCGTGCTCGGGCTTGAAGCGCGCGCCCGCGGCCGGTGTCGCGGGGACGGGCGGCGGCGCGGCGGGCGTGGGACGGGCGCCCGGGGTCCGCGCGGCGGCGTCGCGCGCGTCGCGCTTCTTGGGCGTCGTGCCGGTCTTCTCGGCGACGGCCGCGGCCGCCGCGTCCGTTTGCGTCGCGCCCGCGGCCGCGGGCGTCGGCGCGGGCAGCGGGCCGAAGTGCTCGCGGACGTAGAAGCGCGAGCCGAGCAGGCCCTGCTCCTCGCCGCTCCAGAGCGCGATGCGGACGGTGCGGCGCGGTTGCAGGTTGAGCGCCTTCAGGATGCGCACGGCCTCCATCATCATGGCGACGCCCGCGGCGTTGTCGGTCGCGCCCGTCGCCGTGTGCCACGAGTCGAGGTGCGCGCCGAGCATGACGACCTCGTCCTTCAGGTCGGTGCCCGGAATCTCCGCGATGGTGTTGTAGCTCATCGGGTCCGAGTCGTCGAACTCGACCTGTAGGTTGACGTTGAGCTTCACCTTCTCGCCCTGGCGGAGCATGCGCGCGAGGCGGTTGTAGTGGTCGTTCGAGAGCGCGATCTGCGGGATGAGCCGGGGCGCGTCCTTGTGCCAGGGGCTCTTGCGCTGGTCGGAGGGCGTGTCGGAGGGCTGGGGCACGGCGGCCGACTGGACGAACTGGAGCATCCCGCCGTCGCCCGCGGGGCTTGAGCCGACGAGGAGCGCGACGCCCTCCTCGTAGTAGAACTGCGTCTTGCGGTCGCCCCAGCGCGCGGCGGCGATTTGCTCGGGCGTCTGCTGCCGCTGCGGGCGGCGCGGGAGGAGCGCGGGGTCTGGCGCGTCGGCGAGTTCGAGCAACTGCTTCTCGTTGAGGCGCGTCGCCGTCGGCTCGAAGCGCGGCCTGGGCCGGCGCTCGGTGCCGGCGAGGACGATCTTGCCGCGGAGCTGGCCCTTGTACTTCAGCAACTCTTCTTCGTTCTTCGCCTCGACGACGACGAGGTCGGCCGTGAGCGGCGCGTCGAGCCCCGGCGACCACGCGCGCGGGTAGGCGAGCAGCGGGAACGCCTGCGGCTCGACGGCCTCGGCCGAGAAGCGCTTGAGCGTCCACCCGCGCCCGAACGGCCCCCACGGTTCGAGGTGCGCGTTCGCGAGGCCCCACTGAGTCAGGCGGTCGCGCGTCCACTCGTTGGCGCGCTTGAGCGCGGGCGAGCCGGTCAGGCGCGGCCCGATCACGTCCGTCAAATGTTCGAGCGTGCGCATCACCTCGGAGCGGTTGAGCCCCTCGTCCTTGATGCGCTCGATCACGTCGGGCGTCGGCGTGGGCTGCGGCTGTGTCGGGAGGGGCTGCGTCGGCGCGGGCGTCGGCTGTTGCGCGCGCAGCGCCGTCGCGCCCGGCGACAGCAGCGCGAAGCAGAGCAGCGCGGCGGCGGCGTGTCGTCTCGTCATGTGGGCGAAGTGCTCCTGAAAGTTGTACGTCCGTCCGACGTGTTGTTTAAGGCTCGTCCGAGGGAGTGTGAATATACCGTAAGGGTCGTCGGAAAGTTTCAGAGGGGTGTTGGGTTTTAGGTTTTGGGTTTTGGGTTTGCGAATCAAGAGACAGCATCATAAATCTAGTACCCAACACCCAGCACCCAAAACCTAAAACCTCCCCCCCCCACCCTGTGGCGAAGTCAACGAGTCGAAGAAGTCTCGCGCTCCGGGCGGCCCGGCGCGGGCTTGCGCGGGAGACGTTCGTCGAGCATGGCGGTCTGGTAGGCGAAGACGGCCATGATGACGGCGGCCTGCTTCACGTCGTCGGCCTGGATGCGCTCGTACGTGTCCTGCGTCGAGTGGTGCGTGCGCGTGTTGTACTCGACGGCGTCCTGTATGAACTGGAAGCCGGGCAGGCCGATCTGGTCGAACGGGACGTGGTCGGTGCTGCCGGTGTTTGCGAGCGTCAGGGTCTGGGCGCCGAGGTCGGCGAAGGGCGCGAGCCAGCGGCGGAAGTACGGACGCACCCCCTCGTTGCCCTGCATGTAGACGCCGCGGATGCGCCCCGTCCCGTTGTCGAGGTTGTAGTAGGCGGAGAACTTCTCGTACTCGGGCTTCGTCACGAGTCGGCCCCGCGGCGGCGCCGGGGTGGGCTGCGCCGTCGGCTGCTTCTCGTCCCCGCCGGGCGGCGGGGCGGGCTGCGACGCGGGCCGCGGCGTCTCAAGTTTTCCGAAGTGCTGCTCGACGTAGGCGCGCGAGCCGAGCAGGCCCTGCTCCTCGCCGCTCCACAGCGCGACGCGGATGGTGCGGCGCGGTTGCAGGCCGAGCGCCTTGATGATGCGCACGGCCTCCATCGCGACGGCGACGCCCGCGGCGTTGTCGGTCGCGCCCGTCCCGCCGTGCCACGAGTCGAGGTGCGCGCCGAGCATGACGACCTCGTCCTTCAGGTCGGTGCCGGGAAGCTCGGCGACGGTGTTGTAGGCCGTCGGGTCTGTGTCCAGGAACTGCGCGTCGAGGTTGACTGAGACGCGGACGCTCTCGCCGGCCTGAAGCACGCGCGCGAGGCGGTTGTAGTGCTCGATGGAGAGCGCGACCTGCGGAGCGAAACGGGGCGCGGCCTTGTCCCACGCGCGCACCTGGCGGGGCGCGTCGGGCGCGCGTTCGAGGAGCGCCTGAAGCGCCTGCGGGTTCGTCGGGAGCGGCTGCGGCACGGTGGCCTGCTGGACGAAGATGTTGCCGCCGTCGCCGCGGCTCGGGTCGATGACGAGCGCGGCGCCCTCCTCCTGGTAGAAGTTGAGCTTGACGGAGTTGAAGCGCGCCGCGGCGCGCGTCTCCGGGGTCTGGCGCGAGCGGGGGACTTGGGTCGAGGGGTCGGGCGCGTTGGCGAGTTCGAGCAAGTCCTTCTCCGTCCGGCGCGTGCCCTCCGGCTCGAAGTGCGCCGCGGGGCCGCGCACCGCGCCGTTGAGGACGATCTTCCCGCGGAGTCGTCCCTTGAACTGCTGCAACCCCTGCTCGTCCTTCGCGTCCACGTAGACGACCTCGGCCGTGAGCGGCCCCGGGGTCGCGGGCGACCAGGCCTTCGGGTATGCGTTGAGGGGATAAGTCTGCGGCTCGACCACGTCGGCCGAGAACTTCTTCAGCACCCAGCCGCGGCCGAACGCGCCCCACGGTTCGAGCCGGGCGTTCGCCAGCCCCCACTCGGTCATCTTGTCGCGCGTCCACTCGTTGGCGCGCTTCATGCCGGGCGAGTTGGTCAGGCGCGGGCCGATGACGTTCGTCAGGTAATTGATGGTCTCCATCACCTGCGAGCGGTTCAGGCCCTCGTCGCGGATGCGCCAGACGGGGTCGTTCGGGTCGGGCGTCGGGGGCGTGGTGCGCGGCGTCTGCGCCGGCGCACCCAGCGCGGGCGGGGTTTGACGCGCCCGGGCGGGAAGGGGCGACAAGAGCAGCAGCGCGCACAACAGTGCGGCCGCGTTCCGGCGTCTCAAGCTCATCCTGACGAAGTCTCCTGCGAAAGTCTCCGGGCGTGTCTCTACCAGAGAGACGCGCCCGCCGAGACGAAGGTTACAATTTGGATGAAATTTAAATGGGCGGGCGGGAAAACACAACAGGTCAGAACCGCCCGCGGTAGCGGGTGGGTGCGTCGCTCGCGCGGCGACCTCACGCCGCGAGCCTGACCCACCCGCTACCGCGGGCGGTTCTGACCGTTATCTTGCTTCAACTGGCGACGCGGCCTTCGCTGCCCGCGCGGCTCGCGGCGGGCGCCGGCGCCGACGCGGCGGGCACCTCCTCCTTGTGCCCGCACTCCTCGCGGACGCAGGAGCGGGTCGTGCCCTTCTTCGTCGTCTTCTCAAGCATGAAGGGCGCGTTGCACTCCGGGCAGGGCTCCAGGACGGGCTTGTCCCAGTAGACGGTGTCGCACTTCGGGTACTCGGAGCAGCCGTAGAAGTACTTCCCGCGCTTCGACTTCTTGACGACGATCTCGCCCTTGCAGCCCGGTCGCGGGCAGGCGACGCCCGTCGTCTCGCGCTTGATGTACTTGCACGTCGGGTAGTTCGCGCACGAGACGAATTCGCCGTAAGGGCCGTGGCGGCGGACGAGCTGCGCGCCGTCCACGGGGCAGGTCTCGCCCTCGATGGGCACGGGCGCGGGCGCGACCGCGCCGGTCTTCTTCGAGACGCGGCGGATGTTGCGGCACTCGGGGTAGCCCGTGCAGCCGAGGAACGGGCCGAAGCGCCCGCGCTTCATCGCCATCGGCTTGCCGCACAGCTCGCACGTCTCTTCCGCCGACTCAGGCGTGCCGTCCGCGCCCTCCGCGGCGCCGTCGCCATCCGTCCCGGCCGCCTGCGGCTTCGCCACCTCGCGCGTGGTGCGGCACTCGGGGTAGTTCGAGCAGGCGAGGAACTGGCCGAAGCGGCCGAGCTTGATGACCATCGGCGAGCCGCAGTTCTCGCACTTCTCGTCGGTCGGGATGGCCTGCTGCTTGCGCCCCTTGACGTACGTCTCGAACGTCTTGAGGTCGCGCGCGAACTTCTCGTAGAACTCCGAGAGCGCGGCCGTCCAGGCGAGCTTGCCCTCCTCGATCTCGTCAAGCTCCTCCTCCATCCGCGCCGTGTAGGTCTCGTTGAAGAGGTCGTCGAAGCCGCCCTCGACCAGCAGGTCGTTGACGGTCATCCCCAGCGCCGTCGGGTGGAAGCGCGACTCGACGCGCTCGACGTACTCGCGGTCCTGAATCGTCGTCATGATGGCCGCGTAGGTCGAGGGGCGGCCGATGCCCTTCTCTTCGAGCGCCTTGACGAGCGTCGCCTCGGTGTAGCGCGGCGGCGGCTCGGTGAAGTGCTGCTCGGGCGTGACGCCGTTGAGCTTCAGGTTCTCGCCCGCCTCGACGAGCGGGAGCTTGCGCGCGGCCTCCTCGTCCTCCTCGGCCTTCTCGTCGCGCCCCTCCTCGTAGACCTTGAGGAAGCCGTCGAACTTCAAGACAGACCCGGTGGCGCGGAAGAGGAAGCGGCCGGCCTCGATGTCGATGGTCGTCTGGTCGAAGACCGCGGGGTTCATCTGCGAGGCGACGAAGCGCTGCCAGATGAGGCGGTAGAGCTTCAGCTCGTCGCGGTCGAGGTAGCGGGCGACCGAGTCGGGCGTCTTCGTCACGTCCGTCGGCCGGATGGCCTCGTGCGCGTCCTGCGCGTCCTTCTTCGAGCGGTAGTGGACGGCCTTCTCCGGCAGGTAGGCCGCGCCGTACTGCGCCGAGATGAAGTCGCGCGCCTCCCCGAGCGCCGCGTCCGAGACGCGCGTCGAGTCCGTGCGCATGTAGGTGATGAGGCCGACCGCGCCCTCGGAGCCGACCTCGACGCCCTCGTAGAGCTTCTGCGCGACCATCATCGTCTTCTTGACCGGGAACGAGAGCTTGCGCGAAGCCTCCTGCTGGAGCTTCGACGTGATGAAGGCCGGCACGGGGTTGCGCCGGCGCTCCTTCGTCGTCACCTCGGAGACGACGAACTGCTGGCGCTCGGCCTCCTCGACGATCTCGCGCGCCGTCTTCTCGTCGCCGATGAGAATCTCGCTCTTCTTAACGTCCTGGTCGAAGCCCGAGGTCTTGACGGTCTGCTCGCCGACCTTCCACAGGCGCGCGTCGAAGGCGGGCGGCAGCCGTGACGAGAGGTTCGCGCCGATTGTCCAATACTCCGTCTTGATAAACTTCTCTATCTCGCGCTCGCGCTCGACGACCATGCGGAGGGCGACCGACTGGACGCGGCCGGCCGACAGGCGCCCGCCGATGGTGCGGCACAAAAGCGGCGAGACCTTGTAGCCGACCAGGCGGTCGAGCACGCGGCGCGCCTGCTGCGCGGCGACGAGGTTCTGGTCGATCTGCTTCGGCTCCTTGAAAGCCTCCTGCACGGCGCGCTTCGTGATCTCGTTGAACATCACGCGGAAGTGAGGCTTCTTCGGGCGCTTCGGGACGATCTCCTCGGCGAGGTGCTGGCAGATGGCCTCGCCCTCGCGGTCGGGGTCGGCGGCGAGGTAGATGGCTTCGGCCTCTTTGGCCGCGCTCTTCAGCTCCGAGACGACCTTGCGGTTGTTGCGCTTCTTGGTGTCGGGGATGACCTCGTAGGTCGGCTCAAAATCGTTGTTAACATCGACGCCGAGCCCCTTCGACGGCAAGTCCTTGATGTGGCCGATGGAGGCCATCACGCGGTAGTCCGGGCCCAGGTATTTTCCGATAGTCTTCGCCTTGGCGGGCGACTCGACCACTACTAAATTCTTCGCCATCTAATCTTCCTCTGTTAATAAATGCCGCGCGCGCCGAACTCTCGCGAGCCCCCGCTGACGGCCTCTCGGCGTGCGCGGGCGAACCGGGGACAAAGGTGCGCGACCCGTTGTTATCCTTTTTCTAATATTCTCTATTTCGCCAAAGGATGCAAACCCGGCATCGGCTTAGATGCACGGGGGTGTCTGCCGGCTCGCCCGGCCGCGGGCGGCTTTTCAGTTTATTCTTCAACAACTTAGCGGCCGCCGGCCGTTGAAAAAACGGCCGGGGCGGGGTCACGTCCTCGGCCCGCCCCTTTCGTCGAAGAGCGCGCCGAGGACGTGTCCCCGCCCCTACGAATTGGCCGAGGAATTAAGCCCCCCCCGAGGTGCCGGACTGCCCGGACGTTTCCGTCTGACCCGACTGGCCCGGCGTTCCAGACTGCCCTGACTGGCCCGACGTTCCAGACTGCCCGGACGTTCCCGTCTGTCCGGGCTGCCCGCCCTTCGCCGCGCGGAGCGCCGCGAGTTCGGCTTCGAGGGCCTTCATGCGCTCCTCGTGGTCGTCGACGGCGACGGCCGTGGCGAGCGTGGCCTGCTGCTGCGCCTGCTCGGGTGAGAGGTCGGAGCCCGACTTCGACTGAATCTGCTGGACGACCGCCGTGACGACGCCCGACGCCCCGGCCACCTCGCCCGCGACCTTCCCGGCCTTGCCCGGCAGCACGGCCGCGGCGATGGCCGCTCCCTTGTCCACGCCCGCCACGACCTTCTTGAGCTTTGAGAAGAAACCCATCTAACCGACCCTCCTTTGGGAGTTGGTTGAAACGTCAGGCGGCCCCGGCCTACGCCTGACTGAAGCGTTTTGAGACGGCTGTGCGCTCGAATGCCTGGGACGGCTGTGTACGGTAAGCCCGCGCGGCCCCGATGTCAACGCCGAAGGGGCCGCGTGTGGTTTTCAAACTTCGCACGCGCCCGCGGCCAGTCGGCGGAAGTATTCGGCGAGGCTCCGCGTCCCGTAAGGCGGCGCGACCACGTCCGACGTGCCGACGGCGACGCCGAACTCAAGGAGGTCGTAGAGCCTCCGGTCGAAGAGTTTGACCGGCGCCGCGAGTGCGCGCACGAGCCCCTGCGGGAGGCTCGTGATCTTCGGCGGGCGGCCGAGCGCGCGGAAGGCAAGCTCCGTCACTTCGCGCCGCGTGTAGACCTCGGGGCCGCCGACGGCCAGCTCATTCCCTGCGGACTCAATCGCGTCGGCGCAGGCGCGCGCCGCGTCCGATTCGTGGATGGGGTTGGTACGGGCTCGGCCGTCGCCGACGAGGAAGGCGCGGCCGCGCGCGGCCATCTTGAAGATTTCGCCGAAGACGTAGAAGAAGCCGGTCGGCCGGACGACGGTGTGTTCGAGCCCGCTCGCGCGCAGCGCCGCGACGAACTCCTCGTGCGCGTCCACGTAGCCGAGCCCGCGCATCCGCTCGGCGCCGTGGAGCGAGACGTAGACGAACTTCCGGACGCCGGACGCCCGCGCCTCCGCGAGCAGGTTGAGGTTGGCGCGCAGGTCAACGTCCCTGTAGGTCGCGCCGGGCGGCGTGTACCGGAGCGCGAGGCTCCCGCCCAGGGCGGAGACGACGGCGCCGACTCCCTCGCACGCGCCCGCGAGCGACGCAGAAGCGCGCGCGTCGCACCCGAACACGTCGAGGTCTTCGCCCGCCATGGTGCAGGGGTCGCGCACCAGCGCGCGCACGCCGTAATCGCGCGCCGCAAGCTCTTTCAAAAGGTGCCGGCCGAGCATCCCGCCCGCGCCCGCCACGAGAACTTTCTCGGCCAAGCCCCCTCCGCGCCTCTTTACCAGGCTATGCCGTAATCTTCGCCGTGATTGCTGGCCCCGCCCCACATCGTGCCGTGCGCGCGGTCGAAGAGGATGGCGTTGATGGGGCCCGAGGTGCGCTCCTCGTAGGTCAGCTCGTAGCCCATGCGGCGCAGCTCCGTGCGCACCCAGGGCGGCATCGCCTCCGCGAGCAGGATGCGGCCGGGTCGCGTCTCGTGCGCGCCGAAGGAGCTGCGCATCTGGAAGCTGTTGATGTTGGGCGCCTCGGTCGCCTCCTGCACCGTCATGCCGAACTCGACGACGTTGAGGAAGAACTGCAAGAGGTTCTGATCCTGACTGTCGCCGCCCTGCACGGCGAAGGCGAGGTAGGGCTTGCCTTCTTTGAGCGCGAGCGTGGGTGTGAGCGTGACGCGCGGGAGCTTGCCCGGCTCGATGACGTTGAAGGGGCCTTCCGCCGGGTCGGTCACGAAGCTCTGCGCGCGCTGGCTCAGGCCGACGCCTGTGCGTCCCGCGATGACCGCGGGCACCCAGCCGCCGCTCGGCGTGATGGAGACGACCCAGCCTTCGGCGTCCGCCGCCTCGACCGCAGTCGTGCCCGCGTAGAAGGCGCGTTTGAAGTCCTCTTCGGAAGACTGCACGGAAGCCGACGAGCGGATGGTGTCCTGGTTCGACGGCGGCGCCGTGCGCGGGTCTTGCGGGTTCGGGCTCCACCGGTCGAGCAGCTCGCGGAAGGGGTTGGCCTGCGAGCCCTGGAACGGGTAAGGGTCGCCGGGCTTAATCGCGGGGTCGTTGCGCTGCGGGTTCATCTGCGCGGCGCGCTGTTTGGCGTACTCCTTCGAGAGCAGGCCCCGGATGGGCTCCTCGGGCGGGAAGTACGGGTCGCCGTAGTAGAAGTCGCGGTCGGCGAAGGC
>DAIRFV010000536.1:0-2053 GCA_036794905.1 Pyrinomonadaceae bacterium | reverse complement strand
TTTCACTCCCCGAGTCTTTGTCGCGCCTCGGCGAGGGCGTGGCGGAAGGTCGCGACGCCGCGGTCGAGCTGTTCGTCCGTGTGCGAGGCCATGACCTGGAAGCGGAAGCGCGCCTTGCCGCGCGCGACGGCCGGGTACTCGACGAGGTTGGCGATGAGCCCGTTCTCTTCCAGCGAGCGCCCCATCCACTTCGCCAGCCGCTCGTCGCCCACGCCGACGGGGACGATGTTCGACGGCTCGCCGTAACACTCAAGCCCCTCGGCCTCGAACGCCGAGCGCAGGCGCAGGATGTTGGCCGCGGACTTCGCGCGCAGCCGCTCGCCCTCCCCCGAGCGCACGATGCGCAGCGATTCGAGGACGACGCCGGCCTGGATCGGCGAGAGCGCGTTCGAGAAGGCGTGCGAGCCGCCGTAGATGCTGACGTAGTGCCTGACCGACTCGCTGTTCGTCGCGAGGAAGCCGCCGTTGCTCGCGAACGTCTTCGAGAAGGCGCCCATCACGAGGTCGACCTGGCCGAGCGCACCCTGAAGCCCCAGACGCCCCGTCCCCTGCGGCCCCGACGCGCCGAGGTCGTGCGCCACGTCAACGAGCAGCACCGCGCCGAACTCGCGGCAGACCTCCTGAAGCGCGAGGATGTCGGGGCTGTCCGAGTCCATCGAAAACAGCCCCTCGGTGACGACGAGGATGGCGTTCTCCGTGTCCTTCGCGCGAATCTTCGCGAGCTTGCGGCGCGCGTCCTCCGTGTCGCAGTGGCGGAAGAAGGTGTGCTTGTCGGTGGCGGCGCGCGCGCCCTGCATGAGACACGCGTGCGAGTTCTGGTCGAGCACGACGTGGTCGTTCGGCCTGACGAGCCCGACGATGGTGCCGAAGCCCGCGGCCCAGCCCGTCGGGAAGAGCAGCACGTGCTCGGCCGCGACGTGCTCGGCGATGGCGCGCTCCAGGCGGCGCGAGAGCCCCGTGTTGCCCTGGAGGATGGCCGAGGCGGCGCTGTGCGGGCCGTAGTCGGCGAGCGCGCGGATGGCCGCGTCGTGTACCGACGGGTGCGAGGCCAGACCGAGGTAGTCCTGCGAGCCGAAGTTGACGCCCTCGACCGCCAGCCCGTTCGAGCTGCGCACGCGCGCCGTCGTGTCGGGCGAGGTTTCGAGCGAGCGGCTGTAGGGCCACGTCCCCAGCTCGATGCGCCGGCCGAGCCATTCGCCCAGCGGACGCGTGCGCTCGATCAGGTGCGAGCCCTTCGGGTGAGTGAACATGCCGAGGTGCTTGGTGAAAACGTCCGACTCGTTGACGGACGGGGTGTTGGCGGTGGGCGTCATGGGGAGTCCTCTCTCCGATATATTTAGAGCGTTAAAAGTGCTGCGCGCCGCGCGTCGGGGCGGGGGCCGCGGGGCCGCGCGGCGGCGCACTTCGACCCCTCGTCACCCGCCGTGCCGGGACGCCGTCGAATCAAGCTAAGTTGTCATTTGAAAGAAGGGTGGAAGGAGCCTGGGCTCAATCGTTCCCGGGACGAGGGAAGAATAGCTTTGTCACAGAACTGTGTCAAGCGTTGGCAAAATTATTGCAAGTTGGTTTGAGTTTTCGGCAGAAGTTAGGGCAAAAAAATTGGCTTGGTGACGTAAATGTAAGGTTTTGAGGACCTAAGGCGAGGCGGGGCGGAAGAAGGCCCGCGCCAGACAATAGCGGCGTTTCCATTCTCGGGCGGGGGTGGAAACGCCGCTTTCGGGTAGTCTTCCGTCGGCCCTGTCGTTCAGAGCCCGGCGAGGGCGCGCGACCGAACCTGTGTGACCACGTCGTCGAGGCTCACGTCCTCGGACTGTTTGGTGGCGCGTTCGAAGAGTTCAACCTTGCCTTCGGAAATCTTCTTGCCGACGGTGAGGCGGAAGGGGACGCCGATCAGGTCCGCGTCCTTGAACTTGACGCCGGCGCGCTCGTCGCGGTCGTCGAGGAGGACTTCGAGGCCGGCGCCGCGCAGCTCCGCGTAGAGCCGTTCGCCCGCGTCGGTGATCTCCTTCTGCTTGACGTTGGTGACGGTGACGACCACGTCGAAGGGGGCGAT
>DAIRFV010000045.1:21302-28984 GCA_036794905.1 Pyrinomonadaceae bacterium | reverse complement strand
AGCCGTTCGTCAGCGCCTCCATCTTGATGAGCTGCGAGTTCATGTAGTTGGCGCCCGCCTTCGCCATCGCCGGCATCGAGTTCGGCGTCAGCCTGTTCCACGAAGAGACGCACACGTCCACGCCCTGCTCGATGGCCGCCTCGCCGAGGTACTTGCCCCAGTCCCAGGCGCCGATGTAGCAGGCCATCGGGTTCGGGAACGGGTTGACGCCGAAGGCCGGCCGCTCCTCGTCGAGCGCGCGGAACATGATGGGGCGGACGTAGCACTGCTGGAGCCCGCTGCGCCTGACCAGCTCGACCACGGCGTCGGACAGCTCGGAGAGCGTCCACGGGTGCGTCATGCGGTAAATCTTCGCCGAGTTGAGCAGCCGCTGCATGTGCTCGCGCAGGCGGAAGACCGCGGGCCCGCGCCGCGTCTTGTACGTGCGGATGCCCTCGAAGACGCTCGACCCGTAGTGCAGGACGTGCGACATGACGTGCACGCGCGCGTCGTCCCAACTGATAAACTCGCCGTCATGCCAGACCTCGGCCGCGATCTCCGGCTTCTTAAATTCCTTCTTACCCAGGTCGTCTTTCGACATCTCTTTATTGCTCCTTAGATTATCCCCGGCCGCACGCGGGGACGAACTTTATGACGTGATTCGCTCGGTTCGGGCGGCGGCGGCGAGGGACGGATTACGACGGCACGCGTAAAATATCGGGTCGCGTCGGTGCTGGTGTTCACGGGTGTTCAAGACGGCACGATACCTTAAACCGGACGCGCTTGGCAAGAAACCCGACGGCCGTGCCGCGGCCGCGAAACGCGCACACAACGCCCACGGATTTCACCCCTTTTCGCGCGCGCGAACGCACGCGCCGCGGGGGGTTTGTGCTTGCTTCGCCCGCGGCGTGCGACGTACCATCACGCCACACGGCTTTCGACAGGGGACACCTTGGACGCAGACCAGACTCCGAACCGGGACGCACTCTCCATTCACCGCCGCGCCGTCGCCGTGGACATGCACGCCGACACGGTGCAGTTCGTCATCGACGAGGGCGCCGACATCAGCCGCCCGACGGAGACGACGCACCTCGACGCCCCGCGCATGCGCGAGGGCGGGCTCGACGCGCAGTTCTTCTCCGTCTGGGTCGAGCCCGAGTTCTACGGCACGGGCGGCGAGCAGGCCATCGCGCGCGCCGACGCACAGGTCGAGGCCGTCCGCGCCCTGGCCGTGCGCCACCCCGCGCTTTGGACTTTCGCCACCACGGCCGCCGACATCCGTCGCGCGCACGAAGAGGGCAAGCTCGCCGCGCTCCTCGGCCTCGAAGGCGGCTACGCGATTGACGAGCAGCTCGAACGCGTCGGGCACTACTTCGAGCGCGGCGTCCGCTACATGACGCCGACGTGGACGCACAGCCTGAGCTGGGCCGGCTCGTCGGGCGACGAGGAGGGCGCGTCGCGCGGGCTGAACGACTTCGGCCGCGCGGTCATACGCGAGATGAACCGGCTCGGGATGCTGGTGGATGTCTCGCACGTCTCGGACAAGACCTTCTGGGACATCGTCGAGACCTCGGGCGCGCCCGTCGTCGCCACGCACTCGAACTGCCGCCGCCTCGCGGACGTGCCGCGCAACCTCACCGACGACATGATCCGCGCGATAGCCGGGACGAACGGCGTCGTCTGCGTCGTCTACTACCCGGGCTTTCTCGAATTCGACTGGAGGGCCCGGCGGGACGCGGTCGAGGCCGAGATCATGCCGCTCATCGAAGAGGCCGGGCGCGGGGCCGAGGGGCCGGGCTCTTCGGGGCGCATCGCGCGCGACCGCGTCCGCGAGCGCGAGTTCGCCGCGCGCCTCGCGCCCGTCCCCTTCACGCGCGTCGCCGACCACATCGACCACATCGTCCGCCTCACGGGCGTCGGGCACGTCGGCTGCGGCTCCGACTTCGACGGCATCACGGCCACGCCCGCCGGGCTCTCGTCGGTCGCCGAGCTGCCGAACCTGACGGCCGAGCTGCTGCGGCGCGGCTACACCGCCGAAGACGTGACCAAAATCCTCGGCGGCAACGTCCTCCGCGTCATGGAGGAAGTCGAGAGGAGGGCCGCGCGTTGAGCATCCTCGTCAAAGGCGACGACGCGCCGCGGCCGCGCATCGGGCTGCACACAGGGATAGCGGGCGGGCTGCACAACGCGCTGCTGAAGGCGCAGGCGCTCGGCGCGGACACGGTGCAGATATTCTCGCGCAACCCGCGCGGCTGGAAGGCCCGGCCGCTGGAAGACGAGGAGGTCGAGCAGTTCAGGCGCGTGCGCGCCGAGACGGGCGTCTCACCCGTCGTCATCCACGCCAACTACCTCATCAACCTCGCCGCCGCCGACGCGATTGTACGCGAGAAGTCCGTCGCCTCCTTCCGCGAGGAGGTCGAGCGCGGCCTCGCGCTCGGCGCCGACTACCTCGTCGTCCACCCGGGCAGCGCCCGCGGCGCGTGCGAGGAGGACGCCGTCCGCACCTGCGCGGAGAGCTTGCAGGCCGCGTGCGCGGGGCTCGAACTCGACTCCTTCAGAATCCTGCTGGAGAACACGGCCGGGCAGGGCGAGTGCATCGGCCACCGCTTCGAGCACCTGCGCGAGATCACGGGTCGGTGCCCGGCCCTGAACCTCGGCGTCTGCCTCGACACGGCGCACGCCTTCACCGCCGGCTACGACATCCGCGACGAGGACGGCCTCGCGGCCGCGCTCGACGCGCTCGACGCGAACGTCAAACTTGAGAACGTCCGCGCCGTCCACTTCAACGACTCGAAGGCCGCCTACAACTCGCGCGTAGACCGCCACTGGCACGTGGGGCAAGGCCACATCGGCGCCGAAGCCCTGCGCCGCGTCGCCTCGCACCCGCGCCTCGCCCACGCCGCGTTCCTCCTGGAGACGCCCGTGGACGAGCCCGGCGACGACGCACGCAACCTCGAAGCCCTCCGCTCTTTCGTCCAAAGCCCCGACACGCAGGAGACCGCCTGATGGACATCCGACTCAAAGACCGCGCCGAAGGCGGTCCCCACTACCTCCAAATCCGCCAGCACATCGAGGCGCTCATCCGCGACAAACAACTCGCCCCGGGCGACGCCCTCCCCTCCCCCGCCGCGCTCGCCACCAAACTCGCCATTGACAAAGGCGAAATCCAACGCGCCTACTTCGAGCTCGAACACGCCGGCCTCGTCACCAAGAAGACCGGCAAAGACTTCCTCGGCAAAGAGAAGACCACCTACACGGTCAACTAAACCCGCAACCTGACGCCGGGAGCGCGGTCGAATTTCTGTTCGACAACCCGGCGCCGCGTGCGTTAACATGAGCGCACCTTTCGGGGTGGGAAAGAGCCAGAGATGAAGCGCTTCGGACACCCAGTCAAGCTCCTCCTTACGTAGCCGCACGGCCGGCGTCGCGCGCGATGTGCGCGCGCGCGGCGGGTGGTGCGGCGAGACTCCTGACGACAATCAAAGAGATAAGTTAATAGGTTTCGGGCCCCGCGTGCTTGAGAAAGCCGGGGGCGGTCGTTTACCTTTAAGGGTAAAGGAAAGGCTACAGGACTATCATGGACGAAAAGTATTTCCCCGAGCGGATCGAGGAGAAGTGGCAGAAGACCTGGGAGGAGTCGGGCGCCTTCGAGGTCGAGCGCGACCCCGAGCGCGAGAAGCGTTTCTACTGCCTGGAGATGCTGCCCTACCCGTCGGGCTTCCTGCACATGGGGCACGTGCGCAACTACTCCATCGGCGACGCGCTGTCGTGGTTCCGGCGCCTGCAGGGCTACAACGTTCTGCACCCGATGGGCTGGGACAGTTTCGGCCAGCCCGCCGAGCAGGCCGCCATCAAGCGCGGCGTGATGCCGCGCGACTGGACGGAGCAGAACATCACGCACATGCGCGCGCAGTTCAAGCGCATGGGCTTCAGCTTCGACTGGCGGCGCGAGATCGCCGCGCACACGCCCGAGTACTACCAGTGGGATCAGTGGTTCTTCCTGAAGATGCTGGAGAAGGGTCTGGCCTACAAGAAGGTGTCGCCGGTCAACTGGTGCCCCGCAGAGTCCACCGTGCTGTCGAACGAGCAGTCGTCGGGCGGCGTCTGCTGGCGCTGCGGCCATCCGGTCGAGAAGCGCGACATCGAACAATGGTTTCTGCGCATCACCGACTACGCCGAGCAACTGCTGGCAGACATGCGCGAGATCGAGGGCGGCTGGCCCGAGCGCGTCCTGACGATGCAGCGCAACTGGATCGGGCGAAGCGAAGGCGCCTACATCGACTTTCAGATCAAAGACGAGGACGCGCGCGTCCGCGTCTTCACCACGCGCATCGACACCATCTACGGCGCGAACGCCGTCGTCGTCGCGCCCGACCACCCGCTGGTCGAGCGCTCGCCGCTGAAGGAGGACGTGCGCCGCTTCGCCGAGCGCGTGCGCGCCGCTTCGGCGGTCGCGCGCGAGCCCGGCGCGGAGGTCGAGAAGGAGGGCATCAACACCGGGCTGCTGGCCGTCAACCCGTTCAGCGGCGAGTCGATTCCGGTGTGGGCGGGCAACTACGTCCTGACCGAGTACGGCACGGGCGCGGTGATGAGCGTGCCGGCGCACGACGAGCGCGACTACGAGTTCGCGCAGAAGTACAGCCTGCCCATCCGCCGCGTCATCGAGCGCATCTCGCACGAACAGCCGCCGGCCGAGCGCGACCCGGAGGTCGAAGACCAGTCGGTCGCGATGAAGGAGGCGTTCACCGAGTACGGCATCCTGGTCGCCTCGGGCGACTGGAGCGGCAAGCTCTCGGAGGACGCCATCCGCGAGATGGCCGAGTTCGCCGAGGCGCAGGGCTTCGGCGAGCGCGCCGTCACGTACCGCCTGCGCGACTGGGGCATCTCGCGCCAGCGCTTCTGGGGCGCGCCGATCCCCGTCATCTACTGCGAGCGTTGCGGCGTCGTGCCCGTGCCGGAGTCAGACCTGCCGGTCCTGCTGCCCGAGCGCGCCGAGTTCACCGGCTCGGGGCAGTCGCCGCTGGCCGGCGTCCCCGAGTTCGTCAACACGACCTGCCCCAAGTGCGACGGGCCCGCGCGGCGCGAGACGGACACGATGGACACGTTCATCGACTCGTCCTGGTACTTCTTCCGCTACATAGACCCGCGCAACCCCGAGGCGCCGTTCGACCGGGAGCAGGCCGCTTACTGGACTCCCATAGACCAGTACATCGGCGGCGTCGAGCACGCCGTGATGCACCTGCTCTACACGCGCTTCTGGACGAAGTTCATGCGCGACATCGGGCTGGTCAACTTCGGCGAGCCGGTGAAGCGTCTGATGACGCAGGGCATGGTCGTCGCCGAGACCTTCTTCCGCGAGGGCGAGGACGCGGGCTCGAAGGTCTACCTCAACCCCTCGGACGTGGACGTGGTGCGCGACGAGAAGGGACGCATCCGTCAAGCCACCCTCGTCAAAGACGGACAGCCCGTCAACGTCGGCCCGTTCGAGAAGATGTCGAAGTCCTCGAACAACGGCGTAGACCCGAACGAGATGATCTCGGCCTACGGCGCCGACGCCACCCGCCTGTTCATCCTCTTCGCGGCGCCGGTCGAGAACGACCTGCGCTGGCAGGAGAGCGGCATCGACGGCACGCTGCGCTTCCTGCGCCGCACCTACTCGTTCGTCTACCGCTGGCGCGAGGCGCTGGCGGGCGCGCCGCGGGACGCGCGCGAGGCCGGCGAGTTCTCGGCGGAGGCCGGGGCCCTGCGCCACGAGACGCACCGGACGATTGAGCGCGTCACGAACGACTTCGAGGGCTTGCGCTACAACACGGCGGTCGCGGCCCTGATGGAGTTGCTGAACGAGCTGTACGACTTCAAGGCCCAGGCCGGGTCGGCCTCCGCGTCCGAGTTGTTCGCCGTGCGCGAGGCGGTGGAGGCGCTGGTGCTGATGCTGGCGCCGTTCGCGCCGCACGTCGCGGAGGAGCTGTGGGAGGCGCTGGGACACCAGGGCGGCATCCTGCGCAGCGGCGCGCGCTGGCCCGAGTCCGACCGGGCGCTGGCGCGCAAGGACGAGGCGGAGATCGCCGTCCAGGTCAACGGCAAGCTGCGCGGCCGCGTCAACGTCCCGGCCTCCGCCACCGAAGACGAGACGCGCGCCGCCGCCCTCGCCGACGAGCGCGTGCGCGCGTGGACGGAGGGCAAGCAGATCGTCAAGACGGTCGTCGTCCCCGGCCGTTTGGTGAACGTCGTGGTGAAGTGAGTAAGGAAGTAGTCAGTAGTCAGTAGTCAGTAGAAGAAACAGAAGCGGCGCGTCACAGCCATTGAGCCGGACGCGCCGCTTCGTATTTCTACTGACTACTGACTACTGCTTTTCTCATCCTGTCGTATGAACGGCGGCCGACTGCCTTCTCAAAGGGCTGCGCAGCATGAGCCAGGCCGAGGGGCCGACGACGAGGGCGATGCCTAAGACGACGGGCGGGCCGAACTGTCTCTGCCAGAGGAGCAGGTCGAAGACGAGCGCGAAGACGATCTGCATGAGCCCGACGACCGAGACGCGCGAAGGGTTACCCAGCGCGAACGCCTTCGTCATCGCCAGTTGCCCGACGGTCGCGGAGAGCCCGACGGCGAAGAGCAGCCCGAGCACGCCCGCGTCGCCGAGCGGCGCGTAGTCAACCCGCCCGCCCGACAAGAGCAGGAAGCCGAGCGTGAAGACCGTGGCCACGCCCGAGAAGTGCGTGACGACGGCGCGCGCGTCCACGCCGCCCAGGCGGTTGAGCCCGATCATCGAGACCGAAGTCGCCAGGGCGTTGGCGAGCGCGAGCGCCGCGGCCAGACGGTCGCCCGTCGCCTCCGGCCTCTGAATCAGCACGATCCCGGCGAGCCCCGCCCCGACCGCGACCCACACGGACGCGCGCGGCCTGTGCCCGAGCACCGGCCACGCCAAAAGCGTCACCCACAAAGGCACCGTGTTCGAGAGCGTCAGCGAGGTCGAGATCGGCAGATGCGTCAGCGCGTAGAAGGCGAAGAGGACGCCGATGCTTCCCGAGACGCTGCGCATCCAGAGCACGGCCGGGCGGAAGAGCACGAGCCGGACGCCGGACAACAGCGCCAGCGTGAGCGTGAAGAGAAAGGCGAGCGAGCCGCGCGCGACGGCGACGAGGTGCCAGTCGCAGCGCTCGCCCGCGAGGTGGCTGAACGCGCCCATCGACGCGAACGCGAGCGAGCCGAGGAGCATGAAGAGGTACGCCCGCCCGCCCTCGCCCCCGGCGTGCGCCTCCCTGTCGGGGCTACTCATTCCGCACAAAAAGATAACAGCCGCGCCCGCCCGATGTCAGCCG
Source organism: Pyrinomonadaceae bacterium (assembly GCA_036794905.1). Lineage (GTDB taxonomy): Bacteria > Acidobacteriota > Blastocatellia > Pyrinomonadales > Pyrinomonadaceae > QHXN01. The sequence continues at coordinate 21,686 of DAIRFV010000045.1, read as the reverse complement.
GACACCACGCGGGAGCCGCGCCCACGCGCCGTGGCATGTTGCTTGCGAACATACAATGCACGAGGTAGAAAGCGATTGATTTCACTACAGGTGTTCACCAAACGGGAGGCATGCGGCAATGCGTAAAATTCTGACATCGTTCCTGTTCTCGCTGGCGCTCGTCGGCGGCGCGGCGGCGCAGGAGAGCAACGTTGACAAGGCCGTGGATAAGACGAAGTCCGCCGGCCAGGCGGTAGGCGACAAGGCCGAGGACGCCAAAGACGCGACCGTGAAGGGCGCGAAGAAGGCCGGCAGCGCCACGAAGAAGGGGGCCAACGAGGCCGCGGACAAGGCCGAGGATGTCGGCGACAAGGCCGCCGACGTGGCCGGCGACGCGAAGGACGC
>DAIRFV010000045.1:0-21202 GCA_036794905.1 Pyrinomonadaceae bacterium | reverse complement strand
AAGGCCGCCGACGTGGCCGGCGACGCGAAGGACGCCACCGTCGATGGCGCGAAGAAGGCCGGCAGCGTGACCAAGAAGGGCGCCAAGGAAGTCGGCGATAAGGCCGAGGACGTTGGCGACAAGGCCGTCGACACCGGTAAGGCCGTCGGCGCCGAAGCCGCCGACAAGACCGAGGACGCCGCCGGCCAGGCGGCCAAGGGCGCGAAGGTAGCGGCGCGCGAGACTAAGAAGGGCGTCAACGAGGCCGGCGACAAGGCCGAGGACGTCGGCGACGCGACCGTGAAGGGCGCGAAGAAGTCCGGCAACTGGTTCAAGCGCACCTGGCGCAAGATTTTCTAAAGCGGGAACCGCTTTAGTACAAGACAGCAAAAGCGAGAGGCGGGCCGGCGGCCCGCCTCTCGCTTTTGCAAAGTGTCCTGAAAACCGACTCAGCGCGGGCCGCCGACGCTGCCCGTGGAGCGGAGCCCCATCAGGCGCGCGGGAAACTCGCCGAAGTCCTCGACGACCCAGTTGTTGTCGCCCTCCAGCTTGACCTTCGCCGAGGGGATGAAAGTCCCCTGCCCGCGGCCGCGCGCGTCGAGATAGATTTCCGCGTAGCCGAAACGGTAGTCGGCCGAGCGCGTCCCGTACCGCCGCTCGAAGATGGCCACGTCGCGCTCGTAGAGCACGGTCAGCTTCGTCCCGCCCTCTGCGGTCGGCGTTGCGATGACGGCGTTCGCCTTCACGCCCACGTTGTTGCCGATTGAGACGCGGCCGGAGTTCAGCCCCCGGAGCACGCGCAGCAGCTCGTCCTGCCCGCCCGAGCGCAGCGCCGCATTCAAACGCTGCACGTCGTCCGGCGAGCTGTAGTTCGTGATCGTGAGCGAGAACGAACGGTTGAGCCCCGCCCGCCTGCTGCCGATGCCGATGACCTGCCCCTGCACGTACTGCCTCGGCTGCGCCGACACGGACACGGCCGACGCCGCGACGAGGCAGAGCGCGCCCAACAGAAAGAACAGTCCTCTCTTTCTCATACTCCCTCCCTGGTTCCGCAGATTCGGCGAATTATACGTGACGGCACGCGACCAGTCCGTGCGCGTTCGTACGCCGAGCCTTCACCTGCCCGCCGCCAGCGGGTAACTCGGCTCGATGTCCACGGGCACACCCTTGAGCCGTTCGAGCGCGCCCTGCATCTCGGGGCGGACGACCGCATACTTCTCCAGGATCGCCTTCGCGCGTTCGTACGAGCCCTCGGCCTCGATGGTGAGCAGCTCGCCCGTCAGCTTCCGCACGGCCTCCTTGATGCGCGAGGGGACGATTGAGAACGTCTTCGTCGCCGGGTCGTACTTGATGGCGCCCTCGTCGGTCAGGTAGTTGAACTGCAAGGCGACGCCGCGGCCGTGCGCCCCCTTGACGCCGAAGCGCACCGAGCGGAAGGCGCTCGCCAGGAACGTCGTGTAGAGCGTCTGCTCGAAACGCCGGTCGAGCTGCCCCTTGTCCATCAGGTGCTGCATCGCCCACAGCCCCGTGATGTCGGCCTTCGCCTCCTCGATGGCCGAGTGCGCGTCCTTCAACTCCTGCCGGACGCTCGTCTCCCGGCCCGCCACCGTGATGGTCTGCGGCCCGAGCCCGTGCATCAGCTCGTGCGCGAGGACGTGCGTGAAGAAGGCTTCGAAGGAGACGTTGCGCTGGTCTGCCGCGGTGAGCACGACGCGCGAGATGGGCACGAGCGTCTTCTGGAACTTCGCCTCCTGCACGTTCTTGAGCATGACGCGCTTCGAGCCCTTCTCGTTGACGACCTTCTCGTCGTTCGGCAGGTTGAAGGCCGCCGTCTGCACGCCCGAGTTCCCCTCGCCCGAAGAGTAGACGACGTTGACGACGCGGATGGGCGCCGCCGCGCCGAGCTTCGGGTTGCGGTAGCGCGGCTCGATGGGGAGGTTGTTTTCGAGGTCTTGCAGCAGGCCGCTGAAGCGCCCCAGCTTCGCCGTCTCCGCCTCGTCGCGCAGCGTCACGTAAGCCTCGAAGGCCGCCTTGTAGCCGAAGAGGCCGTCCGAATACGTCTCGTAGGGGCCGATGGTCACGTCAATCGGCGCGTCCAAGTCCATCCACGCCACGTCCGACTCGTAGTAGTTGTCGGAGAGGAAGGCGTCGGCGCGCTTCGAGAGAAAGTTCTTGAGCGTCGCGTTCGTCGTCAGCCCCGCGGCCTCGCGCAGAAGCGCCGCGGCCGGGGCGAGGAATTCGCGGTACAGCTCGCTGTAGGGCACGAGCCGGAGCTTGCCCGCCGGGTCGCGCCGGGCGGCCCAGAAGAAGCCCGTGGCCTTCTGCTTCTCGGCCTCCGGGAGCGTGGCGACCCACGCCTCGAACTCCTGCTTGGTCATGTCGTCGGGGTAGTGCGCGGCCGTCGCGGGCTTCTCTGCGGGGACGCCCGGCAGGAAGGCTTTGTTGTCGTCGAGCTGCGACCACGGCCCGTCGTTAAGGTTGAAGTAGTGCAGGCGCGCGCGCCCGAGCGGCGTCTTGTCGGCTTCGAGTTTTGTCTTCAGCGCGACGTTGCCGCTCCAGACCTGGCGCAGGAAGAGCGGGTCGAAGAGGCGCGCGGCCTCGATGATCTTGGCGAGCGCGCGGCGGTCGCCCGCCGACAGGTGCGCGGAGTCGGCCGTGATGACCGTCGGCGCGAAGCGGCGTATCTTCGCGTTCAGCTCGGCCAGCTCGCCCGACTCCGCGCCTTTCTTCTGCTGCCCGACGGCCGCCGCCGGCACGAGCACGCACAGCGCCGTCAACAGCGCGCACATCTTAAGCGTCACCCTCATCGGAACTGATTCCTCTCTCAACAGACGTTTATGTTTTAGACCATGCCTTAGGACTTCTATCATACGCCAACGCCGAGCGCGCGCAAGTATCAGTGTTCGCGCGCATAAACGAAAAAGGGCGGGGCCGAAGCCCCGCCCTCGAAAATATTTCGTAAACCGTCACAAGGACGTAAACCGTAAACCGTGACGAGAGGAAAAACCTGTCTTCCTCTCGTCACGGTTTACGGTTTACGGTTCACGTTCCTACTTGCGGTTGCTCTTCGCCCCGCGCGCCTCGGTCTTGGTGGTGAGCGTGACGCCGCCCGTGCCGCCGCTCTGCGCGTAGCGCGCGCCGATGGTGCGGACGTAATTCTGCGTCTCGGCGTAGGGCGGGACGCGGCGGCCGTACTTCATGACGGCGCCCTCGCCCGCGTTGTAGCCCGCGAGCGCCAGGTCCACGCGGCCGCGGAACAGGCGCAAAAGGTCTGCGAGGTAGCGCGTGCCGCCCATGATCGACTGCGCGGGGTCGTATGCGTTCGTCACGCCGTAGCGCGCGGCCGTCCCCGGCATCAACTGCATCAGCCCCATCGCGCCCGCGTGGCTCGTCACCCCCGCGCGGAAGCCCGACTCCTGCCGGATGACGCAGTAGATGAGGTACGGGTCAACCCCGTAGCGGTTGCCGTTGAAACGAATCAGGTTGTCGATGGACTTGTTCCCGGTCGTCCAGGCGATGTCCGTGCGGACGCTGGGGACGGGCGCGAGCGTGAACGTCTCGATGGGCTTGCGCGCCGCGGCCAGCGACTCGTCGGCCTTGGCAATCTCCGCCTTCATCTCCTCGACGCGGGCGCGCGCCTCGGCGATCTCCGACCCGCCCGACTCGTACTCCTTGCGCGAGATGAGGCCGTCCGTGTAGAGGCTCTTCAACTGCTCCTGCTTCTCGGTCGCCTTCTTGAGGTTCGACTCGTAGCTGGCCGACAGCTCGACGAGGCTGGCGCGGTACTCCTCCGCCGCCTTGATGAAGTCCTGGCGGAACTTCTGCAAGTCGTTGACGGGGTCGGCTTTAGCGACCTCGGCCGAAGCCTTGACGGTCTTCGACCTGGTCTGCGCGCTCGCGGCCGTGAAGGAAGCGAAGACGAAGAGGGAGACGAGGAGGATGCGGGGAACTGAATTTTTCATCAACTTCAACCGGGTCAATAAATCCAAATAAAAAGGCACTCGCGGTGCCGAATCATGCCGTCGGGACTCTGTACGCGGCTCTTCCCTGTTAGGTTCAGGGCTTTCTCTTTAAAGCTCACGGGGGGATTAAATTGTTGCAACTTAAGACGTTTCCCGTCCCCTTTTAGTTGCCCGGGCGACACCCGCCGCGCCCCGTTCGTTTCTCCCATTTTCTGTTGTAAGGTAGCAGCGCGGCCGCCGCCGTCAGACATCATACAAGTGTCATACGCCGCGGGCAAAGTGACCGATGTTCAGGACAACCACTCTCATCACGCTGCTTCTCTTCCTCTGCGCGGCCGACGCGCGCGCGGAGTGGGTCGCGCAGGTCTCGGGCACGAACGTGCGCCTGCGCGGCGTGAGCGCCGTCAACGGGCGCGTCGCCTGGGCCAGCGGCGCGAACGGCACCTACGCGCGCACGACCGACGGCGGGCGCACATGGCGGGCGGGGCAGGTGCCCGGCGCGGCCGAACTCGACTTCCGCGACGTGGACGCCTTCGACGCAGACAACGCCTACCTGCTCGCCATCGGCCCGGGCGACCGCTCAAGGATTTACAAGACGACCGACGGCGGCCGTAGTTGGACGCTACAGTTCCAGAACTCGCGCGCCGCGGCCTTCTACGACTGCATGGCCTTCTGGGACAGGCGCCGCGGCCTCGCCATGAGCGACCCCGTCGAGGGCCGCTTCCTCGTCATCAAGACCGAGGACGGCGGGCGCACCTGGAAGGAGATTGACGCGGCGGGACGGCCGCCCGCGCTCGAAGGCGAAGGCGGTTTCGCGGCCAGCGGCACCTGCGTCGCCGTCACAGGCAAGTCGGACGCGTGGTTCGGCACGGGCGGCCCGGCGGGCCCGCGCGTGTTCCGCTCCGCCGACGGCGGCCGGACGTGGCAGGCCGCCCCCGCGCCCCTCGCGGGCGGCAAGGCGGCGGGCGTCTTCTCACTCGCCTTCTGGCAGGGCGGTCGCGGCGTGGCCGTCGGCGGCGACTACACGAAGGAGCAGGAGGCCGCCGGCAACGCCGCGCTCACCTCTGATGGCGGCCGGACATGGCAGGCGGTCGCGCCCGCGGGCCGGCCCCGTGGTTACAGGTCTTGCGTCGCGCTTATGCCGAATTCACAGGGGCCCTCGCTCATCGCGGTCGGGCCTTCCGGGTCGGACTATTCGAACGACGGCGGCCGCACATGGCGCGCGCTCGGGGACGAGGGCTTCCATGCCGTCAGCATCTCGCCGCGGGCCGAAGCCGCTTGGGCCGTCGGCGAGGGCGGCCGCGTCGCGCGGCTCGACGCACTCGCGCTCTGGACGCGTGCGCCGCTCTTCTGACGGCGCGCGGCGCGGTCAATTCAGTCAGGGTTATCAAGTCATCCGATGAGCGAGTTCCACGAGTTCGTTAGTAAGTTAAAGTCGCGCGTCGGCGCGGGCGGCCTCGCGCCGGACGGGGCGGATGAGTCGGGGACTGCCGTGGCGGAAGTGTCTTCTTCCAACCCCCTGCGGCGCGCGGCCGTCGCGCTCGTGCTGCGGGGCGGGTCGGAGGGGCCGCAGTTGCTCGTCATCAAGCGTTCGGAGGTGGAGCGCGACCACTGGTCGGGGCACCTGGCGCTGCCGGGCGGGCGCGCGGAGCCGGAGGACGAAAACCTGCTGGCGACGGCCGTGCGCGAGACGCGCGAGGAGGTCGGGCTCGACCTGCGCGCGGGCGGCGAGGCGATTGCGCGGCTCGGCACCGTCAACCCGCAGAGCCCGTACGCGCCGCGCATCTCCGTGTCGCCGTTCGTCGCCGTCGCGCCTCCCGCGTATCAAGAGGGCGGCGCGGTCGCGCCGCGGGAACTGGTGTTGAGTGAAGAGGTCGCCGCCGCCTTCTGGGTCCCCGTCGATGAGCTGAAGAGGGGCGGGCGCTCCGCCGTCTTCCGCATGGCGTTCGCGGGCGTCGAGCGCGAGTGGCCGGGCTACCCTTCACAGCACGGAGTGATCTGGGGCATCACCGAGAGGATTCTGACCGAGTTCCTTTCGCTGGTAGACTGAAGTTGCGGTTCTTCATCGGTTCTTCATATGAGCAATGCCATGAGAGTCATCACAGGCGCCGTCTTCATCCTGCTCGTGCTCTGCGCGGCGCCCGCGCGCGCGGGCGAGCCGTGGTCCACGAAGCTCGACGCGGGCGTGCGCTTCTACCAGACGACCGACGTGGGCGTGCTCGTCGTCGGCACGGAGAAGTCGCTCTACGGGTTGGAGGCGGAGACGGGCGACGTGCTCTGGCGGCGCAAGGACGCGCGGCTCGACGAGACGGACGTGTCCGCGGTGCCGGGCACGGACGTGCTGCTGGTGACGCTGGAGGGCGGCAGCCGAACCCGTCTGGAGTCGCTCGACATCATGACGGGCGACGCGCTCTGGCGCAGCGACAAGGTGCGCGGCGCGGTGATGCAGACGGCCTTCGAGCCCGGCTCGGGGCTGCTCGCGGCCGTCTTCGTGCGCGACGCCAAGTCGCGGCCGCGCGACGGCTTCCGTCGTAAGCCCGAGCTGCACGTCTTCGACCTCGCCACGGGGCAGGAGCTTTGGAAGCGCGAGCTTGAGAGCGAAGTCGAGATGATGCCCGTCGGGTGGGGCGACGACCGGGACAAGGAGGTTCCCTACACGCTCGACAACTACCGCCCGCCCGCGTTCCTCGACGGCCGACTCTATCTCTTCTACGAGGGGCTGACCTCGCTCGACGCCAGGACGGGCAGGGAGCGGCGGCGCGAGAAGTTCAAGGTCAACGAAGACGGGCTCGCGCTCACCGAGTCGGACCCCGTCGCCGACGAGCGCTACGTCTACATCTCGGGGCGCGGCCGCGTGCGCGCCGTCTCGCGCACGGACGGCGAGGTCGCGTGGGAGTCGAAAGACCTCGGGCTGACGCCGGAGCTGCTGCTCGCGGGCGGCACGCTCTACGCGAGGACGGGCGGGCAGTTCACGCGGCTTGAGAACGGCGAGACGGCGGCGCGCGGCCCTTACGGCGTGAGCGCCATCGACCCGGCGACGGGGAAGACCCTCTGGCGCTACAAGGGCGCGGACAAGGGGCTGACGAACTTCGCGCTGCCGAACGCGGAGACGGTGGCCGTCGCCGACCGCGACGACCTCATCCTGCTCGACTCGGCGACGGGCAAGCGCCGCCTGAAGGTCTCGCACGGCGTCGAGGCCGCGGCCTTCCTGCTCTTAAACGAGCGGGGCGAGCTGGTGCTCGGCGGCAAGAACGAGCTGGTCGCGTTCGAGGGCACTTCGGGGACGCCGCTCTGGCGCGAGCGGCACGAGCCGCCGGGGCGCGGCCTGCTGCGGACGGTGACGGCCGTGGCGGCGCGCGCCGCGTCTCTGTATTTCCGCTACGGCGGCGCGGCCTCGACCGTCTTCCGCGGCGCGCGCATCGCGGGCGCGCTCGCGGGCCTGCGCTCCTCGGGGCTCGCCGCGCACGTGACGCTCGCGGACTTGACGAGCCTCGCCACCGACTACACGCGCTCCTACGCGCGCGCTTATGCCGCCGAGCGGCTTTCGACTTACGGCGTGCTCTCGCGCGTGCGGCGCGGCATGTCGGCCCCGACCAACGTGGTGACGAGGCCCAGGGTCTCGACGCCTTCGGCCGGCGACGCGTCGGAGCGACTGCTCGACCGGCTCGACCCCGCGAGCCAGCTCTCACGTCTGTCGCGCTTCCTGATGCGGACGCGCAGGCTGGCGGCGCTGCGCGGGCGCTGGATGTACTTCTACTCCTCCTTACGCGGCGGCGGGCGCGGGCTCGTCGGCGTGGACGTGGAGACCGGCCGCGCCTCGCGCCAGGTGCGCCTCAGCGACCCGGACGAGCGCTTCATCAGCGACGAAGCCGCCGGCCTGCTCTACGTCTCGAAGGGCGAGCGCCTCGTCGCGCACCGTCTGACAGAGAGTTACTGAGGTCAGAACCACCCGCGGTAGCGGGTGGGCCTCTGCGACCGGCCAGCACCACCGAATAACAAAGGGCCACCCGCTACCGGGGGTGGTTCTGACCACTATAACGGCGATGAGATTATTACTTTTACTGACTCTCCTGCTGACGTGTGCGGCGGCCGCGTCCGGTCAGGCTTCGGCCCCGCCGCGGTTTGAAGAGTTGGTCAGACAGTTCGACTACGACGCGAAGGCGCCGCTCGACGTTAAAGAAGTCGGGAGGGAGAGGAGGGAGGGCGCGACCGTCGTCGACCTCACCTACGCGAGCCCGCGCGGCGGGCGCGTCCCGGCGTACATGGTCGTGCCGGACGGCACGGGGCCGTTCGCGGCCGTGCTGTTCGGCCACTGGATGATGGGCGGGTCGCCGCTGCGCCACCGCGGCGAGTTCCTGGAGGAGGCCGTGGTGCTGGCGCGCGCGGGCGCCGTCTCGCTCCTCATCGACGCGCCGCTCGTCCGCCCCGGCTTCGTGCGCGAAAAGGAAGAGATGCGCCAGGCCGCACAGTCGTCAGAGGTCGCGCGGCAGGAGGTCGTAGACTTCCGCCGCGGCCTCGACCTGCTTTCAGGGCGCGGCGACGTTGACCCGAAGCGCGTCGCCTATGTCGGCCACAGCTTCCACGCGCACGTCGGCGCCATCCTCGCGGGCGTCGAGAAGCGCATCGGCTCCTTCGTCCTCATGACCGGCGGCTACGCGAACGAGGAGTACGTCTTCGACCCCGAGCACGAGAAGATGGCGGAGCTGCGGCGGCAGGTCGGCGAAGAGGCGCTGCGCAAGTACTTCCGCGACTACGCGTGGGACGACCCCGTCCACTTCGTCGGCCACAGCGCGCCCGCCGCGGTCTTTCTGCAATACGGACGGCACGACAAGCCCATCCCCGAGAAGATGGCGCGCCGCGACTTCGCGCGCTTCGCCGAGCCCAAGCGCCTCGGCTTCTACGACGCCGGCCACGAACTCGACGCCGCGGCGCGGCGCGAGCGCGTCGCGTGGCTGGCCGAACGTCTCTCGCTCCGCCGGCCCGACTTCGACGCGCTCGCGCGCATCCCGCAGTTGAAGTAGAGGTAAAGCAGTAGGCAGTAGGCAGTAGGCAGTAGGAAGACAAAGCGGCGCGCTCGACCTAAAGGTTGAAGCGCGCCGCCTCTCTTTTCTACTGACTACTGACTACTGTCTACTTCCCCTCCTACTGATTGTCCACGACCGACTCGATGATGTTCTGGATCGTCGCGGGCACGTTGGAGAAGAAGTTGTAGCCGGTCAGCGTCTCCACCTGATCGACGCTCACGCGGTAGGTCTTCCAGTCGGCGGTGCGGATGCCCTGCGTGTTGGGCATGATGACGGCGATGGCGCGCGTCGAGGTCGTCACGCGCGCCACGTCGTTCGTCCCCGCGGGCAGCACGATGATGACCTTCCACACCTGCGAAGGCACGGCGACCTTGCCGCCCGCAATCGTCGTGGTCGTCCCGCCGTTCGAGCCCGTCCCGCCCGAGCCCGCCCCGCCCATGACGACGTACAGCTCGTTGCCCGAGCCCGCGAGCGTGCGGCAGTAGTTCTCAAGGTTCGCCCAGGGGCCCTGGTTGTTGTCGGGCGACTGCGGCAGCATGTTCGTCATCAGGAAGGTCGAGGAGTTGTCGGCGATTGTCAGCGTGCGGTCGGCCGACGGGCAGTGGTGGCCGCGGTCGAAGCCCGAGCCCGAGTAGTCAGTCCCCTGCACCCGGTACCAGCCGGCGGGCAAAGCGGTGTCGGCGCGGAAGTCGTCCTGCCGCGGCGTCGAGCCCAGCCAAGACGTGGCGAGGTGCCAGCTCACCCAGTTCGGCCGCCCCTTGTCGCGGTGGTACGAGACGGCGAACTGCGGCTTGTCGAGCAGGTAGTTGGTCGGCTGGTTCACGTCCACGACGGCGTTCGAGGGGTTGCCCATCGTCAGGTGCAGGCTCGCGGGCGGCGGCGCCGCGTAGGAGTTGACCGTGACGTTGTCGATGTTGACGCGGTTGGCGCCGCCGCCCGTCTTGCGGATGGAGAGTCGCACCGCGCCCGCCGCGTTGACGTTGAAGGACGCGGTCGAGAGCGTCGTCGAAGAGGTGTTGACCGTCGGGCCGACCTTCGAGTAGGACGAGCCGCCGTTGGTCGAGACCCACAGCTCCCACGAGGAGGCGCCGTCGGTGCCGAAGACGGCGTGCTGGACGGTGACGGTGCCGGCCGAGGCGAAGTCGAACTGCGTGGCGATGGCGCCCGCGTTGCGGATGCGCGCGGACTGCGCGCCGGTCTTGCGGTCGGTCGAGAGGTTGCCGACGAGCGCCTCGTCGAAGTACCACCAGCCCGTCGAATGGAAGACCGGGGCGGCGGCGTAAGAGGTCTTGGTGCCGCCCTCGAAGCCTTCCGCGGAGGTCTGGCGGCGCGCGCGCGAGGCGGGCGCGAGGGGCAGCAGCGCGGCGAGCAGGAGGAGCGCCGCCGCGCACAAGAGCGCGGCACGCCTGTGGACTGTTCTCATCAAGAATTCTCCTTCAGTTGGGGTTCGGCCGAAAGGCGTCCCCGGCGGGCGCGAGGGCATGCGCCGCCGGGGCGAAGGGGTGAGGTGTGGCGCCGGGCCGCCGCGGGCGGCCGCGCCGTCGGAACCTGGGCAAGAAGCAGTTAAGACTGTCGAACGAGAGCGGCTTTGAAAAGGGCACGCCGCCCGCATGACACCGACGCGAAGGGGGGCGCGCACAGTGTAGCCGCGGCTTCGCCGCCCATCAAGACTTTTTCGCCGCCGGCCGGCCGCGTCAGAAAAAGTTTGCCACGGCGCCGCAACTCTTATAGACTCCGCGCCGACCTCAGTAGACGAACCGGGGAGGGACGCCGTTGGAAGACCGACCCGCGTAGCGTTTGCGCTGACGCCGAGACGCACCCCTCATGAAGACGTTGGCTTCATTCCGTGACCTTCACCGCGGCGCCTCCGTCGTCGTGTGCGGCTGCGGCGAGTCTCTGAACGGGCTCACTCGGCCCGAGCGTTTCGTCACCGTCGGCGTCAACGACGTCGGAAGACTCTTCACGCCCGACTACCTCGTCGTCATCAACCCACGCAGACAGTTCGCGGGCGACCGCTTCGAGTTCGTCGAGCGCTCGGGGGCCGAATACCTCTTCACGCAGCTCGACCTCGGGCTCGCGCGCGAGGGCGTCGTGCGGTTCCAACTGGGCTCCTACGGCGGGACGGACTTCGCGAACCCGGACGTGCTGCACTACACGCAGAACTCGCCCTACGTGGCGCTGTGCCTCGCGGCGCACATGGGCGCGCGCCGCGTCGGGCTCGTCGGCGTGGACTTCACCGACCACCACTTCTTCGCGCGCACCGGCCGCCACGCGCTCGCGCCGCAGTTCGACGCCATCGACAAGCAGTACCGACGCCTCGGCGCAGCCCTCTGCGCGCGCGGCGTCGAGGTCTACAACCTGAGCGCCGCCAGCCGCCTCACCGCCTTCAACAAGCTGTCGGTCGAAGAGTTCGCCGCTTTGGTCTCGCCACGGGGAGACGCCGTGGCGGAAAAGTTTCTGGGTGCCGGTCGTCGCGCGGGCGCTTGGGCGCGCCGGAAGGGCGCGGGCGACACGTCACACCCAGAGCGGGGCCGGCCGGGAGCCGGCCCCGCACCCCTCAGGGAGCAGTAGACAGTAGTCAGTAGAAAAAAACGGGCGGCGCGTCCTAACCTTCAGGTCGGACGCGCCGCTTTGTCTTCTTTGTCTTCCTACTGACTACTGTCTACTGACTACTGTCTACTGTCTACTGTCTACTTCTTTCCGTCCCCCGTCATTCCCGGAAGCCGACTGAGTGCAGGAAGTAGTCGGCCGTCTCTGGGCCGACCTGTTTGAAGCGTTTGGTGAGCGACTTGACCTGCTCGGGCTCGGGGAGGGGCTTGAGCGTTTCGAGGAAGTCGGCGAAGGAGCCGTGCTCGGCTCTGATCCTCTCGAACTCCCGCGCGTTGTGGATGACGGCCTCGACCTTCCTCGTGTTCCTGATGACGCCGGGGCGCGCGAGCAGCTCGTCGGGCGTCGCGCGCGCAAGCTCCTCGACCCGGAAGCCCTGGAAGCCCTCGCGGTACTTCGGCCAGTGCTTCCGGATGGACGCCCAGTTGAGCCCGGCCTGGAGCATGCACAGGCAGAGTATCTCGAAGTACTCGCGCTCCGACCCGGGGCGCGCGCCCGCGCGGCACTCGCCCTCCTCCTCCTTCGACAGGACGCAATCCCACGGCGCGCCGTGAGTGCGCGCGCCACCCGTGCCCTTTGACATGAACGTCCCCTCCTCTCCGCTCAGCCGCCATCTCTACAGACTTTTGTTAACGGAAGTGCTGCGCGCCGGTGTAGAAATTTCGGGGCCGCGCGGGATTCTTCCGGCGACGCGACCTCCGCTATAATCCGGCGCGCTGCTCGAACGCGGATGAGTTGTCGGGGTTTTGGGTTCTGGGTGTCGGGTGTTGGTCAGGACACTTTTCCAACACCCGACACCTACAACCCAGAACCCAAAAACCAACACCCTCTGCACACAGGAGGAACCCGGGGTCATGCGTTACGAAATAGGCGGCAAGGTCGTGCTCATCACAGGCCCCGCGCGCGGCATCGGCGCGGAGACGGCGCGGCGACTCTCGGCGCGCGGCGCGCGGCTCTCTCTGGTCGGGTTGGAGCCGGAGCGTCTGGCCGCGCTCGCCGCGGAGCTGGGCGAGGGTCACGTCTGGTTCGAGTGCGACGTGACCGACCAGTCGGCTTTGGAGCGCGCCGTCGCGGGCACGGTCGAGGCCCTGGGCGGGATCGATGTCGTCATCGCCAACGCGGGCATCGCGTGCAACGCCACGGTCGCGGTCGGCCCCATCGAGGCCCTCGTCCGCACCATCGACGTGAACCTCACGGGCGTCGTCCGCACGGTCAGCGCCACGCTGCCGCACGTGACCGAGCGGCGGGGCTACTACCTGCTCGTCTCGTCGGCCGCGGCGCTCGCGCCCTTCCCCGGCATCTCGACCTACGCCGCGGCCAAGAGCGGCGTCGAGCAGTTCGGCAACGTGCTGCGCCTGGAACTCGCGCACAAGGGCGTCGCCGTCGGCGTCGCGCACCCTTCGTGGATCGACACCGACATGGTGCGCGACGCGCGGAGCGACCTCGCGGGATTCAGGAAGATGATGGGGAAGCTGCCCGGCCCCTTCGGCCGCGTCACGCCCCTGCGCGACTGCGCGGCCGCCTTCGTCGAGGCCGTCGGGCGGCGCAGGCGCAAGGTCTACGTCCCGCGCACGCTCGCCGCGGCCGCCGCCGTCCGTCAACTCCTGGCGAGTTCGCTCGCGGACTTTCTCATCGGTCGCCAGACCCGGACGACGCTCCCGCAGGTCGAGCAGGAAGTCCGCGCGCTCGGCCGCTCGTTCGGCTCACACAGCATGGGGCTCGGCGCGAAGAGGGACAAAAATTAACCAACGCGGACGCGGAGACACGGCCGGTTGACTTCAACTCTCAACCGGCCGTGTCTCCGCGTCCGCGTTGGTTAATAACGTCTGACTACTCGTGCCGGCGAGACATCAACCCGCGCTCGCCTGGCCCTGCGAGGCGTAGCCCTCGGGGTGCGCCTCGTGCCACTCCCACGCCGTGCGGACGATTGCCTCAAGCTCGGGGTACTGCGTCTTCCAGCCCAGGACCTCGCGCGCCTTCGTGGCGTCGGCGACGAGCCGCGCAGGGTCGCCCGGGCGCGCCGGCTCGACCCTGACCTCGATGTCGCGCCCCGTCACGCGCCGCGTCGTCTCGATGACTTCCATGACGGAATAGCCGTGGCCGTTGCCGAGGTTGACGAACTCCGAGCCGCCGCCGCGCCGCAGGTGTGCGAGCGCGAGCGTGTGCGCCGTGCAGAGGTCTGTGACGTGTATGTAGTCGCGCACGCACGTCCCGTCCGGCGTCGGGTACTGGTCGCCGAAGACCGACACGTACGGCCGGCGGCCGGCCGCGGCCGCGAGCACGTTCGGGATGAGATGCGTCTCGGGGTCGTGGTGCTCGCCCTTCCGCTTCGTCGCGCCCGCCGCGTTGAAGTAGCGCAGCGCGACGAAGCGCAGGCCGTAGGCCGCGTCGTAAGACGAGAGAATCTTCTCCATGAAGAGCTTCGACCAGCCGTAGGGGTTGACCGGCGCCTGCGGGTGCGACTCGTCAATGGGGACGCGCACCGGCTCGCCGTACGTGGCGCAGGTCGAGGAGAAGACGAAGCGGCGCACGCCCGCCGCCAAGAGGCCGTCGAGCAGCCCCAGCCCTTCCGCGACGTTGTTCTGGAAGTAGAGCTTCGGCTCGGTCACCGACTCGCCGACGTATGCGAGCGCGGCGAAGTGGACGCAGGCGTCAACCTCGTGCTCGCGGCAGATCGAAGCGACCAGCTCGCGGTCGCCGACCCGGCCGTCGTAGTAAGGCACGCCCTCGTCCAGCGCCCCGGCGTGCCCGCGCGACGCGTCGTCGAGCACGATCACCCGCTCGCCCGCCTCCACCAACTGCTCCACCATCACGCTGCCGATGTACCCGGCGCCGCCCGTCACAAGTGTCGCCATCTTCGTCCCTCAAACCTTCCTTTGAGTAAGAATGAAGAAGGGTTATGGGTGCTGGGTGTTGGGTGTTGGGGAAGAACCGTCTTTTACCCAACACCTGACACCCAGCACCCAGCACCCTTCTTACCCTGTCCATCCGTGTGAATTCTCTTTCAGTGCATCTTGAACGGGCCGCCGTGCGGCTCGGGCTCCAGGTCGGGGCGCGCGGAGTCCTGAACGACCTCGTGCATCTCAAGCACGTTCGGGCCGGAGAACGCGTCGCGCGGGAGCGTGCCCGACTGCGCGTGCCCGCGCACGAACTCGTCGGAGCGCACCCAGTTGAGGAAGTCCTGGCGGCTTTGCCAGACGGTGAAGACGACGTAGGGGTCGCCCTCGTTGGCGGGCCGGAGCACGAGGTTCGAGACGAAGCCGGGCATCTTATCCACCAGCCCCGCGCGCTCGCGGAAGCGCGCCTCGAAGGCTTCGCCGTACTCTGCCTTGACGTAAATGCGGTTGGCGACCGTAATCATCAGTGACCTTTCTTTCTACTTCGCGAAGAGGCGCGAGCGGTCGGCGAAGGCTTTGAACTCCAAAGCGTTCCCGCTCGGGTCGAGGAAGAACATGGTGGACTGCTCGCCCTGCTCGCCCTTAAATCTGACGTAAGGCTCGATCACGAACTTCACGCCCGCGCCGCGCACGCGCTCGGCCAGCTCTTCGAACTGCGCGGGCGTGAGGATGACGCCGAAGTGCGGCACCGGCACGTCGCGGCCGTCCACCGGGTTCGACGCCCCGACGCCCGCGCCGTTCGGCTTCAGGTGCGCCACGATCTGGTGGCCGAAGAGGTCGAAGTCAATCCAGTGCTCGGAGCTGCGCCCCTCGGGGCAGCCGAGCACGCCGCCGTAGAAGTCGCGCGCGGCCGCGAGGTCGTGGACGGGGAACGCGAGGTGAAAGAGCGTGTCCGTGTCAGCCATCTTCAGTCTCCTCCCGAAGTCAACGGTTCGCCGCGCCGCAGGCGCTCCTCGTCCCTCTGCTCCGACAGAGGCACGTAAAAGCTCTCGATCATCCGCGACACCTGATGGCGGTCGTAGCCCTGCTCGGCCAGCCCCTCCTCAATCGCTTCGAGGTCGCCGCCGCGCGACTCGAACATGCAGAGCGGGTGGCCGCACCAGCGCGGCCCCGTGAAGTGCGCGTAAGGGCCGCGCAGGCACTCGCCCGCCTCGTGCTCGTAGTCGTCGAAGTCTACCCAGGGCATCCGAACCCGCCTCTGTCGCTCTGTGTGCGTGCCAGTTTACCGCGTCCGCGCCGTCTCTCCTACCGCGCGCGCGTCAGCCCTGCCCCGGGTGTTCGAGCGCGCGCCACATGTACCAGCTCGCCACAGACCGGTAAGGCCGCCACGCCTCTGCGTGCAGCTCCAACGCCTTCGGCTTCGGCATCTCGCCCAGCCCGTACGCGACCATGAAGCCCTTGCGCACGGCGAAGTCGCCCACGGGCAGAACGTCGGGCCGGCCCAGGCGGAACATCAGAAGCATCTCCACCGTCCAGCGGCCGATGCCGCGCACCTGCGTCAGACGCGCGACGATCTCCTCGTCGCCCATGCGCTTGAGGCGCGCGAGCGCCGGCACCGTGCCGTCGAGCGTCTTCGCCGCGAGGTCTTTGAGCGCCGCCGCCTTCGCGCCCGAGAGCCCCGCGCCGCGCAGCGCCTCCTCCGAAGCGTCGAGCAGACCTTGCGGGCGGAGGCGGCCGCCGCCGAAGAGCCCGACGAGTCGCGCGTGAATCGCCTCGGCCGCCGTGCCGTGCAACTGCTGGAAGACGATGTTGCGCGCCAGCGCCTCGAAAGGGTTGTGCAGGTGGCGCGTCTGCAAGGCGAAGGGCCCGGCGCGCTTCATCAATTTCGCCAGCACCTCGTCGGCCTGAGCCAGGTGCTTCACCGCGATTGACGGGTCGTAACAGAGCCCGCCGCCTGTCTCCGCAGCCTCTCTCTTCGTGCGCGTCGTCATCAGGTCACCCTCCGTCGAGTCAAAAAAAGTCTGGCTTCAACAACGTCTTGTATGTTATACGTCGTTGCAAGTTCGGCACAAGAACAATTTTATTTTCAAGGGGGACTCATACGCATGGACGACTCCGTCTCGGGTATCTATTCCGCGCGCACGGGGACGAGGCTGGCGCGGCCGCTCCTGATGTGGCGCGTGCCGGCGGGCTTCCCCTCGCCGGCCGAGGACTACGTCGAGGGCAGCATCGACTTAAACCGCGACCTCGTCAAGCACCCCTTCTACACCTTCTACGTGCGCGTGGACGGCGACTCGATGGTGCCCGCCATCCAGCCCGGCGCGCTGCTCGTCGTCGATCGCATGGCCGAGACGCGCGAGGGGCACATCGTGCTGGCGCGCATCGGCTCGGCCTTCCTCGTCAAGCGCCTCCACTTCGACGAGGCCGGGCGCGTCTTCCTCCTCTCCGACAACGAGGCGTACGCCCCCGTCGAGGTCACCGAAGAGATGGACTTCGAGGTCTGGGGGCGCGTCCTCCACTCGATCCAGAACCACTGAAGGGGAGGCGGGGCACGTCTTGGCCGAGGCGATTGCGCTCATCGACTGCAACAACTTTTACGTGTCCTGCGAGCGCGTGTTCGCGCCGCGGCTGCTGGGGCGCTCGGTGGTGGTGCTGTCGAACAACGACGGGTGCGTCATCTCGCGCTCGGACGAGGCGAAGCGGCTCGGCATCGGGATGGGCGCGCCCTACTTTAAGAACAGGCGCGTCATCGAAGAGCACGGCGTCGCGGTCTGCTCGTCGAACTACGAGCTGTACGCGGACATGTCGCGCCGCGTGATGTGCGCGCTCCGGGAGTTCACGCCGGAGGTGGACATCTACTCCATCGACGAGGCGTTCGTGGCGCTCGACGACGGCGGCGGGCGGGGACTGGAGGAGCAGGGGCTGGAGATAAAGCAGAAGGTGCGGGAGTGGACGGGCATCCCCGTGTCGGTCGGCATCGCGCCGACGAAGACGCTGGCGAAAGTCGCCGGCCGGCTCGCCAAAAAATCGCCGGGCGCGCCGGGCGTGCTCGACCTGACCGACGTTGCGACGCAGACGGCCGTGCTCGAGGAGACGGAGGTCGGAGAGGTGTGGGGCATCGGCCCGGCTTACGCGAAGGCGCTCCGAGAGGCGAACATCAACACGGCGCGCGAGCTGCGGGACGCGGACCGCCGCTGGGTGCGCCGGAGGCTGACGGTCGTCGGCGCGCGCATCGTGGAGGAGCTGCGCGGGGTGCGTTGTCTGCCGCTGGAGCAGTGCCCGCAGGCGAAGAGGTCCGTCACCTGCTCGCGCTCGTTCGGGGCCCTGACGGGCTCGCTCGAAGACCTGCGCGACGCGGTCGCGCTCTACACCGAGCGCGCGGCCGAGCGCCTGCGGCGCGCGCGGATGGCCGCGTCGGTCGTCACGGTCTTCGTCCTGACCGACCGCTTCAGCGCGGGGCCGCAGTACGGCAACTCCGTCACGTACGAGCTGGCCTCGCCGACGGACACGACCGGCGAGCTTCTGTGGTGGGCGCAGCGCGGGCTGACCGAAATCTACCGGCGCGGCTACCTGTACAAGAAGGCCGGCGTGATGCTGAACGGGCTGCTGCCCGCCGGGGCTTTGACGATGCGGATGCACGGCGACGAGCAGTTCGAGCGCGCGCGCCGCGTGATGCAGGCCGTGGACGCGCTCAACCGGCGGCACGGCCGCGGCACAGTCCGCTGCGGGCTGCCGCACTCGCCCGACGGCCGCTGGCCGACGAAGTTCCTCATGCGCTCGCCCCGCTACACCACCCGCCTGAAGGAAGTGCTCCGCGTCGCGTAACTTAACCCCGGGGGCGCGGGCACCCCTCTCTGCCCGCGCCCCCGGCTTCGGCGCTTGACGCGGGCGCGGGAATCGTCGTTAATGCGTATCCAGTTTTACTGAATCGTCAGCACGCGGACGCGCGCGGCGCCGGCGGCGGAGCCGTAAGAGCAGGAACGCCGCGCCGACGCCGACGCCGACGGCGGCGAGGGGCACGGCCCAGCGGCGCCCGACCAACCCTACTAACAGAGCAAACAGAAAGATCAGCGTCCCCGGCGGGGCGAAGGCGAGAAAGCCCGCGAGCAGTAGTGCGGCGATTCGCTTGGGACTCTTCATCGTTGGGCGGCCATCCTAGCACAAGGTTCGGGCGGGCTTCATCGTGAACAGCGGCGCGGCGAAGATTCTGGGGCGCGCGGGCCTTGGTGCGGCGGTGGCCGCGGCCTGCGCGCCCGCGTGGCTCATCCTGCGGTACGGCGTTGACGTGCCGTACTCAGACCAGTGGAACATCGCGCACTTCTTCGAGAAGTCCGCGCGCGGCGCGTTGACGCTGGCCGACCTCTACGCGCAGCAGAACGAGTACAGGCAGCTCTTCCCGCACGCGCTCTTCGTCGCGCTGGGGCGGCTGACGGGCTGGAACGTCAGGTACGAGATGTTCGCGAGCCTCGTGCTCGCGTGCTTCGTCGCGTGGGGCGTGTGGCGGCTCGGCGCGCGGACGTTCGCAGACCCCCTGCGCAGGGGCTTGCTCTTCCTGCTGGCGAGCCTCCTGAACTTCTCGGCGATACAGTACGACAACTGGCTCTTCGGCGTGCAGGTCGTCTACTTCGTGCCCATCGCCTGCGTCGTCGCGGGGCTGCTCTTCGCATACTCAGAGAAGACGGGGACGGCCGTCGGCCTCGTCGCGTGCGCGTGCCTGTCGGTGGTGAGCACGTTCTCGTCGGCGAACGGGCTGGTGGCGTGGCTGGTGCTCCCGCCCGCGCTCGTCGCCGCGCGCCCGGCCCTGCGCGCGCGGGCGTGGCGTTGGCTGCCTCTGTGGTGCGCCGTCGCGGCGCTGTGCGCGGCCGTCTACGTGTACGACTACGAGCGGCCGGGGTCGCACCCGGAGACTTCCGAGGCGCTCAGGCACCCGCTCGAAGCGCTGGCCTACTTCGTCGCGTACCTCGGCGGGCCGCTGGCCGCGTGGCGGTACCCGCTGGCCGTCGCGCTGGCGGTCGGCGCGTGCGCGCTGCTGCTGTCCGCGTTAGTGGTCGCGTACCTGTTCAGGCACAGGCGGGACGAAGCGCTCGTCCGGCGTTCGATGCCCTGGGCGGTGCTCGGCGCCTACTCGCTCGTCACGGGGGTTCTGGTCACGGTCGGGCGGGTGGGCTTCGGCGTCGAACACGCGACGACGACGAGGTACGCGGCCTTCTCGCTCTACCTGCTCGTGGCGCTCGTCTACCTGCTGCCGTCGGTCGTCGAGGACGCGTGGCGGCGTGGCTACTTGAGCCCGAGCCGTCTCGCGCTGCTGAAGCGCGCCGGCGCGTTGGCGGCCGTGCTGCTCGTGCTCGCGCACGCCGCCATCTTCGTGCTCGTCGTCCGGCACAGCGCGGCCAACTGGCGGCGCGCGCTGCTGCGCGCCAAGGCGTGCCTGCTCTTCATCGAGGTCGCGCCGGAGGAGCGCTGTCTGGCCGAAGGGCTCTATTACGACGTGCCGGTGCTGCGCGCGCGCGCCGCGTCGCTCGAACGGATGGGCTACCTGCGCCCGCCGCTCTTGCGGGACGGCCGGATGCGCGGGCTGGCCGCCGGGGACGTTTGCGCGGGCGGCTCTTTCAAACTCCTCCGGGCGGGGGGCGGCGCGTACGTCGCCGAGGGCGTGGCGAGTCTGCCGCGCCGCGGGGGCGAGCCGGCCGACGCCGTCGTGCTGGCCTACGGGACGACGGGCGAAGACCAGGCGGCCTTCGCCCTGGCCGAGGTCGGCGCGCGCGGCGACCCGAGCTGGCGCAAGACTTTTTCGCCGGACGTGCTGCCGTCCGCGCCGCGCGTCGAGGTCACGGCCTGGGCCTTCGACGCCGAAGCGGGCAAGGCGTATCGGCTCTGCGAGAGCCGGGCGGCGGAAGAACTGCCGCGTTGAGTGTTTCAAGGATACGTAACTTGAAATTTCAACTTTGAAGTTTCGAATCACAAATTCATGACCCAAAGCATCAGCGTCTTCTTCCCCGCGTACAACGACGAGGCGAGCATCGCCGGGCTGGTCGGCGAAGCGCTCGCGGTGCTGCCCGGTCTGACCGACGACTTCGAGGTCATCGTCGTCAACGACGGCAGCCTTGACGGCACGGCCGCGGTGCTCGACCGGTTGGCGCGCGCAGACCCGCGCGTGCGCGTCGTCCACCACGAAGTCAACCGCGGGTACGGCGCGGCGCTGCGCACGGGCTTCGCGAGCGCCACCAAAGACCTCGTCTTCTACACCGACGGCGACGGGCAGTACGACGTGCGCGAACTCCGGCTGCTACGACCGCTGCTCGTGGAAGGGGTTGACATCGTCAACGGGTATAAGATACAACGCGCAGACGGTTGGCAGCGTAAGGTCATCGGGGCCGCTTACAACGGCCTGACGCATCTTCTATTCAGCATTCCAATCCGAGACGTAGACTGCGACTTCCGGCTCATCAGGCGCCGTGCGGTCGAGCAGGTCGAACTCGTCTCTTCGAGCGGGAGCATCTGCGTCGAGCTGGTGCACCAGCTGCACCGACGGGGCTGCGTCTTCGCAGAGGTGCCCGTCCACCACCGCCCGCGCGTCCACGGGCGCTCGCAGTTCTTCAGGCCGCGGCGCGTCGCGCGCACGGGGCTCGACCTCGTGTCGCTCTGGCTCCGCGTGGCCGCGCCGGGGCGCCGGCGCCGCGCGCGCGCGTCGGCATAAACAGTAGGACGGTTACGCCCCAGACGGTCTTCTACCAAACCCATGAACGAGCCCACAGCATTCGGAGAGTATAAGGGTCGGTCGGCGCTCATCACC
>DAIRFV010000535.1:0-2057 GCA_036794905.1 Pyrinomonadaceae bacterium | reverse complement strand
CCGTCATGGTCAGCCACGGCGGCTTCCCCAACATCGACATCCACCGCGGCATCGCGGGCGGCCGACTCGTCCCCGCCTCCATCAACCCGAGCATCGTCCGCGACCTCCTGCGCGACGAGCTGGGCTACGACGGCCTCGTCGTCACGGACGACCTGGAGATGGGGGCCATCGCCAAGCACTGCGAGATTGAGGAGGCTTCCCTGCGCGCCGTGCTCGCGGGCGAGGACATGCTCCTCGTGTGCGCGCGCCCCGACCTCATCCGCCGCGCTTACCACTCGCTCCTCGACGCCGCGCGCCGCGGCGAGCTGTCGCGCGGCCGCATCCAGGCTTCGCTCCGGCGCATCGCCGCCTTCAAGGC
The DNA here is from genome assembly GCA_036794905.1 of Pyrinomonadaceae bacterium. GTDB lineage: Bacteria > Acidobacteriota > Blastocatellia > Pyrinomonadales > Pyrinomonadaceae > QHXN01. The sequence continues at coordinate 1,699 of DAIRFV010000535.1, read as the reverse complement.
GCTGACCAAGCCTCCCCTCCCGTTCGACCCCGAACGCTTCCAGGAGCTTTCGGCCGAGGTGGCCGAGCTGGACCGCAAGCTGAACTACGTCTACGGAGGTAAGATTTGACAATGAGGCGCCGCCGACACATCACCGCCTACGCCCTGCTCGTGCTCCTCGGGACGCTCGCCGCCGCGTGCGGCAGCGGGACCCGCGGCACGCAGGCCGTGCGCTTCAAGCAACCAATCTTCCTCAAGATCAACGCCTCCAGCGCGCCGACGCGCCAGTACGCGTCCGTCATCCAGAACCAGCTCAAGCAGGTCGGCATCCCCTGCGAGATCGACCAGGTCGAGTTCAACACGATGCTCGAACAGCAGCGCAAGGGTCAGTTCCAACTGACCACCGGGCGCTGGGTCGGCGGCAACCAGGACCCGATCTACCTCTTCGACCTCTTCCACACGGGCGCCTACCAGAACCGGGGCCGCTACAGCAACCCCGAGGTGGACAAGGTTCTCGAAGAGGCCATCGCCACCTTCGACCGCGTGAAGGCCAAAGAGCTTTACACGCGCGCGTGGGACAGCATCAGCCGCGACGTGCCGCAGCTCCCGCTCTGGTACGTCGATCAGGTGGTCGTCGCCCGCAAAAACGTCCAGAACCTGAACGTCCCCGTGGACGGGGACTGGCGCTACCTCCGCGACGTGACCCTGGACGGCGGGAAGCAGGGGCCGTTCGTCGTCGTGCTCGAATCGAGCCCCGAGACGCTCGACCAGCTTCGCGGCACGGACGCCTCGAGCGAGCGTCTGCGCCAGCTCGTCTTCAACTCGCTCGTCCGCAAGAACGAGAGCTTCGACTACGTCGGCGACCTCGCCTCCGAGATCCAGGCCAGCCCCGACGGCCTCGTCTACACCTTCCGCCTGCGCGACGGCGTGAAGTTCCATAACGGGAAGGCGTTCACCTCGGCCGACGCGAGGTACACGCTCGAAACCCTCCTCGCCTCCGACTCGCGCAAGGCCAACGACTTCTTCGAGGGCGCGGGCGCCGAGCGCAAGCCGCTCGTCAAGTCGTTCGCCACGCCCGACCCGCGCACCCTCGTCGTCACCCTGACGAAGGCTTCGAACAAGTTCCTGTCGAGCCTCGTCCCCGTCGGCATGATGCCGCAGGGCTACACGACCGACCAGCAGAAGCAGACGCCCGTCGGCACCGGCGCCTTCAAGTTCGTCCGCCACGACGAGTCGCAGCAGGTGGTAGACCTCGCCGCGCACGAAGAGTACTGGGGCGGCGCGCCCGCCCTCAAACAACTGCGCGTGCGCACCATCCTCGACGCCAACACGCTCCAGGCGGAGCTGCGCAGCGGCGGCGTCGACCTCGCCGCGGTCGCCAACTTACAGCCCGACGCCTACCAGGCGCTCGGGCAGGACGCGGCCCTGAAGGTCGCGCAGTTCCCCGGCGTCAACGTCGTCTACCTCAGCTTCAACACCACGGACGAAGTGCTCAAAGACGCGCGCGTGCGACAGGCCATCGCCTACGCCATCGACCGCCCGGCCATCGTCAAAGAGCTTCTGCTCGACCAGGCGCGCGTCGCCAACGCGATCCTGCCCGAGCAGTCCTGGGCCTACTCGCCCGGCCAGGTCTACAACTTCGACCCCGAGCGCGCCAAACGGATTCTCGACGAAGCGGGTTACAAGGCGGGACAGTAGCCGTCGAGGAGATGGAATTCGA
>DAIRFV010000534.1:0-2058 GCA_036794905.1 Pyrinomonadaceae bacterium | reverse complement strand
CGCGCGCGCTCTCGGGCGGCAACCAGCAGAAGCTCATCATCGGCCGCGAGTTCGGCCTGAACCCGAAGCTCCTGCTCATCTCGCAGCCGACGCGCGGCGTGGACATCGGCGCCATCGAGTTCATCCACCGCAAGCTGGTCGGGCTGCGCGACGAGGGCTGCGCCATCCTGCTCGTCTCGGCCGAACTGGAAGAGGTCACCTCGCTCGCCGACCGCCTGCTCGTCATCTACCACGGCCGCATCGTCGGCGAGGTGGACCCGAAGCAGTCCACGCAGGAAGAGATCGGCCTCCTGATGACGGGGGGGGAGAAATAGTAGTCAGGAGACAGTAGTCAGGAGACGGTAGCGCTCTGCGCCGCGGTCGCTGACGATGAGAACCGCACGGTTCGAGCGATGAAGGGTTTTTCCACTGACTACTGACGACTGACTACTGACGACTCAAACTATGAAACTTCTCCGCGAACTTCTGTTCCCCGTCATCGCCGTGCTGCTGGCGTTCGTCGTGGGCGGCGTCATCGTGTGGCTCATCGGCGACAACCCGTTCGAGGTCTACGGGCTGCTGTTGGGGAGCGCCTTGACGTGGCCGGACGGCATCGGCTACACGCTCTTCTACGCGACGCCGCTCATCTTCACGGGCCTCGCCGTGGCCGTGGCCTTCCGCTGCGGGCTGCTCAACATCGGCGCCGAGGGGCAGTTGTACGTGGCCGCGTTCGCGTGCGCGTGGGTCGCCATCAAGTTCGGCGGGGCGGTCTTCACGCCCGCGGCGGGCGACCCCATCAGTTACGGCTGGGCGAGTTTGCCGGCGGTGTTGCTGGTGCCGCTGGCGCTGCTGGCGGCGGTGTTGGCGGGCGGGGCGTGGGGCGCGATCCCGGGCTGGCTCAAGGCGCGGTTCGGGGCGCACGAGGTCATCACGACCATCATGCTCAACTTCATCGCCGTCGCCCTCATCAGCTACTTCACGCAGTACTACTACAAGGCGCCGGGCGACCCCATCATGCAGAGCGTGCCCGTCGGCGCGGCGGCGCACATCCCGCGCCTCGGCGACTTCGTGCCGGGGCTGCCCTCGCGCATCCCGCTGAACGCGGCGTTCCTGCTGGCGCTGCTGGCCTGCGCGCTCGTCTACGTCTTCCTCTGGCGCACGAAGTGGGGCTACGAGATACGCGCGACGGGCGCGAACCCTTCGGCGGCCGAGTACGGCGGCATCAACGTGCGCAGGCAGATCGTGCTGGCGATGGCGGTGTCGGGGGCGCTCGCCGGGATGGTCGGCATCAACGAGGTGCTCGGCTACCGGCACCTCTACTACCACGAGTTCTCGGCGAGCTACGGGTTCACGGGGATCGCGGTGGCGCTGCTCGGGCGCAACCACCCGCTCGGCGTCATCCTCGCGGCCCTGCTCTTCGGCATCCTCCTGCGCGGCGGCATCTTCGTGGACGCCTTCTCCGAGCACGTCACGAAAGACCTGGTGGAAGTGCTTCAGGCGCTGGTCATCCTCTTCGTCGCCGTCGGGGTCAACTTCCGCTGGATGTCGAACAGGTTCAGCCTGCTGAGGCGCTCGAAAATCTGAGAGTAGACAGTGGGCAGTAGTCGGCAGACAGTAGCGCCCCGCGCTCCGGTCGCTGACATTGAAAACGCGGGGTTCAACTCAGCAGGTTCTTCTACCGACTACTGACTACTGACTACTGGCTACTGGTTTCCTATGACCGACATCTTCAACTTCGCCCTTATCCTGTCGGCCATCAGGCTGGCGACGCCGCTGCTGTTGGCGGCGCTCGGCGGGATGTTCTCGGAGCGCGCGGGCGTCATCAACATCGCGCTCGAAGGGCTGCTGCTGGCGGGCGCGTTCACGGCCGCGAGCGTCACGTGGTACGCGGGGAGCCCTTGGGTCGGGCTCGTCTCGGCGGTGCTGGCGGGGGCGGCGATCGCGGCCGTCCACGCCGTCGCGTGCATCCGCTACCGCGCCGACCAGGTCGTCTCGGGCACGGCCATCAACATCCTGCTGACGGGCGTGCCGGCGCTCCTCTCGGGCGCGTTCTTCCTCTCGTCGGGCTCGACGCCGCAG
>DAIRFV010000285.1:0-8052 GCA_036794905.1 Pyrinomonadaceae bacterium | reverse complement strand
AAATCTTTATGCGTTCGCCGGGAGGGTCGGATGAGGAGCACGGGGAAGGTGCCTTCGTGGCTGGGCGGCGCGCTCGTGCTGGGCGCGTTCGGGGCGCTCGTGTGGCTCGAGCGGCGGCGCCCGCTGCGCGCCGAGCGCGAGTCGAAGCTCGCGCGCTCGGCGCGCAACCTCGCGGTCGCGGCGGCGGGCGCCGCGGCGATTCGGTTGACCGAGGCGCCGCTGGCGGCGCGGCTGACGGCCCTGGTCGAGCGCAGGCGTTGGGGGCTGCTGAAACTCGTGCGACTGCCGGTCTGGTTTGAAGTCGCGGCGGCGGTCGTGCTGCTCGACTACACGCTCTACCTCTGGCACGTCCTGACGCACAAGGTGCCCGGCCTCTGGCGCTTCCACGTCGTGCACCACATCGACCTCGACCTCGACGCGACGACGGCGCTGCGCTTCCACTTCGCGGAGTTGGCCGTCTCGGCGCCGTGGCGCGCGGCGCAGATCGTCGTCATCGGCGTCTCGCCGCTCGGGCTCTCGGTCTGGCAGACGCTCCTGTTGCTCTCCATCCTCTTCCACCACTCGAACGCGCGGCTGCCCGTCGGGCTGGAGCGCAGGCTCAACCTCTTCGTCGTCACGCCGCGCATGCACGGCATACATCATTCGTCGGTGAAGGAGGAGACGAACTCGAACTGGTCGAGCGGGCTCGCCGTCTGGGACAGGCTGCACGGCACGCTGCGCCTGGACGTGCCGCAGGACGAGATAGAGATAGGCGTGCCCGCCTACCGAGACCCGCGCGAGGTCGGGCTGGCGTCCGTCCTCGCGCTGCCCTTCCGCGCAGAGCGCCCGACGTGGCGACTCGGCGGCGTCGGCCCCGAGGTTATCCGCAGGGACACAGAGCACGGCTTGAAAACATAAATCCATATTCCTGAGTCGTGTCTCTGTGTCCCTGCGGTAAAACTTTCGATGTCAACGAGCATCTCCATCATCATCCCCGCGCTCAACGAGGCGCGCGCAATCGGCGCGACGCTCGACGCGGCGGCGCGCGTGGGCGGGGTGTCGGAGGTCATCGTCGTGGACGGCGGGAGCGCGGACGGGACGGCCGAGGTCGCGCGCGGGCGCGGCGCGCGCGTCGTCACTTCGCCGCGGGGCCGCGGCGCGCAGATGCACGCGGGCGCGCGCGAGGCGCGCGGCGAAGTCCTCTGGTTCCTGCACGCGGACACGCTCGCGCCGCCGGACGCGGGCGAACGTATCGCGCGCGCTCTCCTAACCCCTGGCGCCGTCGGCGGCAACTTTCGGATACGCTTCGACGGCTTGAGCGGGGCGGCGCGGTTTCTGACGTGGCTCTACCCGCGCCTGCGTCTGCTGGGGCTGGCCTACGGCGACTCCGGATTCTTCGTGCGGCGCGCGGCCTACGAGCGCGCGGGCGGCTTCAAGCCGTTCCCCATCTTCGAAGACCTGGACCTGCTGCGCGCGCTGTGGCGGCAGGGGCGTTTCGTGCAGGCCGAAGGATACGTCGTCACCTCCTCGCGCCGCTTCGAGGGTCGCAGCTTCGCGCTCACCTTCGCGCGCTGGTCGCTGCTGCAAAGTCTCTACTGGCTCGGCGTGAGCCCGCTCACGCTCGCGCGCCTCTACGCCCCCGTCCGCGTCGGGAATAACCAACGGTAGGTTGAAGGGGCGCGGCGGCGTGCTTCCGGGTCGGCGTCGAGTTCGGCGCGCAGGCGCGCGAGGTCTTCGGGCGTGTCCACGTCGTACCAGGGCGGGAGTTCGAGCAGTCGCAGGCGGAGGCGCGCGGCGTTGTGCGCGGTCTGCGCGTAGGCGCGCGGCGTGCTCCACTCGATTCGTTCGAAGAGGCCGGGCGCGGGCTCGCGCAGCCCGACGGCGTAGTAGCCGCCGTCCTCGGTGGCCCCGAGCGCCACGTCCGCGCCTCCGTCCGCGAGCCCTTCGAGCGCCGCGGCGAGGAAGTCGGGCGGGAGCGTCGGGCTGTCCGCTCCGACGAGGAGCAGCGGGCCTAAGCCTTCGGCGAACGCGCGCTCGGCCACGCCGTCGAGCCGCCCGCCCAAGTCCTCGCCGCGCTGTGCGAGCCAGAGCACTTCGCGCGCAGCCTCTTCGAGCGACGCGGCGCGCAGAGCCTCTTCGAGCGCGGCGCGACCGTCGGCCGGCGCGTGGGCGACGACGACCACGGCGCCCAGGTCGAGCGCAAGCGACAAGGTGTCCGCGAAGAGGCACGCGGCGAGCCGCGCCGCCTCCCCGCGCGTGAGCGGCGGCGCGAGCCGCGTCTTGGCCTCGCCCGCGCGCGGGGCCTTCGCCATGACGATGACTGCGGGACGGGGCATAGGAAAGGCCCAAGGACGAAGGATGAAGTGGTCGGGGGCGAAACGACGGCCGACGCTTTACAGCGACGACTTCATCCTTCATCCTTCTGACTTCACCCTTTCAGACGGGAGTATCGCACGGAGATGAGCTACTACGAAGAAGAAGACCTCGCGCGCTTCGGCGAGGTGGGCCGGCACCGCCCCGACCTGTTCGAGAAGTTCATGGCGTGGTATCAGGCGTGCCAGGAGGACGGCGCTCTGAGCCGGCGCGAGAAGGCCCTGATCGGGCTCGCGGTCGCGCACGCCTTGCAGTGCCCGTACTGCATCGACGCCTTCTCGCAGTCGTGCCTCGAAGCCGGGTCGAACATGGAGCAGATGACCGAGGCCATCCACATGGCGTCCGCCCTGCGCGGCGGCGCCTCGCTCGTCCACGGCGTGCAGGCGCACAACGCCGTCAATAAGGTCTCGATGTGAGCCGGGCCCCGCTGCCGCTCGTCGAAGAGTCTCGCGTGCGCGCGCCCGCGGCGTTCGGGCAAAAGCTCGCCGAGCACGGCCTCGACCTGCGCGCCGCCGCGGTCGAGACGCTCCAGGTCAACGTCGGCAAGCTCTGCAACCAGGCGTGCAAGCACTGCCACGTGGACGCCTCGCCGCGCCGGACTGAGGTCATGTCGGAAGAGGTGGCCGGGCAGGTGCTCGACGCCGTGCGCCGCTGCCGCTTCCGCGTGGTGGACATCACGGGCGGCGCGCCGGAGCTGAACCCGAACTTCCGCCGGCTCGTCGCGGAGTCGAGGGCTTCGGGCGCGCGCGTCATGGTGCGGCACAACCTGACCGTGATGTTCGAGCCGGGGCAAGGTGACTTGCCCGAGTTTTTCCGCGCGCACTCGGTCGAGGTCGTCTCGTCGCTCCCGTACTTTTTGGGTCAGCAGACGGACGCGCAGCGCGGCCCCGGCGTCTTCGAGAAATCCATCGAAGCCCTGAGGCGGCTCAACGCCGTCGGCTACGGCGTGGAGGGGGGCGGGCTGACGCTCGACCTCGTCTACAACCCGGTCGGGGCCTTCCTCCCGCCGCCGCAGGGCTCAATCGAGGCGGACTTCAAGCGCGAGCTGCTCGGCCGCCACGGCGTGACGTTCGACCGCCTCTACACCATCACGAACATGCCCATCAGCCGCTTCCTCGAATACCTCCGCCGCTCGGGGAACGAGGAGCGCTACATGCGCCGCCTGGTGGACGCCTTCAACCCGGCCGCGGTCGAGGGGCTGATGTGCCGCGCGACTTTGAGCGTGGACTGGACGGGGCGGCTCTACGACTGCGACTTCAACCAGATGCTCGGGCTCGGCGTGGACGCGGAGCTGCCGCAGACCATCAGCGAGTTCGACCCCGAAAGGTTCGACGGGCGCGCCGTCACGACGGACGCGCACTGCTTCGGCTGCACGGCCGGCGCGGGCTCCTCGTGCGGCGGAGCGGTCGTCAGTAAGGCGTGAGCCGTGAACCGTGAACCGTGACGGGAAGAAAACAGTTCTTTCTCGTCACGGTTCACGGTTCACGGTTCACGGCGCTTCGGCGGCTTGGCAAAAGGCGCGCCGAGTCGGTAAGCTTAGGGTCTAAAGTTCCACACACGCGAATCGACTTCCGCCGAAGGAGGCGCCGAACAGACGTGGCCGCCATCTACCCTTTCCGCGCCCTGCGCCCGCCCCGAGACAAGGTCAGGCAGGTCGCCGCCGTCCCCTACGACGTGGTCAACACGGAGGAGGCGCGCGCCCTGGCCGCCGACAACCCTTTGAGCTTCCTCCACGTCTCGCGCCCCGAGATAGACCTGCCCGAGGGCACGCACATCTACGCGGACGAGGTCTACGCGAAGGCGCGCGAGAATTTCGAGAGGTTCAAGACGGAGGGCACGCTCGTCGAAGAGGACGAACCACACCTCTACGTCTACCGCATCCGCATGGGCGGGCACACGCAGGTGGGCGTCGCCGCCGCCTGCTCCGTGGACGAGTACGACGCCGACATCATCCGCAAGCACGAGCGCACGCGCCCCGACAAGGAGAACGACCGCACGCGCCACATCCTGACCCTGCGCGCGCAGACCGGCCCCGTCTTCCTGACCCACCGCGCCGACCGCCGCCTCGACGCGCTCGTCGAGGCCGAGACCATCGGCCAGCCGCTCTACGACTTCGAGGCCGACGACGGCGTGCGCCACACCGTCTGGCGCGCGACCGCGCCCGAACAACTCGCGCGCTGCTTCGCCGAAGTGCCGCTGCTCTACATCGCCGACGGCCACCACCGCGCGGCCTCCGCCTCGCGCGCGCGCGCGGAGTTGAAGGCGCGGAACCCGAACCACACGGGCGCGGAGTCTTACAACCGCTTCCTCGCCGTCGTCTTCCCCGACGAGCAGATGCAGATTCTCCCCTACCACCGCGTCGTGAAAGATTTGAACGGGCTGACGCCCGAACAGTTTCTCGAAGCCGTCGGCGGGCGCTTCGACGTCACCGAGGGCGCGAAGCGCGAGGGGCCGGGCAAGTCCGGGCACTGGCACATGTACGTGGGCGGCCGGTGGTACGGGCTGACGCTGCGCGGCGAGGCGGCGCGCACGCTCTCCGACGACCCGACGGCGGCGCTCGACGTGAGCCTCTTGCAGAACAACCTGCTCGACCCCGTGCTCGGCGTCACAGACCCGCGCACGGACAAGCGCATAGACTTCGTCGGCGGCATCCGCGGCACGCCGGAGCTGGAAAGGCTCGTGGACTCCGGCGCCGCCGGGGCGGCCTTCGCGCTTTACGCGACCTCCATCGAAGACCTGCTGCGCGTCTCCGACGCGGGCGGCATCATGCCGCCCAAGTCCACCTGGTTCGAGCCGAAGCTGCGCGACGCGATTTTGATTCATACGATTTGAAGCTGTTAGCTATTGCTGTTGGCTGATAGCTTTCGGTTCGGCTAACAGCTAATAGCTAACAGCCAAAGGCTAAAAACAATGCGCGTACTCATCGCGGACAAGTTCGAACAGTCGGGGCGGGACGGGCTCGACGCGGCGGGGTGCGAGTCCTCGTACCAGCCCGACGTGAAGGACGAGGCGCTGGTCGAGGCCATCCGGTCTTACGTGCCGGACGTGCTCGTCGTGCGCGGGACGAAGGTGACGGAGCCGATGCTCGACGCGGGCGCGCTGAAGCTCATCGTGCGCGCGGGCGCGGGCTACAACACCATCGACGTGGCGGCGGCGTCGCGCCGCGGCGTCTACGTCTCGAACTGCCCGGGCAAGAACTCGGTGGCGGTGGCCGAACTGGCCCTCGCGCTCATCCTCGCCCTCGACCGGCGCGTCGCCGACAACGTCATCCAGCTCCGCGAAGGGAAGTGGAACAAGAAGGAGTTCTCGAAGGCGCGGGGCCTTCTGGGGCGCACGCTCGGGCTCGTCGGCACGGGGCAGATCGGGCGCGAGGTCATCACGCGCGGGCGCGCCTTCGGCATGAACGTCATCGCGTGGGGCCGCAGCCTCACGGACGAGTCGGCGGCCGAGCTGGGCGTCGAGCGGCGCGCGGAGTTGCTCGACGTCGCGCGCGACTCCGACGTGGTGAGCGTCCACGTCGCCTTGAAGCCCGAGACGCGCGGCCTCATCGGCGCCGACTTCTTCGGCGCGATGCGTGAGGGCGCCTACTTCGTCAACACGGCGCGCGGCGAGGTCGTCGATCAGGATGCGCTGCGCCGCGCGATGCGCGAGAAGGGCCTCCGCGCCGGACTCGACGTGTTCGCCGACGAGCCGACCGTGGCGGCCGGCGAGTTCGCGGACGACATCGCGCGCGAGCCGAACCTCTACGGCACGCACCACATCGGCGCCTCGACCGACCAGGCGCAGGAGGCCATCGCCGCCGAGACCGTCCGCGTCATCCGCACCTTCAAGGAGACGGGGCGCGTCCCGAACGTCGTCAACCTCGCGCGCCTGAGCCCCGCGACGCACACGCTCGTCGTGCGCCACCGCGACCGCCCCGGCGTGCTCGCCTCCGTCCTCGACCGCATCCGCGCCGAGTCCATCAACGTGCAGGAGATGGAGAACGTCATCTTCGAAGGCTCCGAGGCCGCGGTCGCCCGCATCAACCTCGAAGCCGCCCTACCCGCGGAAGTGCTCGAAAGACTCAAGTCCGACAACGCCGATATCATCGAATTGAGCTTGCTGGAAATCAGACAGCCGTGACGGCGTTCGCCGGGAGTGGCCTATGTCGGCAGACTTCAAGCAAAGGCGCGTCAGAATCTTCATCGCTTCGCCGGGCGACGTGGCGCACGAGCGCGAGCAGCTCAGCAGGGTGGTCAACAGCCTCAACTCCACGATCTCCGCCGTCGCCCCCGAGAAGGGCATCACGCTCGAACTCATCAGGTACGAGACGCACACCGTCCCGGGCATCAGCCCGCTCGGGGCCGAGGACGTTATCCTGAAGCAGCTCGACGACCTCGGCGAGTACGACATCTTCATCGGCATCATGTGGAAGCGGTTCGGCACGCCGACGACGAACGCCGAGTCGGGGACGCAGGAGGAGTTCGAGCTGGCCTACAACGCGCTGATGGGCGGCCTGAAGAAGTTGCGGCACGTCATCTTCTACTTCTGCCAGGAGAAGATCGCCATCCCGCGCACGCGGGACGAGTGGGAGCAGGTCGGCAAGGTGATTGAGTTTCGGGAGAAGCTTTCGGGCGTCGGGCTCGTCGGGGAGTACGCCGACCGCGAGACGTTCGGCGACGTGGTCAAGGCGCACCTCGACCTCATGCTGAGCCGCATCTTCTCCGAGCGCGGGGACGTGGCGCGCGCGGCGGAGCGCGTCGGCGAGGTCTCGCTGGAGAACACCGCCGTGCGGGATAAGATCATGTCGCTCGCCCGCCGGTACGTGGAGAGCCGGCGCGAGCCTTTCAGCGACGGCCGCACGCAGAAGCTGGAGGTCGTCTTCACCGAGATGAAGGGGCTGGCGTTCCTCGCCTACCCGCTGCTGTCGGAGCTGGCCAAGAGTACGCCGCGCGACGGCGGCCGGGACGAGCGCGTCGGCGAGAGGGTCGCGGCCATCGCGCTGCTGGAAGCCATCCCGAACGAGACTTACATCGACTGGCTCGCCGACCGCGTGTGCCAGGAGCGCCCCTTCGTCGGCTACCACGCCGGGGTCGCGCTTCTGAACGCCGTGCGCGAGTTCAAGGGGACGCACCGCGACCGGCTCCGCGCCGCCATCGAGCGTGCGCTCGGCTGCGTCAGCGAGACGAGCGACCGGGGGCGCGTCCTAAAGGCGGCCCTGAACGAGCTGCAAGCCTGAGTCTCGCACGCACCCCGCCGCGGCCGCGCGCGCCCTCCGGCGGTGCCTCGGGCGACTGAGTGTTTAATCATGAAAGGAATCAGAAACGATGACCGAAAGAATCTTTAACTTCAGCGCGGGGCCGGCGGTGCTGCCGGTGCCCGTGCTCGAGCGCGCGCGCGAGGAGATGTTGAGCCTGCCCGGCGTCGGGATGAGCGTGATGGAGATCAGCCACCGCTCGAAGCCTTTCCAGGCCATCATCGACGGCGCCGAGGCCGGCCTGCGCGGACTGCTCGGGATACCCGAGGGCTACCGCGTCCTCTTCCTGCAAGGCGGCGCGAGCCTCCAGTTCTCGATGATCCCGATCAACTTCCTGTCGCCGGTGGCGAGCGCCGACTACGTCGTGACGGGGAGCTGGGGCCAGAAGGCGCTGAAGGAGGCGAAAAAACACGGCGCGACCAACGTCGCCGCCGACATGGCCGACAGCCACTACACGCGCGTCC
>DAIRFV010000533.1:0-2072 GCA_036794905.1 Pyrinomonadaceae bacterium | reverse complement strand
CCCGCCGCCGCCCAGGGGGCGGGGGACGTCAAGCAGACCCTCATCGACCTGGAGAAGGGGGCGTGGGAAGCCTGGAAGAAGAAGGACGGCAAGTACTTCGAGACCTTCCTCACCGACGACACCGTCCAAGTCAACGCCGCCGGGGTGGCGCGCAAGGCGCAGATCGTTAAGGGCATCGGCTCCAGCGACTGCGAGGTGAGGGGCTACACGACGGACGGCTTCGACGTGGTGATGCTCAACCCCGACACCGCCCTCCTGACTTTCAGCGCCACCCAGGACGCGACCTGCGGCGGTGCGGCCGAGCCGTCACCCGTTTGGGCCTCGACGGTCTTCGTCAAGCGGGGCGGGAAGTGGCTGGCGGCCTTCCACCAGGAGACGCCCGCGCAGCGACCCGCGCCACAGCCGCAGGCGGCGGTGAAGAAGCCGTAACGGTCAGGCGCTTTTCGTTGGGCCCGCCGCGGCGGTCTGACGCTTCGCGGCGAAGGGTCGTCCGGGCGACCTAGACTAGCCCCGGCCTGTCTGCAAGAGGAGTTGAACGGTTCGGGGCGGGCGGAGTGACAGCCGCGCCGCCCCTTGAGTGCTGGAGTGGTACCCGGACGGTAACAGTTCCCGGCGGCCATGACCTTCACCCGGTTTAGTGGACACCGTGGTTAAGCTGCCTGTGGCAGCGTCCGAGCGGCGGCGTGCCGCGCTTCATACTCCGTCGGGCTGAGGTAGCCGAGCGCCGAGTGCCGCCGCTCTCGGTTGTAGAACACTTCGACGTACTCGAAGATGTCAATGCGCGCTTCGGCCCGCGTCGCGTACCGCCGGCCGTGGATCAACTCGGCCTTGAGCGTCCCGAAGAAGCTCTCGACCGCCGCGTTATCGTAGCAGTCGCCGCGCCGCGACAGGCTGACCTGCGCGCCCATCTGAGCGAGCCGCGCCTGGTACTCGGCGCTCGCGTACTGACTCCCCCGGTCGCTATGGTGGAGCAGTCCCGCACCCGGCAGCCTCCGACCGCAGGCCAGCGCCAGCGCCTCGACGACGAGAGCCGTGGCGAGCGTCGTCCCGCAGGCGTGTCCGACCACACGCCGCGAGAAGAGGTCGAGGATGACCGCCAGGTACAGCCAGCCTTCAGCCGTCGGCACATAGGTGATGTCGGCCGCCCAACGAAGGTCAGGTTCTTTGGCGCGGAAGTCGCGCCCGAGCAGGTTCGGGGCGACCGGCCGGTCATGCCGCGAGTCGGTCGTGCGCACAGCCCGTCGCGGGCGGCGCGCGTTGAGACCCGCCTCTTGCATCAAGCGGGCGACGCGCTTTCCGGAGCAGCGCGTGCCCAGTGCGCGCAACTCGGCGTGCACGCGCGGCGACCCATACGTGCAGCGGCTACGGGCGTGGGCCTCCCTGATCTGCGCCAGCAACTCGCCGTCGCGCGCGGCGCGCCGAGAAGGCTCGCGCTTCAGCCAAGCGTAGTAGCCGCTCTTCGAGACCGAGAGCGCCCGGCACAGGCGCGCGACCCTGTGTTCTCCCGCGTGGTTCCGCACGAAGCGGAACTTGTCTACGAGCGCGGCACCCGCGAGAAGATGCCGAGCGCTTTTTTTAGGATGTCGCGCTCCTCGCGCAGCAACTCGTTCTCTCTGCGTAGGGCGGCGAGTTGCTGGGCGTCGGTGCCCGGGGTCGAGGAGGCGGCGGCGGCGGCGAAGGCGCGCAGCCAGTTGCGCAGGGTCTGCGTGCCGATGCCGAGGTCGCGGGCGACTCTGGCGCGGCTCAAGCCGCGCTCAGTAACTAACTTCACGGCGTCGAGCTTGAAGTCGAGCGTGTAGGTCTTGCGTGTAGCCATCGTGAGCCCTCAGTGTTCCGAGAAGAATATCTCGTCTGAGGTGTCCACGAAAACGGGGGAAGCTCAGGTTTATTCAATTGCCTTCAGTCCCGATGGTAAGATCCTGGCTAGCGGGGGGTGGGATGGGACAATCAGATTGTGGGATGTCAGTAGGGGCAGAAAATTGAAAGTCCTCTCCGGCCCCTCGTTCCGCATTAATTCAGTCGCTTTCAGCCCGGATGGCCGGACGCTTGCCGCAGGTGGGGTGATAGATGGT
>DAIRFV010000532.1:0-2074 GCA_036794905.1 Pyrinomonadaceae bacterium | reverse complement strand
AATCCACGAGGAGCTTGCCGTGGCGGTCGAAGATGGCGCCGCGCGGGGCCGGGATTTTCAGGCGGCGGACGCGCTGGTTCTCGGCGCGCTCGGCGTAGTACTCGCCCCGGACGACCTGTAGGAAGTAGAGCCGGACGCCCAGCACGATCAGGATGGCCATCACCAGCCCGTGGATGACCACCATCCGCATCTTCAAGTTTTGGGTCTCGTCTTCGAACTTCATAAGGGACTTCCCGTGAGCTTGGATGCCGGGTAGTGGGTTCTGGGTTTTAGGTTTTAGGTTTTAGGTTTTGGGGAAGAGCCAGCTTTTACCCAACACCCAACACCCAACACCCAACACCCCTAATACTTCCTTCTCCCGAGCCCCCGCCGTGCGATGCGGCGGCGGAAGGCGAAGGCGCGGCGCTGGCGGACGCGCGTCGATTCGTTGAAGAAGAGGTCGAGGACGAAGGCGACGGCCGTCCCCACGACCGTCGTCCAGATGACGCCGTAGGCCATCGTCTCGGCGACGGGCCCGGGCTGGTTCGGCGGCTGGCCGAGGAACTGGTGCAGCAGCAGGTAGACGACCGTGTTGAAGGCGGCCGCCCCCGCGATGACCGGGATGCGCAGGAGCGGGTTGTCGATCATCACGCGCGTGACGAGCGCCGCCAGCAGGTACGCCGTCAGCGTCATCGAGAACCCGCGCGCGCCGAGCAAGCCCCCCGAGAGCGCGTCGGTGGCGAGCCCCGCCACCGTGCCGAGCACGACCGCCTGCACCGCGTCGCGCTGGAGCGCGAAGTAGACGACCACGATCAGCGTCAGGTCGGCGTAGGCGGCCGGCCGCCACACCGTCGGCAGACTCAACTGCACGACGGCGGCCAGCGCCACGCAAACCGCGAGTTTCCACTTCATAAGAGCCGCGAACCGTGAACCGTGACAAGCTACAAAGCAGTTCTTACCCGTCACGGTTCACGGTTTACTTGCCTTTCCCCTTCTCGACGTTCGGCAGCGTCCGCTCGGGGGCGGTGCGCTGCGGGGCGCGGTAGTTCAGGACGGCGACCTCCCGGAGCGAGTCGAGCCGCGCGCCCGGCCTGACCCGGATGGTGTGGGGCGTGGTGGCCGAGCCCGCGGCCACTTCTACCACGGTGCCGACGTTCAGTCCCGGTGGGTAGATACGATCCTGACCCGTGGTAACCACATAGTCGCCGACGTTCACCGCCTCCAGCCCCGAGACGTAGCGCATCTCCAGCAGCCCGTCCTTGCCGAAGCCGCGCACGGAGCCCAACGCGTTCGACTGCCCCAGCTGCCCGACCACCGCCCCCGCGGCCGCGCGCTCGTCCGTGATGAGCATGACCTGCGCCGAGACGGGGCCGACGCCGACGACGCGCCCGACGATGCCTTCGGGCGTGACGACCGGCATGTCGAGGTCGACGCCGGAGGTGCTGCCGCGGTTGATGATGAGCGAGTTGAACCAGACCGAAGGGTCGCGCGCCACGACGCGCGCCGGGATGGACTGGAAGGTGACGTCTTTGGTGAAGTCGAGCAGTTTTTTGAGCCGCTCGTTCTCGTCGCGCGCCTGCCGCGCCTCGCGCAGCTCGTTCTCGGCCTCGGCCACGCGCCGCCGCAGGCTTTCGTTCTCGGCCTGCGCCTGCCGCATGTCCGCGAGCCGCTGGAAGAAGCCCACGCCCGCGCCGCCCACGCCCGTCGTCGCCGTCTGCACGGGCGTGAAGAGCGACTGCATCCACGCCTTGACGACGGGCTGCCCCGTCTCCGCGTCCTTCGCGTTCCAGCTCATCAGCCCGAAGTTGGCGACGAGCAACACGACCAGCAAGAGCGGCGCGCGCTGCCTGATCTCCTTCTGCGTGCTCCGAACCATTGAAAGACGTGAACCCTAAACCGTCAAAGGCCGTGAACCGTGAACCGTCAACCGTGACAAGCTTGAAACCGTCTTTCACTCGTCACGGTTCACGGTTCACGGTTCACGCTCTTCTCACATTCCGCCCGTCAGGTTGTTGTCCCAGCGGACGCGCTTGAGGAGGTCGAAGTCCGAGAGCATCTTGCCGGCGCCGAGCACGACGGAGGAGAGGGGGTCGTC
>DAIRFV010000284.1:0-8104 GCA_036794905.1 Pyrinomonadaceae bacterium | reverse complement strand
CCCGAGGAGGAGCCGCGCTTCGAGGTCAACTACCACCTCTTCTCGACGAAGCGCTACCACCGCCTGCGCCTGAAGGTTCTGCTCGACCAGGAGGACACGCACGTCCCGACGGTCGTGACCGTCTGGCGCACGGCCAACTGGCACGAGCGCGAGACCTTCGACATGTTCGGCGTCATCTTCGACGGCCACCCGGACCTGCGCCGCATCCTCCTGCCCGACGACTGGCAGGGGCACGCGCTCAGGAAGGACTTCCCGCTGCGCGGCTACGAGCCGTACAGCCTGACGTAACGCGAGGGCTGGCTGAAGCCTTGTTGAACCAGAACCCAGCGCAGTTCGGCGGCTCGTTCCAGCAGCCGTCACAGCAGCCGCAGCCGAAGGGCTGTCTGGGACGGAACTGGAAGTGGATGCTGCCCGTGGGCTGCCTCGGGTTGCTGATCGGGGCGGCCGCGCTCGTCGGCGGCATCGTCCTGGTCGCGATGTCGGCGATCAAGTCTTCGGAGGTCTACCAGGGCGCGCTCAAGGCCGCGCAGGCGCACCCCGCGGCCGTCGAGCGGCTCGGCCAGCCGATTAAAGACGGCTGGTTCGTCGCGGGTAACATCAAGGTCGATGCCGGGGGCGGTCACGCCGATTTCAATTTCCCCGTCTCAGGCCCCAAGGGCTCGGGAACGCTCTACGTGAGGGCGGTCAGCCCCGACGGCTCTTGGATGTACGAGCGGCTCGACCTCGCCGTCGGTGGCGAGACGACCTCGCTGCTCGACCGCAACGTCGTGCAGCCGTCCCCCGGTTCGACGGTTGACGTTGAAGAGGACGCCGACGACGGGGCGGACGAAAGTGAAGCCGGTGACGGCGAAGTCATGCTCGACCCGGAGACGGGCACCAACGTCGTCGGAGGGGTGCTGGACGACAAGGCTTTGAGCAAGCCGGCCCCGCCCTACCCGCCGGCGGCCAGAGCCGCACGGGCCTCGGGGACGGTAAGGGTGTTGGTGATGGTTGACGGTTCGGGCCAGGTCATTCAGGCGCATGCCATTACGGGGCACCCGCTCCTGCGGCCGGCCGCCGTCGAGGCCGCGAAGCAGGCGCGCTTCGCGCCGGTGCTGGTGGATGGAAAACCGACCGAAGTCGGCGGGATGTTGACTTACAACTTCGTGCTCGAACAGTAGAGACGTTTAAGAGACTACGCCGCATGAGCGCATCAACGACAAACCTGCCGCCGCCGTACGAGGTGGTCGACCGGCCGCTCGACACGCAGATGACCATCTCGTTCGGGCCGCAGCACCCGTCCACGCACGGCGTGCTCCGGCTGGAGCTCGTCCTCGACGGCGAGATGGTCGTCAAGTGCGTGCCCGACATCGGCTACCTGCACACGGGGATGGAGAAGCTCTTCGAGTACAAGAAGTACCAGCAGGGCATCGTCATCACCGACCGCATGGACTACCTCAACCCGCTGGGCAACAACCTCGCCTACTGCATGGCGGTCGAGAAGCTGCTCGGGCTGGAGATTCCCGAGCGCGCGCAGGTCATCCGCGTGCTGATGTGCGAGTTGCAGCGCATCGGCTCGCACATGGTCTGGCTGGGGACGCACGCGCTCGACATCGGCGCGATGACGGTCTTCTTCTACTGCTTCCGCCAGCGCGAGCGCATCCTCAACCTCATCGAGGCCGCCTCCGGCGAGCGCATGACGCCGTCGTACTTCCGCATCGGCGGCCTGATGATGGACTTGCCCGCGGGCTTCGACCAGCGCTGCAAGCAGTTCACCGAAGACTTCCCCGCGGCCGTCGAGGAGTGGCACGACCTCCTCTCGGGCAACCGCATCTTCCAGAACCGCACGAAGGGCGTCGGGGTCATCTCGGCCGAGGACGCCATCGACTGGGGGCTGACCGGCCCTTCCTTGCGCGGCAGCGGCGTCCCGCTCGACCTGCGCCGCGCCAACCCCTACACGGGTTACGAGACTTACGACTTCGAAGTGCCGGTCGAGCAGGGCTGCGACGTGTGGTCGCGCTACATGGTGCGCATGCGCGAGATGATCGAGTCGAACAGGATCATCAAGCAGGCGCTGGCGCGCCTCCGCCCCGGCCCCATCAAGGCCGACGCGCCGAAGGTCGTGCTGCCCGAGCGCGAGGCGATGAAGACGCACATGGACGCGCTCATCCACCACTTCCTGATCGTCGCCGAGGGCTTCAACGTGCCGGCGGGCGAGGTCTACCAGCCCATCGAGGGCTCGAAGGGCGAACTGGGCGTCTACGTCAAGAGTGACGGCGGCCCCAAGCCCTCGCGCGTCCACGTCCGCGGCCCTTCATTCATCAACCTCTCGGCCCTGCCCGACATGGTCAGGGGCGAGATGGTCGCCGACGTGGTCGCCGTCATCGGCTCGATTGACATCGTGCTCGGAGAGATAGACAGATAGGTTTTGGGTGTCGGGTGTTGGGTGTCGGTTAACAGCCGAGCCCAGCACCCAGCACCCAAAACCCAGCACCCAAAACCTATGTCCCAGCAGTTCACACCGAACAACCCGCTGCCGCAGGGGGCGAAGGTGCCGCAGGAGATCGCGGTCTTTTCGCCGGAGGTCGAGGCGGAGATCGACCGCCACCTGGCGAAGTACCCCGTCAAGCGCTCGGCCATCCTGCCGCTGATGTTCATCGTGCAGCGCGAGCGCGGCGGCTGGCTCGACCCGCCGGGCGTGGCCTACCTGGCCGACCGCCTCGGCGTGCGCATCACCGACATCTGGGAGGTCGCGACCTTCTACTCGATGATAAATACCGAGCCGGTCGGCAGGTATCATCTACAGGTCTGCAAGACGCTCTCGTGCAAGATCATGGGCGCGGGCCAGCTCACGGCGAAGTGCCGGGAGCGGCTCGGCATCAAGCCCGGGCAGACGACCGAGGACGGGCAGTTCTCGCTCTCGGAGGTCGAGTGCCTCGGCTCCTGCGGCACCGCGCCGATGATGCAGATCGGCTTCGACTACTACGAGAACCTGACGGCCGAGAAGGTCGGCGAGATCATCGACAAGTGCCAGAGCGGCGAGCTGCCGAACGGCGTCCGGTAGGGAAAGACAGGTACTGGGTGCCGGGTGCTCGGTGCTGGTAAAAAAGCTAGCACCCAGCACCCGGCACCCAGTACCCGGCACCCGGAACCCAAAACATATGTTCATCGGAGCGATTGGCTGCGAGCCTTTACAACTGCGGCGGGTGTTGCTGGAGAACTCCGCGTCGCTCGACGTGTACCGCGCCAACGGCGGGTACGAGGCGCTGCGCAAAGTCCTGAACGGCATGTCGCCGGACGACGTGATCGGGGAGGTCAAGAAGTCGGCGCTCCGGGGGCGCGGCGGCGCGGGCTTCCCCACGGGGATGAAGTGGGGCTTCGTCCCCAAAGACTCGCCGAAGCCGAAGTACGTCGTCTGCAACGCCGACGAGTCGGAGCCGGGCACCTTCAAAGACCGCTACCTGATGGAGCGCGACCCGCACATGCTCATCGAGGGCATGCTGATCGCGGCCTACGCCCTCGGCGCGCGCGTCAACTACGTCTACACCCGTGGCGAGTACCGCTACCTCATCGAGATCATGGATCGCGCGCTCGAAGAG
The DNA here is from genome assembly GCA_036794905.1 of Pyrinomonadaceae bacterium. Classification (GTDB taxonomy): domain Bacteria; phylum Acidobacteriota; class Blastocatellia; order Pyrinomonadales; family Pyrinomonadaceae; genus QHXN01. The sequence goes on along the minus strand of DAIRFV010000284.1, from coordinate 4,526 downwards.
GCGCGCGCCGCCGGCTTCCTCGGCGAGAAGATTCTCGGCACTGACTTCAACTGCGAAATCTACACGCACACCGGCGCGGGCGCCTACATCTGCGGCGAGGAGACGGCGCTTTTGAACTCGCTCGAAGGCCTGCGCGGCCACCCGCGCATGAAGCCGCCCTTCCCGGCGGTCGCCGGCCTCTACGGCTGCCCGACGGTCGTCAACAACGTCGAGACGCTGACGGCCGTGCCCGACATCATCAGGATGGGCGGCGAGGCCTGGCAGAAGCTCGGGACGGAGAAGAGCGGCGGGACGAAGGTGTGGAGCGTGTCGGGTCACGTCAACCGCCCCGGCGTCTACGAGCTGCCGATGGGCTACGCCCACATGGAGAAGTTCATCCACGAGGACTGTCAGGGGATGCTCGGCGGCCGGAAGTTGAAGGCCGTCATCCCCGGCGGCTCCAGCGTCTACATCATGCCCGCCTCGGACATCGAGGGTAAGAACGTGCTGATGGACTACGAGGGGCTGGTCGCGGCCGGCTCGATGGTGGGCTCGGGCGGCTTCATCGTGATGGACGAGACCGTGGACGTGTTCGAGTCCACGAAGAACCTGACCGAGTTCTACAAGCACGAGTCCTGCGGCTGGTGCACGCCCTGCCGCGAGGGCACCGACTGGCTCGTCAAGGTCTTCAAGCGCATCGAGGCCGGCGAGGGCCGCCCCGACGACGCGCAGCTCCTCCTGGACATCGTGGACAACATCGAGGGCAAGAGCTTCTGCCCGCTCGGCGACGCCGCTTCGTGGCCGATCCAGTCCGCCATCAAGAAATTCCCCGAAGACTTCCGCCGGCGGGTGCTGAACGGCAACGGCGGAGGCGCGCGGGAAGGTCTGCCCACGGATGGAGAGACCGGCCACCACTAAGGCGGGAGAGAGACGTGAAAATACTCAGGCTGAATTTCGCCCTGCTGCTGCTCCTGGGCGGGTCGTTCGGTGCGGGCGCCCCGGCGGCCCCGGCCCAGTGCCGCGGCACGGACAGGGTCATCGAGAAGCAGATCAGGTTCGCGCGGGGCCGGACGACCGCGGTCATCAAGGACACCATACGGCTCTGCACGAGCCACGACTACCGCCTGCGCGCGCAGGCCGGCCAGACGATGAGCGTCAACCTCGCCGCCGGCCGCCGCACCGGGCTCACGCTGCGGGCGCCCTCGGGTGAGGCCCTGGTGGACGGCGGCAAGGACTGGTCGGGCGAACTGCCCGAGGACGGCGAGTACGCGATAGAGATCGGGACGGACGCCACCGCCCGCTACACGCTCGAAATCACGATCAGGTGAACGGCGACGGTTTAAGAACATGTCAGCAGAATTAATCAAGGTCACAGTCAACGGCCAGGAGTTGCAGGTCGAGAAGGGCGCGCGCCTCATCGACGTGTGCCGGGAGAACGGGTTCTCGATCCCGTCCTTCTGCTACTACGCCGACCTCGCGCTCCAGGCTTCGTGCCGGATGTGCCTGGTGCGCATCGAGAAGATGCCGAAGCTCCAGACCTCCTGCACGATCACCTGCACGGACGGGATGGCGGTGACGACGCAGTCCGAGGAGATCGAGAAGGCGCAGCGCGGGATGGTCGAGTTCCTGCTCGCCAACCACCCGCTCGACTGCCCCGTCTGCGACCGCGGCGGCGAGTGCGAGTTACAGGAGATGGTCTTCGACTGGGGCAACCTCGAAGAGCGCTTCACCGAGCGCAAGAACTACGCGCCCGAGAAGTTCCTCAGCCCGATAGTCGCCAACGACCCGCAGCGCTGCATCCTCTGTAAGCGCTGCACGCGCGTCTGCGACGAGTGGATGGGCGAGGACGCCATCGAGGCGGGCGGGCGCGGCGCGCACACCGTCATCGGCACCTACGGCGGCTGGCTCAACTGCTCGCAGTGCGGCAACTGCATCGAGGTCTGCCCGACGGGGACGCTGCTGGACGCGACCTACCGGCACCAGACCCGGCCGTGGGAGCTGAACCGCACGACTTCGACCTGTAGTTTCTGCTCCGACGGCTGCCAGATGTCCGTCGGCTCGCGCCGCGGTGAAGTCATGCGCGTGGTCGCGCGCGACCGCTACGTCAACGGGCACAACGGCGAGTTCCTCTGCATCAAGGGGCGCTTCGCGCACCCGTTCGTCAACCACGAAGAGCGCCTGCGCACGCCGCTCGTCCGCTACCAGAAGGGCGGCCGCCTCGTCCCCGCGACGTGGGAGGAGGCCGTCCGTTTCGCCTCCGAGAGACTGAAGGAGGTCACGTCGGCGCACGGCGGCGGCTCGGTCGGCGTCGTCGGGAGCCCGCGCCTGACGAACGAGTCGAACTGGGCGCTCCTCAAGTTCGCGCGGGAGGTCTTGGGCACGGACAAGTACACGGCGACCGAGGCGTTCTCGCTCGTCCCCTTCTTCGAGAATCTGTCCGCGCCGCTCGCGACGCACCGCGACATACGCCACGCCAAGACCATCCTGCTCATCGGCGGCGAGCCCGAGGAGTTGCAGCCGCTGACGGGGCGCGCGATCAGGCAGGCCGTCCGCAACGGCGGAGCGAAGCTCGTCATCGTCAACAGCACGCCCATCCGCCTGAAGCAGCAGGCCGCGCAGTTCATACACGTCCGCCCCGGCTCGGAGGACGCGGCCGTGCTCGCGCTGGCCTCGCCCGGTGACGCCGACGCGGCGGCGCGCAAGCTCGGCGTCGAGGCCGACGAGATCGCGCGCGCCAGTCAGCTCATCAGCGAGACGGCGGGCGACGTGGTCGTCCTCTTCGGCGGCGAGCTGAGCGCGGAGGCGCAGGCCGTGCTCGCGCGCATCCCCTCGGCCTTCGGCGAGAAGGAGGGGCGGCGCTTCCTCCTCCACCCGCTGCCGCTCTTCAACAACAGCGTCGGCGTCCACGACCTCGGGCTGATGTCGGGCTCATACAACCCGCTCGAAGTCCTCGACGCCGCCGGCACAGACGTGCGCGCGCTCTACGTGGCCGGCGGCTTCCTGCCCGCGCACCTCGAAGGGCGCGAGGAGGCGCTCGCCCGCCTCGACCTGCTCGTCGTGCAGGAGCTGTTCCTGACCGAGACGGCGCTGGCCGCGGACGTGGTCTTCCCCGCCGCCTCGTTCGCAGAGGTTGACGGGACGTTCACGAACAACGGCGGGCTCGTCCAGCGCGTGCGCCAGTCCATCTCGCCCGTGCACCAGTCGAAGCCCGACTGGGCCATCACGGCGCAGTTGGCCGCGGCGCTCGGACACGACCTCGGCTTCCAGATGTCTGCGAGCAACATCTTTCTCGAAATCGCGCGCAGCGTCGGGCCTTACGAGGGGCTGCGCTACCCGCTGCTCAAGGACGAGTCGAAGCCCGTCCAGGTCAGGCACGCGCTCTCGGCGGGCGGCGACGGCGCGTCGCTCATCGGCACCCTGCGCGACGCGGTCTCGGCGCTCGACGAGACGGCCGAGAAGACGACGCAGACGCCCCCGGTCGGCCACGAGCTCTTCAAGCTCGGCGTGCTGACGAGCAAGGTGCCGCAGTTCCACCTGCTCGCCGCCGGCAACCCCGAGCCCGAGACCGTCCTGATTTCCCCGCTCTACCAGATCACGGTTGACCCCACGCTGCGGCGCGCTTCGGCCGCGGGAGACTGACAAAGACGGTGTTGGGTGCTGGGTGCCGGGTGCTAGGTAAAAGCCTTTGACCCAGCCCCCGGCACCCAGCACCCAACACCCATAATTATGGACTGGCTTTCAAACCAAATCGGTGCGGAGTGGGCGCGCGCCGTCGGGCAGTTCGTCGGCATCAACGTCGGGTTCGTCGTCGTGCTGATGATCGTGGCCTACACGGTGCTGGCCGAGCGGCGCGTGCTGGGGTTCATCCAGGGGCGTTTGGGGCCGAACCGCGTGGGGCCGGGCGGGCTCTTCCAGCCGTTCGCCGACCTCCTCAAGTTCATCTTCAAAGAGGAGATCACGCCCTCGGCCTCGACGCGCTTCGTCTACTTCCTCGCGCCCATCATCGCCATCACGGCGGCGCTGATGCCGATCATCGTCTACCCGTTCGGGCCGGAGATATACGTCCCCGGCATCGGCAAGTTCTCGCTCGTCATCGCGCGCTTCGACATCGCGCTGCTCTACGTCCTGGGCGTCACCTCGGTCGGCGTCTACGGCATCACGCTCGCGGGGTGGGCTTCGAACTCGAAGTACAGTTTGATGGGCAGCCTCCGCGCGGCGGCGCAGATGATCTCGTACGAGCTTTCCCTGGGGCTCTCGCTCGTCGGCGTCGTCCTGATGTCGGGGACGCTCGACCTCTACTCCATCGTCGAGCAGCAGGGCGGCTGGTACGGCCTGCGCTGGAACCTGTGGGACATCAACCGCGTGCCGCAGGTCATCGGGTTCATCACGTACCTCATCTCGGCCATCGCCGAGACGAACCGCGTGCCGTTCGACCTGCCCGAGGCGGAGACGGAGCTGGTCGCGGGCTTCCACACCGAGTACTCGGCGCTGAAGTTCGCGCTCTTCTTCATGGCCGAGTACGTCAACATGTTCACGGTCTCGATGCT
>DAIRFV010000283.1:5810-8129 GCA_036794905.1 Pyrinomonadaceae bacterium | reverse complement strand
CATCCTGCGCCTCGACCTCTCCGAAGCCGAGCGCCAGCGCGTCCGCACCCGCAGCCGCAACTACCAGCAGTTCCTCCGCCTCCTCGCCGCCCTCGAAGTCGCCGAATCGCTCCGCACCAGAGTTTTGATGGATTAGCAGGCGGCAGGCAGATGGCCGTAGGCAGTTAAGACAGGGGAACATTCCCCATCGAATTAGGAGGCGGCGAGTCGCTAAGCTCGCCGCCTCCGATTTTTTTAGGATGCCTCTGTTTTTAACTGCCGACCGCCACCTGCCTCCTGCCTACTGCTCCTCATGCTTGTCCTCGTCCATCTGCCTCAGCGTGTCGAGGATGAGGTTGGTGTTGGAGAGCGCCTGGATGCGGACGGGGAATTCGTTCCGGGACTTGGCGAAGTCGAAGCCGCCGGAGGTGACTTCGACGAGGAGGCGGAAGGCGAGCGTGCCGCGCGCCTCGGCGCACTCGGCGTCCACGATGCGGCCGTCGTTGAAGAGGACGCGCCCCCGCCGGCCGGGGCCCTCGATGGCGAGCGCGCCCGTCAGGCGCGAGTTCTCCAAGACCTGCATGGCGTCGAAGATGCTGACGGTCGAGAGGTCGCCCGCGAAGGTGACGGGGCGCGGCGCCGAGGGCGGCGGCGGGGCTGGCGGCGGCGCGGCCTGCTGGAGGTCTGGGCGGCGCGCGCGGCGGATGGCTTCGAGCCCGGGCGCGATGTTGAGGCGCGGGTCGATGTGCTTGGCTTCGAGCAGGCGCTCGTGCGCGGCGTCGAAGTTCTCGCGGCCGATGTAGAGGTTGACGAGGACGAGGCACTGGCGCGCGGCCTCCTCCGGCACCCCGTGCGAGAAGGCGATCTCGCGCAGCTTCTCGCGCAGGACGATGGAGCGCGGCTGGTGCGCGATGGCCTCCTGCAAGCGGTCGACGGCGCGCTGCGGCGCCTTGTACTTGACGAAGAGGTCTGCGTCGAGCAGCGCCGCCTCGACGCTCTCCTCCAGACTCTTCGGCTTGTCGCGCTCACTCATCCGTTTAACCCGGGCGCCCCGAGAATTCACCGCCGCCCGAGTTTATCACAGCGACCATCCGGCACGTCCCCGACACGATTTCGTGTGCGCGCCGCACCGCGCGCAGGCGAAATGCCGCGACCCTTCCGTGCGCGCGCGTACGCGCCGCACGTCACACCTCAACCTGTGTCTCAAACGCCGACCCCTAAATTAACTTTTTCGGCTCCGCCGGGGTGCGCCTCGGCCCCCCGCGGCCGCATCCGCGCGCCCCTGTTGCACGCGGGAAACATGGCACGGCGCGTGCTCAAGAAAGTACGTCCGTCAGCCCCCGACAAGTAGTCCGAAGCCACATCCCGAGAAGGCGCAGACAGCCCCTGGAAGTGGCCGGACGAGTCTCCCCAACCAGAGAGGGTTTTGCTGATGAGTATTCTGTCGATTCAGGATGATTTGTCGCCGAAGATTTTGACGCCGACGCTGCGGCTGGTGAACTCCGACTGGGACATGTCCGTCCGGCGGCTCTGCGCGGGACTGCGCGCCGAAGGGTCGCGCCGCGGCGGCGAGGGCGACGGCGTGCGCGCGCTCGTCGGGCGCCTCAAGCGGACGCGCCCCTCGACCTACGACCACTGCGTCCGCACCGCGCGCTTCGCGCGCAGGGTCGGCGTCTCCTTCGGCTTCGACGAGCGGCGCCTGCGGCAGCTCTCTCTGACGGCGATGATGCACGACATCGGCAAGCTACTCGTCCCCGAGTCCATCCTGAGCCGGCCGCGCAGGCCCACGCGCTTCGAGCGCTTCGTGCTGAACCTGCACCCGAACTTCGGCGCGCTGCTGGCCTCCTACTACGGGCTGACGGCCGAGCTGCGCATACGCACGCAGCACCACCACGAGCGCTGGGACGGGCGCGGCTACCCGCACCGCCTCGGCGGCGAAGACATCCCTTTGATGGCGCGCGTCGTCCAAGTGGCAGACAGCTTCGACGCGATGGTCGAGCAGCGCGGGTACAACACGCCGCGCACCCTCGGCGAGGCCGTCGCCGAGCTGCGACGCGAGTCGCGCAGGCAGTTCGACCCGCGCGTGGTCGAAGCTTTCCTCGACACTCTCCCGAAGGAGTGAACTACCCCGTGAACAACTGGATGAGGCGCCGCATCGAACGCTCCCGCGCTCGCTGCGAGAAGGCCGCGACGAACAACAAGCCCGACAAAGCGCAGGGGTCGCCCGAGAAGCAGTCGAAGCTCGCCGGCGTCGTCCCGCTCGAGTCGGGCGCGAAGGACAACTAACCACAGACGGATACAGCCGACGGCCATTTAAAAGCTGTGTCTCTAGCGCCTCCG
>DAIRFV010000283.1:0-5710 GCA_036794905.1 Pyrinomonadaceae bacterium | reverse complement strand
GCCTCCGCCGCCAACCCCGCTCGAACCCGTGCGCCGCGAAAGCCCGTGCGTCCGTTACCGGACGACGCGCGGTTGCGCGCCCGCCCCGAATTTGTTATACCAACTCGTCCCCTCCGAACTGTTTTTTAAGATAGCAGGCATCTTCTTTCGGTGCTCACGTCCAATGCAGTAGCGGAGTCGTCCCGACTCTTTGGCCCACAACCGGGGAATACCCTCGCACCACACTCGGAGGAGTCTTTACAGAATGAAACGTAAACTGATCTTCGCGGCGTCCCTCGCCGCCCTGATTGCGACGCTCGCCATCGGCAGCTCCCGGGCGCAGAACCCTTCCGACGCCGCCTTCGACAACGCCAACGAAAACGCGGCCTTTCTCCAGTGCGGCACCAAAGAGCCGACCGAGAACGAGAAGAAGTTGATCGAGAAGAACTCGAAGCGGATGCGCGAGTTGAAGGTCGCCGCCGACCCGGCGGCGGCGCTCGAAAGGACGGCCGGCTCCGTCACGATCAACGTCTACTTCCACGTCATCACCAACAAGAAGGGCGCGGGCAACGTCTCGGACGCGGCGATAGCCAACCAGATCAAAGTCCTCAACGACGCCTACGCGGGTCTGACGGGCGGGGCCGCCACGCCCTTCCGCTTCCAGCTCGTCAGCGTTGACCGCACCAAGAACGACCGCTGGTACACGGCCGTCATCGGTTCGCGGACGGAACGCGACATGAAGAACGCCCTGCACCAGGGCGACGCCTCCGACCTCAACTTCTACACCAACGGCATGGGGCAGGGACTGCTCGGCTGGGCCACCTTCCCGTGGGAGTACGCGGGCGCGCCGACGATGGACGGCGTCGTCTGCCACTTCGCGTCGCTGCCGGGCGGCAGCTTCGCGCCCTACAACCTCGGCGACACGGCGACGCACGAGGTCGGCCACTGGCTCGGTCTCTACCACACGTTCCAGGGCGGCTGCACGCTGACGAACGACGAGGTGTCGGACACGAACGCGCAGGCTTCGTCGACGAGCGGCTGCCCCGTCGGCCGCGACTCCTGCCAGATCGACGGCCCCGGCCGCCTCGACCCCATCGAGAACTTCATGGACTACAGCACCGACTCGTGCATGTTCCTCTTCACGTCGGGGCAGTCCAACCGCATGGACGGGATGCACTCGACCTATAGGTTCTAAGCGGGGAGGCGGCCGAACCACTTCGGCCGCGCAAACCTTGAAAGGGCGCTCGCTCGCGGGCGCCCTTCTTTATTAAAATGGCATCGAAGGATTTTATGAACTACCTCTCTGTAAGCGCCGGGGTCTTGTTACTGTCCGCGCTCTTGGCGTGCGGCGCGGGCGCGCGGAGTCAGGAGGGCTCGACCGCTGCCATGAGAAGTCAACAGAATCCGCCGCCCCCCGCGCCGCGCGCCGCGCCGACTCCGCGGGCCGACGGCGTCAGGCTCGTCACGGTCGAGGAGCTGAGCCGCCTCCTGGAGCAGGGCGGCGCGGTCGCGCTCGACGTGCGCGGCAGCGTCGAGTTCGACATGAGCCACATCAAAGGCGCGCTCCCGATGCCGCTCGGGCTCATCGCCACGCGCGCGTCGGAGCTGCCGAAAGACAAGTTGATCGTCCCCTACTGCGCCTGCTCGGCGGAACAGATCAGCGCGCGCGCCGTGCAGGATTTGAAGAAGCAGGGATTTGAGAACACGGCCGCGCTCGTCGGCGGCCTGGACGCGTGGGTTGAGGCGGGGCTGCCCGTCGAGGGCGCGAACGTCACGCCCCGGCCCGCGCAGACCCCGCGCGCGGCGGGCGGCGCGGAGGGCGGCCGGCGCGGCGGGCGCGTGGCCCCGCCCGCGGGACTCAAGTGCGACCTCAACGACCTCACGCTCTACGACGGCGAGGTCGTCAAGTACGAGCGCAAGCACGGCAGCACGCGCCTGCGCATCGACACCAACTTCGACACGACGGAAGAAGTGACTCTCGAACATCCGGGGACGGACGACCCCTCGAATCTCTTCTTACTCAACGGCGAGCCTTTCAAGCCCTCCGACTGGGCGAAGATCGAGGGCGCGAAGCGCAAGCTGCGCCCCGGCATGCGCGCCAACGTCTGGGTCTGCATCGGCAACACCTCGATCCAGCCCGTGGCGGACTGGCGCCCGGACGACACCGGCGCTTACCCGCGCAGCAGGTAACGGGCCGCCCTTCACCCCCTCTCAAAAATCCAGACGCATCACGACGCGCACCGAACGCGGGCGGAGCGTCCGCGTCGGCACGAGGAAGGTGTCGGCGAAGGCACGGCGCTGCTCTTCGGTGGCGGTGGGGCGCAGCGCGTTGAAGTTGATGAACTCCGCGCCGAAGGTGTAGACGGTCTTGTTGAGCAGGTTGTCGAACTCGACCGCGGGGCGCAGGCGCGCGCGTTCGCCCGCGCGGAACTCGCGCTCGACGCCCAGGTCGAAGGCGAAGAGGGCGGGGCCCGTGCCGGCGTTGCGCGGGAGGTTGCCGGTCTGGCCCACGGCCGGGAGCCGGAAGGCTTCGAGCAGGCGCGGGTCGAGCGGCTCGCCCGGCCGCCGCCAGCGTATGAGGCGCGGGTCGCCTTCGAACGAGGGTCGGTCGTTGGACACGTCGTCGAGGTTGCGGTCGGCGCCGCCGAGGCTGAGGTTGAAGGGCGCGCCCGAGGCGAGCCTGAGCACGGCCGCGAGCTTGAGCCGACCCAGAGAGCGCGGCGCGTCGAGCGCGGCGGAGAGGACGAAGCGTTGCCGCCGGTCGAGCAGGCTGCGCGCACGCTCCGCGCGGAAGTCGCCGACGCGCAGCGCGCTCGAAGTGTTCACCACGCCGTCGTCAATCAGGCGCGACAGCGTGTAGGCCGCGCGCAGAGAGCCGCCCGCCCCCCTCTCCGAGAGTCTGAACCGGCGGCGCGCCTCGACGTTGAGGCCGTGGTAGAAGCTGTTGCCGATTGACGCGAGCTGTTCGACCTGCACGCGCGCGGGGTCGGGGCGCAGCGGTTGGAGCGCCGCGAGCGCCGCGTCAATCGTCGCGGCCGAGCCGACGCTGTTTAAGTTGAAGACCGTGACGGGCACGCCGAACTCGACGGCGCGCGCGATGTTGTCCGCGTCCGGCGCGGCGAGCGTGAAGCGCACCAGCTCGCCCGCCGTCGAAGCGCCGTAGATGGGTCGCGCCCCCCCGGCGTCGCGGAAGTTCGCGAAGTCGCGCGCGAGCAGATACTCGGCGAAGTCTTTGAAGCCTCCGGGCAGCCGCGGCGCGTTCGCGTTGAACTCTCTCCACAGATGAATACCGCGGTTGAAGGTGTAGTTCGCTTCGACGACGAAGCCGCCCCCCAGCTCCCGCTCGAACCCGGCGTTGGCCTGATAGCTCTCCGGGATTTTTATGTTCGGGTCGAGGCGCCGGGAGAAGTCTGTGAGGCGCGCGCCGAAGTCGCGGACGAGCGGCGAGTCGGCGTCGAGCGTCAGGGGGAAGCGCAGGTGGGCCTCGATGAAGGCGCGGCGCTCTGCAGAAGGCAGGTCGTTTGTGTCGAACTCGACGACGGAGCGGCCGAGCGTAAAGTCGTCAACGGTGCGCAGCAACACGCGGTTGTAGAAGACGCCCGCGCCGAGGCGGATGACGGTCTTACCTTTCCCCGTCGGGTCGAGGGCGAGGCCGAGTCGTGGGCCGAAGTTGTCCGGGTCTCGCACGACGCTCTCGCGCTCGTGGCGCAGGCCGGCCGTGAGCGTGAGGCGGCCGAGGTGCCACTCGCCCTGCGCGAAGAGGCCGGCGTACGTGTTCCGCTGCGCGGACTCCGTGCCGAAGCGCTGGCGGAAGCGCGAAGGGGACGAGGCGAGGAAGTCGCCCGCGCTCGCGAAGTCGTAGGTGCCGGTCGCGTCGGCGAGGTCTCTGTAGACCGAGCGGACGCGCTGCACGTCCGCGCCGAGCTTGAAGGTGTGCGCGCCGCGGACGACGGTCAAAGTCTCTTGCAGTTGAAAGCGCGCCTCGGCGCGGTCGGTCGCGCCCGAAGTCGAGGAGCCGGCGACGAGCGTGCCCGAGCGGTCGGCCGCGTCGTCGGCGCCGAGCGGGTCTTCGATGTTGATGAGCACGACGGGGCGCGGCGCGGCGGCGCGCGTCGAGGGTCGCAGGCGCGACAACTGCGTGCGGAGTTGGTTGACCGCCGAAGGCGAGAGCACGAGGTTGTCGGTGTATGCGAGCGCGTCCGTGTCGCGCCTGCGGCCTTGCAGCCCGTCGGCGAGGCGCTGGGCCCCGCCGAACTGTCGCAGGTTCTCCGAGCGCCCGAGCTGAAGAAGAAATGCGCCGTTGTGAGCTTTCGAGTAGTCGTGGTCGAGCCGCGCGGTGAAGGAAGTGGAGCGGAGCGGCGTCGAGACGCGCTCGACGAAGGGCGCAAGTTCGGCCGGAGGGTTCGGCGGCGTGGCCCCACCCTCGAAAGCCTCGAAGCGGCGCCCGAGCAGAGTGGTCGGGCGCGGGAGCGGGAAAGACGAATTCTGCTGGACGGGGACGAGCACGTCTATCAGCGTCGAGTCGAGCAGTTGCTCGCGCTCGCAGGCGACGAAGAAGAAGGTGCGGCCGCGGCCGTCGTAAACGGCGGGGAGGCGCGCGGGGCCGCCGAGCGAAAAGCCCGGGCGGTGCTCTTGCAGCGGCAGTCGTTTGAGTCCGCGCCGGTTGTTGTTCCAGGTGTTGGCGTTGAGACTTTCATCTTTGAAGAAGTAAGAGAGACGACCCCTCAAACCGTTCGAGCCCGAGCGCGTGCGCAGGTTGACGCGCCCGCCGGAGGCGCGGCCGTACTCGGCGGAGAACTGGTTGGCGACGACCTGCACCTCTTCGACGGCGTCCGCGGGCGGCCGGAAGCGTTCGCGTGCGGCGCGGTCGTCGTTGTCGTCGAGCCCGTCGATGGTGATGTTGTTCGAGGAGGCGGCCCCGCCCGCGAGCGCGAACGTGCCCGCCTCCTCGGGCGCCTCCGCCGCGCGGCGCGCGTGCCCCGCGGCGTCCCGGTCTTCGGCCGCGTCGCGCGTCGAGAGCGGCTCCTCGGTGACGCCGCCGAGCAGGAAGACGAAGTCGAGCGGCGAGCGCGAGAAGGAGGGCAGCCGCTCCAACTCTGCGCGCGTGAGAGAGCCGCCCGCGACGGTGCGCGTCGTGTCCACGAGGGGCGCGTCCCGCTCGCTCACGACGGTCTGCTCGGCGGCGAGCGCGGCGGGGCGGAGCGTGAAGTCGAGGCGCACGGACTGGCCGGCGAGCGTCAAGACTTCCCGGCTCCCTTCGGCGGCGAAGCCCGCGCGCACGGCGCGCAGAGTGTAGGCGCCGGGCTGAAGCTCGACGAGTCTGTAACGCCCTTCTTCATCTGTCACGGCCGTGCGCTCCGCGCCCGTCGCGGCGAGCCGCGCGGTGACGGACGCGCCTGCGACGACCGCGCCGTTGCCGTCGGCGACGACGCCGGAGAAAGATACGTCGTCGAGGTCTTGCGCGCGCGCAACCGCCGCGGGGCCGATGATGAGAATGGTGCTGACGAAAATGAGCTTGAGCTGGACGTGAGCAAATCGGGCGTGGCCGTTCATTGAGTTCTCCTCCCGGCGGCGCCCCGAACGGCATGGCGGTGAAGTCCAGAGGCGCGCGGCAAAGTCCGAGAGCCCGCGTACTGGTCTCAGACCGAATCAGTTTTTAACCTGAAGACGCCACCTGGCGGGGTGAGGCGTTAGACGCTCTGTGTGTCGGCGGTCGCGCACTCTACCACCG
>DAIRFV010000531.1:0-2104 GCA_036794905.1 Pyrinomonadaceae bacterium | reverse complement strand
TCTACCTCGCCGTCGCCATCACCGGCGCGAGCCAGCACATGGCCGGCATCTCCGAGGCCAAGACCCTCGCCGCCATCAACACAGACCCCGACGCCCCGATCTTCAAACACTGCCGCTTCGGCATCGTCGAAGACTACCGCAAGGTCGTGCCGCTGCTGCGCGAGAAGCTTAAAAAAGTACTGAGTGATGGGTGAAAGAGGGTGTTGGGTTGTAGGCCCTGGGTGCTGGGGAAGACAAAGGCCAGAGCCCGGAACCCGGAACCTAAAACCCAACACCCAACACCTTCTTTACCCGACACTCATCACGGCTCTACCAATGGAAGCCACGCGCCAGATTTATTGGAACGTCTCGCACGTGTGGGTGATGTACGCGCTGCTGGTGCCGACGGCTTTGGCGGCGGGGTACGGCGTGTACAGTCGTTGGAGTCGCTGGCGGCGCGGGCGGCCCGCCGCGCGGTTCGACCGGCCGTGGGAGCGCGTGCGGCTCCTGCTCAGACACGCCGTCGCGCAGCGGCGGACGGCGCGCGACGCTGTCGCGGGGCTGTTCCACCGGCTCATCAGCTACGGCTTCGTCGTGCTGACGATTGCGACGACGGTCGTCGCGCTCGACGCGGACTTCGGCACGGCCATCATGCGCGGGCGCTTCTACCTCTACTTCCAGTCGTTCGCGGTTGACGTCTTCGGCGCGCTCGTCATGGTCGGCGTGGTGTTGGCGGCGGCGCGGCGGTATTTGCGGCGGCCGCGGAAACTGGTCCACACGGACGAGGCGGCGTTGATCCTGGCGGCCGTCTTCCTGATGTGCCTGCAAGGATTCCTCGTCGAGGGCTGGCGCATCGCGGCGACGAACGACCCGTGGGGGGCGTGGTCGCCGTTCGGCAACCTCGTCGCGCGCGCCTCACTTCAATTGATGAGCGTCGAGGCGATGCGTGCGGCTCACGTCTTTACGTGGTGGTTCCATCTGGTGACGAGCTTCGCCTTCATCGCGTGGCTGCCGTACACGAAGATGGCGCACGTCGTAACCGCGCCGCTCAACATCTACACGGCCAACCTCGCGCCGTTGGGCGCGGCGCTGAAGAGCGTAGACTTCGAGCAGACCGAGTCGTTCGGCGTCAACTCGCTCAAAGGGTTTACGTGGAAAGACCTCCTCGACCTCGACGCCTGCACAGAGTGCGGCCGCTGCACGGCCGTCTGCCCGGCGCACGCGGTCGGCAAGGAGCTTTCGCCGCGCGACATCATTCTTCAGCTCCGCGACGTGATGCACGAGCGCCCGCGCGAAGCCTTCGGGCTCGTCTCGAAGAACGGCGGCGGCGCGGGTCTAACGCCCGCCGACGGGGAGCCGACGACGGACGTTGAAGAGCGAAAGCCGCTGCCCATCATCGGTGCGGTGCCCGCGACCGAGCCCACGCCGCTGTGGCAGTGCACGACCTGCGCGGCCTGCATGGAGGCGTGCCCGGTCTTCATCGAGCAGATGCCGAAGATCGTGGACATGCGCCGCTTCCTCGTGATGGAGGAGGCGGAGTTCCCCGACTCGATGCAGGAGGCCGTCATGTCTCTGGAGCGTCGCGGCCACCCCTTCAGCGGCACGCAGGCGACGCGGATGGACTGGGCCGAGGGCTTGAACGTCCGTACCGTCTCCGACGCGAAGGAGGCGGAAGTCCTTCTGTGGGTCGGCTGCGGCGGCGCGCTCATCGAGCGCAACCAGCGTGTGACGCGCGCGACGGCGCAACTGTTGGAACAGGCCGGCGTGAAGTTCGCGGTCATGGGTCGTGAAGAGAAATGCTCGGGCGACCCGGCGCGGCGCATCGGCAACGAGTTTCTGTTCGAGCAGTTGGCGCGTGAGAACGTCGCGAATCTGAACAGGCACAACGTCAGGAAGGTCGTCACGGCCTGCCCGCACTGCTTCAACACCTTCCGGAACGAGTACCCCGCTTTCGGCGGCGCGTTCGAGGTCTTCCACCACAGCGAATTCCTCGCGCGCCTCGTCGAGGAGGGGAAGTTGAAGCCGCTCGCGGACTCGGACAGGAAAGTGACCTTCCACGACCCCTGTTATCTCGGGCGTCAGAACGGCGTCTACGACGCGCCGCGCGCGCTCGTGCACATCTCCT
>DAIRFV010000044.1:0-29889 GCA_036794905.1 Pyrinomonadaceae bacterium | reverse complement strand
GGATGCGCGATGACGAGCAGCGCCGGGGCGCGTCTGAGGACGCAGGCGAGGGCGAGGCGCAGGTTTTCGGGGTCGAGCGCGGCGAAGCTCTCGTCGAGGACGAGGAGGTCTGCGTGCTGCAAGAGCGCGCGGGCGATGAAGAGGCGGCTGCGCTCGCCGTGCGAGAGTTGCCAGCCGCTCTCGCCGACCATCTGCTCGAAGCCGCCGGGCATCCGCCCGAGCAACTCGCCGAGTCCCAGCTCGCGGCAAACCTCTTCCGCCTCCTTGAGGTCTTCGAAACGCGGGGGCCAGCGCCGCCCCATCAGGAGGTTGAAGGCGAAGGTCTCGGTCAGCACGTGGTTCTCGTGGAACTGCGGCGCCGAGACGACCCGCCGTCGCCAACCGTCGAGCCCGAGCGTCTGTCGGTCTAAACCGCCGAGTAGCAGCAGCCCCGAGTCGGGCCGACGCATCCCCGTCAACAGCGACGCCAGCGTTGACTTGCCGCCGCCCGAAGGGCCTTCGAGCAGCAGGCGCTCGCCCGCGTCGATGCGCAGGCTACAGCCGCGCAGCACCGGCTCCTCGCGCCCGCGGTAGCGGAAGAAGAGGTCGTGAGCCTCGGCCACGGCCCGCGCCTCGTTCGCTTGAGGCGGCGCGGCTTCGTTCATTTGAAGCGGTGCGGCGTTCGTTTGAAGCGGCGCGGCGTCGTCTCCAACTTCTCTCCGCGCCGTGATGGAGAACGAGGGGACGCCGGCTTCGTCCGGTCGCGCCGCCGCCTCGAACAGGGGCGCGACCTTGCGCCACGCGACACCCGCGCCCGCCAGAGACGCGAGGCTCTCGGCCAACTTGCCGAGCGCGCGGAAGACGAGCAGGATGCCGCCGAGCCCCACGGCGAGCGACGCGGCCGAGGCTTCGCCGGACGCGTATGCCGGGGCGAGCGCGGCCACGCCGACCACGAGCCACCCGCGCGGCACGAGCGCCGCGAGCTTCGCCGCCACCCCGTCCATCCGCGCCGACAGCCTCAGATAGTTTTCGAGCGACTGATCCTCGCCCTCGTGCCAGCGCTCGCGCGCCTCCTGCGCCAGGCGCGTGCGGTGCCCGACCATCACCTCGACGAGGTTGTGCGTCAGACGCAGTCGCGAATCAGTCCAACGGAGGCGACGTTTGTAATAGACCCAACCCAACGTGACGACCAGCACGACCCACGCCGCCAGCAGCACGACGTGGAGCCACCCGCCCGCGCCCGCCCACAACACCCACGCGCCGAACGCAAGCTCGACCGCCGCGACCAGCCCGAGCAGCCCGCCGCTCAGCGCCAGGGTCTCGACGGCGTCGCCCTCGAAGACGCGCCCGAGGAGGTGGCCGACGCCCTCGTGCCTCGTCTCCTCCGGCTCCAACTTGAGCGAGCCCTGAAGCAGGCGTTGCTTGATGAGCCCGCCCGCCCCGATGGAGAAGAGACCGGCCGACCACGTCCCGAGCAGCTTCAGCGGAATCGTCGTGACGAGCAGCAGCACCCACGCCGCGAGCAGCCCCCAGTCCGCGCGCCCCCCGAGCGCCGCCTGACCGATGACCCACCACGAAAGCAGCCACAGCGCGTACTGCGCGACGTGCGAGACGAAAAAGATCGTGAGCCGCGGCACGAGTCGCGCCTGCCTGACCCGGCGCCAGAGGCTCGCGGCCGGCGGGTTACGCAGGCTCCAACACTCCGCGATCCACCTCGGCCCGAGCCTCTGCTCCAGAATCGCCGAACGCGCGCGCGCGCGCCGTCGCCGGGGCACGCCAATCTCTTCGAGCAGCCGCCCGACCTCCTCGGCCAAAGGCTCCTCCGTCGTGCGGCACAACGCCGCGGCGACCTCGACTGAGGGCACGCGGCGCACGGTGAGGTCTGGACAGACGAGCGCGGTCGAACCCTTTCGCGCGGACAGGATGGCGAGGAATCGCGGCCCGCCCGCGCCCGGGACGCGCACGAGCGTCGGGGCTTCGGTGTCGCGCGCGAGCCGCACGGCATCAATGTAACGGAGCGGCCGCGGCTCCGCTTCGAGCCCGAGCCAACGCGCCGCCGACTCGACCCACTGGCCGAGCGCATCGCCGCCGTCGCGCGCCACAGTCGGCGGCGGAGCACCCGGCTCCACGTCACGCGGCGCGAGTCCGCCGTTGCGACCCAGCGCCTCCAGCGCAGGCCCCAATGAAGCGGCCATCCAGGTCATCTGTGAGAGATCGTTCATCGAATAATCAGGTCAGTACCAACCGCGGTAGCGGGTGAGTGTGTCTTACTCAAGAGGGCTTTAACTCGTTAGTCTGACCCACCCGCTACTGCGGATGGTACAGACCCGTTGGATAGACTTTGACCTTGAAGCCTCAGGCGGCGCCACTCGCCGCCCGACCACATCCCGGTGCGCACCTCTTCCTCGGCGGCGAGCAGCGCGGCGTAGCGCGAGCCCGCGTCGGCCGCGAGCCGCGCGGGGTGGTCGTCTTCGACGACGCGCCCGCCTTCGACGACGACGACGCGCTCGAACGAAAGCGTCTCGCCCACGTCGTGCGTGATGCAGACGAGCGTCGCGCCGCGCCAGTAGGCGCGCGCGCGTTCGAGCAGGCGGCGACGGCGGTCGCGTTCGAGTCCGCGGAACGGCTCGTCGAGAATGACGAGCCGCGCGTCCTCGCGCAGCATCGCGCGCCCGAGACGCACGCGCTGACCCTGCCCGCCCGAGACGAGAGCGCCGCCCTCGCCGAGCGGTGTCTGTAAGCCGTCGGGAAGTTTTTCGAGCACGTCTATCAGGTCTGCGAGCTTGACGGCGCGGTTAATCGAATCCGCCCCGGCCGTGCCCGAGCCGTAACGCAGATTTTCGATGAAGGTCTGGTTCCAGAGGTGGACGGTCGGGTCAACCCACGCCGTCTCGCGCCGCAACTGTTCGAGCCGGCGCCCGCCGAGCGTTTCGCCGCCGACGCGGACTCGACCGGCCGCCGGCCTGTGCCAGCCGAGCAGGATGCCGACGAGGCTCGACTTGCCCGCGCCCGAAGAGCCGACGACGGCGACGTGCTCGCACGCTCCGATTGAGAGGTTTATCTCGTCCAGAATCGTGTGCCCGGCCGCGCGCACGGTCACGCCCTCGAAGACGACTGACAGCCCTCGTGTCGGAGCGTGTGAGGCGTGCCCGTCGCCATTGTGTTTGATCGCCCGCGGGGCGGAGTCGAGCGTCAACGTCTCAGACGCGAGTGTCACCTCCTCGACTTGCGCGTGAGTGCCCGCCACCTGCGGGACTGCCGAGTCGGTCTGTGAGGCGAATTTGGTCTCAGTCACCTCAACGTTGATGATTTCTTCATTCGCCTTCGCCAACGCTTCCTTGCGCGCATCAGCAGGGTCGTCGATCTCAGCCTCTTCGAGCGCGCCGAGGGGTTCGAGCATGCGGAGCGTGGCGTTGCGTAACCCTGGGTACTGACGCGCGACGAGCCCGACCTCCTGCCCGAGCACGGGCAGGTTCAAGACCCAGTACGCGAACAGGAGCAGTCCGCCCGACTCGCCCGCGCGCGAGACGTAGCCGACGAGCAGCCACGCCGACAGCCCGAAGCCCGCGACGAGATGAACCGCCTCGGCCGCGACCGTCGCGCGCAACAACCCGAGCCCCGCGCCCGCCCAGTCGATCAGAAGGTTCTCGTGCTCGCGCCGCACGGCGCGCTCGGCCCCGTGCGCGCGCACGGCGAAGAGACCGATGAGGGCGTCGAAGTAGAAGCGGCTCAGCGCGCCCGCGTGGTTGCGCACGCGCAGGTTGCGCTCGACGAGGACGGGCTGCGCGGCGACGGGGACGGCGACGGCGAGCGCCGCGGCGAGGAGCGCGACGGGCGCGCTCGCCGGGTCGAGCCACGCGATGCCGAGCGTCGTCAGCGCGAGCGAGAAGACCGCGCGCATAAAATGTTCGCCGAGCGCGGGTAGCTGGCGCAGGACGTGTATCTGGTGGCTGCGCTCGGTCATGTCGGACGTGAGGCGGCTGTGGAAGTAACGGTCGCCGAGCCGCGGAATCTTGTCCATGAAGAGCATGCGCAGGCGCGTCTCAAGCCGACGCCCCATCCGCAGCACCGCGTTGACAACTGGAAGTTCGAGGACAAGCAGCGCCAGCAGAAAGACGACGAGCACGCCGACGGCCCCGAGCCTCTGACCCGACAGATTCAGCTCGCGCCCCACGTCGAACAGTCCGCGCAGCATGAGCGCTTCGGCCACCGTGCCCGCCGCGGCCAGCGCGACCGCGAAGACCAAAACGAGGGGCGACAGCAACCCGTCGGCGCGCAGTATGCGCAACAGCTCCACGCCGGGTCGCGTCGGCTTCTCTTCGAGCGCCGCGGCGAGTTCGGGCGGCAGTTGCGTCTTGCCCGGCGCGTCTTCAACGGCGGCCTGTTCGACCGTCGCGGTCGCTTCCTTAACTTCGGCCTTCGCGCCCGCGCGCAGCCCACGCACGTGTACGAGCACCGCCCCGCGTAGAAGCACCTGCTCCTCGCCGTCCTCGTCGGGCGGGGCCGGCCGCGCAGACCAGAAGTCGGCGGGGATGGCCGTCCAGTCCTCAGGCCCTTCGCCCGCGGCGCGCGCCGCGAAACGCTCGACGACGCCCGCCGCCTGACGGCCGCGGCTGATGCCGCCCGAGCGCACGACCGACTCCGCCATGCGCGTCGCGGCGTCGAGCGCGGCGAGCGGACGCCAGCCCTCGGCCTTGACCGCCCCTTCAATCAAACGCTTCGACAGTCTCGCGCCCGCGCCCAACTGCGCCAGCCGCTTCGACAGGGCGTCCGTGAAAGAGGGAGACGCAGCCCACTCGCGCCAGCCCTCGGCCCCGACCGGCATCGTGTGGACGTAGACCTCTTCGAGAAACTTCGACGCCGTGGCCCAGCGGCGGCCCGTCGCCGGGTCCATCAACTGCATGAAGCGCCCCGTGCGCCGCCACGCGACGAGGAAGTGTGTGGCGTTGGGCGGGCGGCGGACGACGACGAGCGCGGGCAGGGGCTCAGAGCCGGGGAGCAGCAGGTGGTCAACGGGCAGCATCACCTGCTCGGCTTCGAGTCCGAGCTGGACGGCGACCTCCTCCATCGTGTCGATGGACGTGCCGTCAACTTCGGTCTGACAAGCCTCGCGCAGGCGGCCGTAGCTGGCCGGGATGCCGAAGCCTTCCAGCATGCACTTCAGCGCCGCCGGGCCGCAGTCCATCGAAGAGGTTTGCACAACCTCGGGGACGAAGAGTCGCCGGCGCCCGAAGAGTTTCAAGGGCATCAGCCTGCGCTCCGTTGGGACTGGGCTGGTTGGGTGGAAGGCGTCGTGAGGAGCTTGACGGTGCGCAGCAGCAGCGTCGCGGGCGAGACGCGCTCGACCTCGATCTCGACCACGCCGGGCAGACCGTGTTGGAGCGGGATGGAGGACGGGGCGTCGGCGCGGACGGCTAACTCGACTCGTATCTTGCCGTCGCGCGACTCGCCCGCGATGCGTGTGACGGTGGCGTTGAGGCTGCCGTACTGCGTCCAGGGGAAACTCGCCAGACGCATGCGCGCGCCCTGCCCGGCGCGCACGCGGCCGAGCGCCGAGGGAGGAAACTCGGCGACGATCTTGAGTGAGCCGTCGGGGACGACCGTCCCGAGCTTGTCGCCCGCGCTGACGACGGCGCCCGTTTTCGAGGTCGTGACCTCGCCCAACTGTCCGCTCGCGGGCGCGCGTATCGTGCGGCGCTCGATCTCGTTTTGCAGCCGGCTGATGGTCGCGGCCGTGGTGGCGCGCTGACCCTCAAGCTCGGTCTTCTCGCGCAGCAGCTTATCCACGCGGACGCGCCGCTCAGACTCGTCCGTGCGCTGCTGGCGTTCGATTTTGTTGACGGCGTGTTGAAGGCTCTCGACCTCCGCGCGACGGCTGCGTGCCTCGGCGCGGACGCGGAGGACTTCCATCTCGGCGATGACGCCCTCCTTGAACAGACCGGCGAGGCGCTGCGCCTCATCTTCTTTGAACTGCGCGGCCGACTCGACCTCGCGCACGCGCGCGCGCGCCTCTTCGAGCGCGACGCGGTTCGCCTGCCGCGAGTCTTCGACGCCCTGCTGCTCGGAGGCGACTTCGCGCGCGAGCGCCTCGATCTGCGGCGCGACCGTCGAGAGCCGCGCGCGCTCCTCTTCGAGACGGTGCTGCTGCTCGTCCGTGTCCAGCTCCGCGAGCACGTCGCCGGCCTTCACCTCCTGCC
Source organism: Pyrinomonadaceae bacterium (assembly GCA_036794905.1). Taxonomy (GTDB): domain Bacteria; phylum Acidobacteriota; class Blastocatellia; order Pyrinomonadales; family Pyrinomonadaceae; genus QHXN01. The sequence goes on along the minus strand of DAIRFV010000044.1, from coordinate 23,713 downwards.
CGAGCGCGAGCCGCGTGTTGACGACCCGCCCCGCCGCGCCGGCCTCGACCGTGTAGCCCGCCTGCTCCGCTTCGAGCCTCGCCTCGCTCGTGACCTCGTAGAGCGTGACGCGCGCGAGGAAGAGCCACGCGCCCCACGCGCCGAGGACGGCGAAGGCCAACGCGAGCCCGAGCAGCGTGCGGCGCTGGCCGTCCGCGCCGAGCGAACGCATGTAGCGGGAGAAGGTCGGGGCGGCGTGTGCGCCGGCTGTGATGTGTGTCTTCACCGTTCTTGCACGCACGTTAGTGGAGCGCTACGGGGCAGAGTCGAATGAGACCCGGCGTTTAAAAAGGTGAGCCACGTCGTCGTCCGGCCTACGGCGTGCGGAGCCAGTCGGGTGAGCGCCGCCGCCTGCGGCGTCCGAAAGGTGCGTGGGAGTGTATATTCCCGCCCGCGCCTTTGCAACGAAAACGGGTGAGGGGATCATGTTAGAAGAGGCCCGGGGGCGCACGCGTCCTGACTCGTCACGCTCGCCCCCGGGCCTCGCTATGATTGCACCTTACCGAACGGCACACGCTGCATGTGCAAGCGCTTGCAAGTCCTACACGGCGACGGTCTGGTTATGATTGACGGTCACGCCGGCAACGCCGGCCTTCACCTTCGACTTCACGCGCAGCCCCTTGACCGCCTGGCTGTGGTTGGAGGTGAGGCCGTCCGCGCCGGCCTTGACCTTCGACTTGACGCGCAGTCCCTTGACGGCCTGGTTGTGATTCAGCGTCAGACCGTCGAGTCCCGCCTTCACTTTCGACTTGACGCGGAGACCCTTGACCGTCTGGTTGTGGTTGAGTGTTACGCCGTCGATACCCGCCTTGACTTTCGATTTGACCTTCATCGTCTGTTCTCCTCGCGGTTAGAGAGTACCAGTGTGGCGACTCGGCGTCGCCAGCCCATGTTCACCTGCTAAAGCGGAGGAGCGTTTGGAAAAGGATCAGCCGCGGCGAATTTTTTTCCGGCGAGGCGGAACGGCCGGGGCGGACGTTTTGCTTGCCTTGCGGCGAAGCGCGTCGAGGTTGTCGCGGCAGGCCCCGAGGTTCGGGTGGCCTTCGGAGAGCGTTTGCCCGAAGGCCGCGAGGGCGCGCGTCAACAACGCTTCGGCCTCGGCGTCGCGCCCCTGCTCGCGGTAGAGGACGCCGAGGTTGTTGGCCGTCATCGCCCACTCGACGTTCTCCGCGCCGAAGAGTCGCTCCTTGATGGCGAGCGCGCGCTTCAGTAGCGCCTCCGCCTCTCCGGCCTCGCCCCTCGCCTCCAACACCATCGCCAGGTTGTTGAGGTTGACGGCCACCTCGTAATGCTCGGGGCCCAACTCACGCTCGAAGACGGCGAGCGCGCGGCGGTAGAGCGGTTCCGACTCGTCGAACTTCTCCTGGCCGTCGAGCAGCGCCGCGAGCGCCGCCACGTCGGCGGCCACGTCCGTGTGTTCGGGGCCGAGTGCGCGCTCGCGCAACGCGACCGAGCGGCGCGCGTGCGGCTCGCCCGCGGCGTGGCGGCCGCGCGCGTGTTCGAGCCCGCCGAGGTTGTGGTAGATGGAGGCCAATTCGACGGCCTCGGGGCCGAGGTTGCGTTCGAGGATGGTGAGCGCGCGGCGGTAGAGCGGCTCGGCCTCGTCGAAGCGGCCGTTGAACTTGTAGAGCATGCCGAGGTCGTTTAAGGCGCCGGCCGTCTCGACGCTGTCCGGGCCGAAGTATTCTTCGGCGACGGCGATTGAGCGATGGATGAGAGGCTCGGCCTCTTCGTAGCGCCCGCGGACGCGGAGGATGCGGCCGAGGTCTGAAAGTGTCTGAAGGCGCAGACGCCGCACGTCCTCGTCGTCAGCGTCGGCGTGAGGCTCCATGATGGCGGCGGCGCGTGCGTAATGCTCCTCGGCCGCGGCGTAGTCGCAGCGCTGCTCGCCGACAGCGCCCAGACTTGAAAGCACGTTGGCCGCGTCAGGAGAGTCTTCGCCCTCCGACTCAACTAAAAGGCTTAACGCGCGGCGGAACAGTTCTTCCGCCTCCTCCGCGCGACCGGCGCGGAACGACTCGACGGCCGCGTCGTTCAACTCGCAAGCCTCTTCGACGGGGTCGCGTTCAAACTCGTCCTGAGTGTCGGTCGTCATGGCTCTCGTCCCTCTTCGGATGCGGCCGGTATTTACGGGCAGACGCACGGAGGGCACGGAAGCGTCGTCCGTCTCACCTCTGTTTTTATCACATCGGTGAGACCCGACCGCGCCCCGTGCCGCGCCCCGCACACTTGGAATGACCCTTCAGGAGGCGGTCTCGACATTCGCGCCCGGTACAAGACCCTTTCAGGAGGCTGTCGCGACTTCCCACTTCAGGCTTCTACTATATAAAGCGCGAAACGCGAGCGGAAAAGCTCACCGCGGCGAATTTTTTTTCGACCCCGGGGACGCTGCTACTTAACTTTTCACTCATCCCTCATCCCCCATCACTGTCTAAACAATTCATTCGAGGTTAAGCAGCCAGATGTCGTTCTCGGTCGAGAGCAAAGTGTAGTAGAGGAGGCGGCCGTCGCGGCTGACGGCGACGCTGCGAAGCTGCGCGGGCGGGTGGGCGATGATTTCGCGCGCCTTCTTTGAGACGATGTCGGCGATGTACACCTTCTCATCGTAGGCGTAGATGAGGCGGCGACTGTCGGGGAGCCAGAAGGGGTGCGCGTTGATGTCCAAAACCCTCTCGTAGCGACCCGTCTCGAACGAGAAGTAACCGACGCCCGGCCCGCTCGTCCCGCCGAACGTCCCGCTGAGCTTCCTGCCGTCGGGCGACCAGTCCCACACGACGAAGTTATCGCCGGGGATCGGCGGCTGCGGAACCGGCTCGGGCGTCTGTGTCTGCCAACTTTTGTTCAGGTCGAGGATGAATGAGTGCTCCACCTTGCGGAAAAGGAGCCGTTTACCGTCGGGCGACCAGACGGGGAATTCTGCGTTGGGCTGGCTGTCGAAGGTGAGCTGTCGCAGGTTCGAGCCCCCGGCGTCTATCGTCCACACCTCGTACGTGCCGGTGCGGTCGGAGACGAAGGCGACGCGTTTGCCGTCGGGCGACCAGCGCGGGTAGCGGTCGAAGAATTTGTCGTCGGTCAGGTCGCGCCAGTTGGTGCCGTCGCTGTTAACGAGGGCGATGTCGTCCTGCGTCCGCCGCGGTACGCGCATCACGAACTGTCGGCCGTCGGGCGAAAGCTCCGGCCGGACGACGACGCGGTCGCCGCGCGTGACCCAGCGCGGCTCGCCGATGATCTTCTCCGTGCGCGCGTCGAAGTCGGCGGCCCGTATGTTCGACTCGTTGTCGGTCTGGACGTAGATGAGGCGCTTGCCGTCGCGGGAGAAGCCGAGGTGCCGGCTGTACTTCGAGAGCGTGTTGACGGCCTCGGGCTCGGAAAGCACGCGGCCCGTCTCTTCCTCAACCCTCACGCGCCAGAAGCTCATGCTGCCGCTCTTGTCGCTGGCGAAATAAAGGTACTTGCCGTCGGGCGACCAGACGGGGTTCCAGTTCGTCGTGGCGTCTTTGGTGACGACGACGGGCTCGCCGCCCGCGCTCGGGACGGTGACCACGTCGCTGCGCCCCACGCTCGGCGGCATGAACCAGAAGGCGACGCGCGCGCCGTGCGGCGACCAGGCGGGCTGCATCCCGTCGAGGTCGCTGAGCAGTCGCTTCGCGCCGGTCTCGACGTTGATGACCCAGAGTTGGCTCGGCACACTGTTGCGCACGTCGGGCGCGTCGCGCCCCCTCAGACTGTAGGCGATCTCCCTGCCGTCGGGCGACCACGCCGGGTGAAAGCCGCCTTCGGTGACGAGGCGCACGTTCTCGCCCGTCGCGCCCATGACGTAGATGCCGGCCGGCTCGCGCTCGGAGCGGAAGGCGATGCGCTCGCCGTCGGGCGAGAGGGCGGGCTGCTTCTCGTCGGCCGCCGAGTCCTGCGTCAAATTGGTCGGGTTCTTGCCGCCGACGCGCTGGAGGTAGAGGTCGAAATTGCCCGTCTGGTCGCTGCTGTAGACGAACGTCTTGCCGTCGGGTGCGAGGCTCGGGTGAAACTCCGTCCCCGCCTGGTCTGTCAGTTGTTGGTGATTCGCGCGCGACCAGTCTGGCCCGCCCTCGCGCGACTTAAACATGCTCCAGCCCGCGAAGGCCGCAGCCGCGACGAGGAGCAGACCCCCGACGACGAGCACGGGCCTCGCGCGCGAACGCGCACGCGCCGCGGCCCGTCTGACCCCGGAACTCTTGCGACCGCTCCCGCTCAACGAAGGCGAGGAATCCAGCTCGCGCCTGAGACGCTTGAGGTCTGCGCGCAGGTCGGAGGCGGTCTGGTAACGCAGCTCGCGGTCTTTCTCAAGAGCCTTTAAGAGTATGTGATCCAGTGCGGGCGGCAGCGCCGGGTCGGACTCGGTCGCGGGCTGGGGCTCGTCAGAGAGGATGGCGTTGACGGTCTCGCGCCGGTTGCTCCCGGCGAAGGGCTTGCGACCCGTGGCCAACTCGTAGAGGACGACGCCCAGCGACCACACGTCCGTGCGCGCGTCGAGCGGCTCGCCCGCGGCCTGCTCGGGCGACATGTATGCGAGCGTGCCCATGACGGCCCCGGCCTGCGTCTCGGCCGGCGCGTCGGCGCCGTCCGCGGGCTGCTCCAGCAGCTTCGCCAGCCCGAAGTCGAGCACCTTCACGTAGCTGTCGGCGCGCACCATGATGTTCTCGGGCTTCACGTCGCGGTGGACGACGCCCGCGCGGTGCGCCGCCGCCAGCGCCTCGGCCGCCTGCGCCACGACCGAGAGAATCTCCTTCAGCTTGAGGTGTCCGCCGGCAAGCTCGCGCAGCGTGCGGCCCTCGACGTACTCCATCGCGATGAAGTGCAAACCGTCGAGGCTGCCGAGGTCGTAGATGGTGACGAGGTTCGGGTGGTTGAGCGCCGAGACGGCCCGCGCCTCTCGCTCGAAGCGCGCGCGGCGCTCGGCGTCGGCGACGAACTCCGGCGGGAGAATCTTGAGCGCGACCCTGCGGTTCAGGCGCGCCTCCGACGCGAGGTAGACCTCGCCCATGCCGCCCGCGCCGAGTAACTTTTCGATCTTGTACGTGCCGACCTGTTCGCCGACCAGCGAGCCGTGCCCGCCCGAATCGCGCGCCAACTCCTGCGCCGCGGCGCGCATGGCCGAGCCGGCGAGGAAAGTCCCGGCCCGCTCCTGCGCGCGCAGCAGGCTCAGGACCTCCCGGCGAAGCTCGTCGTTGCCTTCGCAGGCCGCCGCCACGTAACCCTCGCGCTCCGCGGGCGGCAGCTCCAACGCGGCGTCGAGCATCTCGTCAACCTGTTTCCAGAGTTCCGGGTTCATAAAAGTGTGAACCGTCAAGAGCCGTAAACCGTGAACCGTGAACCGTGACAAGAAGGAAGGGCTTTTATCTCGTCACGGTATACGGTTCACGGTTCACGCCTCTTCCACGTCACGTTTGACGGCTCACGTCCTTTGCAGCTCGCGGTAGAGCCACGCCTTGGCCTTGTTCCATTCGCGGGTGACGGTGATGTTGGAGAGCTTCAGCACTTCGGCCGTCTCCTCGACGGAGAGGCCGCCGAAGAAGCGCAGCTCGACGACGCGCGCCTTGCGTTCGTCGAGCTGGGCGAGGGCGACGAGGGCTTCGTCGAGCGCGACGAGGTCGGGCTGGCGCTTGTCGGCGATGACGAGCGCGTCTTCGAGCGAGACGTGGCGCACCTCGCCCTCCGCGGCGCGCGGCCGGCGGCGCGCGAAGTCCACCAGAATCCTCCGCATCATCTGCGCGGCGACGCCGAAGAAGTGCGCGCGGTTCTGCCACCGCGCCGACTTCCAGTCGATGAGGCGCAGGTAGGCTTCGTTTATCAGGGCGGAGGTCTGGAGGAGGTGGTCGCCGCGCTCGCGGCTCATGTAGCGACGCGCCAGCCGGTGCAGCTCGGCCTGGACGAGCGGGGCGAGGCGGTCGAGCGCCTGCTCGTCGCCGTCACTCCAGGCGACCAGAAGTTCCGTGACCTCGTGCGCGTCGGGAACGCTCATACGGGTGCAGATCGAAAGAGGAGTGGGGCACGTGCCTGTTGATCTGTCGCATAAAAATTGGCCGGGATTTTATGCGCGCGATGTCGCGACTGCTCGGGGCGTAAATATACGCTATCTTGCCGGGAAGGCCGAAAATATTTACGAAAAAAACTGCCCCCCTGATAGTATCCGGACGACCACGCCGCCCTGCCTCATCAACATGGTCTTCAGCGCGTGCGTGCTGTTCGTGCTCGACTGGCGGCTCGCGCTCTGCGCGGCGGCGGGGCTCCCCCTGTGTTTCGCGGGGCCGCGTCTGCTAGCGCCGCGCGCGCTCCTCGCGGGCGACCGTCTGCGCGCCGAACAGTTGGCGTTGACGAACGTCATCCACGAGAATCTCGGGGCGCAGCAGGTGGTGCGCGCCTTCGGGCTCGGGCGACCGCTCCTCGCCGGCTTCGACGCGCACGGCGCGTAGGGTGACCGGCCTCGCCTCGCGCTTCAACTTCCTCAGCTACGTCAGCGAGCGCAGCCCGAACATCGCCATGCTGCTCTTCCACGTCCTGCTCATCGGCGTCGGCTCCTTCCTCGCCTACGGCGGGTCGCTCACGGTCGGGTCGCTCGTCTCCTTCAACGCGCTCTTCCTGACGGTGAGCACGGCGGTGATGGGCTTGACGGCCGTGACGCCGACACTGCTGCAAGCGACGGGCGGGATGCGCCGCGTGCAGGAAGTGCTCGACGAGCGGCCGACCGTCCTCGAAGGCTCGGGCGCGCGCCGTCTTCCGCCGCTGCTCTCAAGCGTCCGCTTCGAGGGCGTGAGGTTCGGCTACACGCGGGAGCGCGACGACCTCGCGGGCGTTTCGTTCGAACTGCCGGCGGGGACGCGCGTCGCCCTCGTCGGCCACAGCGGCTGCGGCAAGAGCACATGCCTCAAGCTGCTGATGCGCTTCTACGACCCGCGCGAGGGGCGCGTCCTCTTCGACGGCGTTGACCTGCGCGAGGCCGGCCTCGACTCGCTCTACGAACAGGTCGGCGTCGTTTTCCAGGAGAGCTTCCTCTTCAACACGAGCGTCCGCGAGAATGTACGCATGGGCAGACCCGGGGCCACGGACGTGGAGGTCGAAGCGGCCGCGCGCGCCGCCGAGATGCACGACGTCATCATGCGTATGCCCGAGGGTTACGACACCTTCGTGGGCGAGCGCGGCGGTCTACTCTCCGGCGGGCAGCGCCAACGCGTCGCCATCGCGCGAGCACTCATACGCAACCCTTCGCTCCTCGTCCTCGACGAGACGATCTCCGCGCTCGACCCTGACTCCGAGGCCGCCATTAACGAGACCGTCGAGCGCGCCTCGCTCGGCCGCACCGTCGTCTCCGTCACGCACAGGCTCACGTCCGTGGCGAACTATGACCACATCCTGGTCTTCCATGAGGGCAGGCTCATCGACCAGGGAACGCACGAAGAACTTCTGGACAACGGAGGCACATACGCCGCGATGTGGCGGCGGCAAACGGGCACGACCCTCTTGCCAACCGGCGACCCCTGCGTGACGGATTTGAACGTCCTGCGCGAAGTGCCGCTCTTCAAAGACCTCGACCGCGCATACCTGAAGGAGATTGCCGGCGCGCTCATCACCGAGCGCGTCCCGGCCGGGCGGACTCTGATTAAAGAGGGCGAGGAGGGGCGCCGCTTCTACATCGTGGTGCGCGGCAAAGTCTCCGTCAGCGCCGAGGACCAGGACGGGAGCGCCCGCCGCCTCGCGACGCTTGAGGACGGTGACTTCTTCGGCGAGATAGCGCTGCTCACCAACTCGCCGACCACCGCCACGGTCGAGACGCTCACGCCCGGAATCTTCCTCGCCCTCCAACGCGAACAGCTCCAAAACCTCATGCGACGCCACCCGGGGCTCGCCGAGCAGGTGCGGCAGACGCTCGAAAGCCGCCGTGCCGAAACGTGCGCCGTCACACCCTGAACATAAGCGAACACGTAAAAGAGTCTGGCAAACATCCCTGACACCTCATTCCTCCGGCTAAATTCTCTTCGGTCACAAAAATATTGACTTGCGTACGCAGTCTGTTGTTTATTGACGACTCCATCCCCTGACGGTTTTATTGCAGGCCGCGCCACGAACCCGGAGAGGTCTACCCGATGCTAAAACCGCGCAAGTCTTTGCTGTCCGTCGTCATCATCCTGCTCTGCTGTCTCGCGCCTGCGACATTTAACAGAGTGCAGGCGTCGGGGCCTGCCCGCGCAGTGGTTGAGCCGGTGAGCATCGCGCCCGTGCGGCGCGGCGGCCTGGTGGAGAACATCCCCGCCAAATACAGGGAACGTTATCGGGCCTGGAAGAGCGACCTGCTCTCGACCGAGACGGGGCGTGGCCAGTGGGAGGCGTACGCGTCGAACCCGCGCTTCACGCTCACCGTCGCCGTCTCGGAAGACGACCGGCACGGGGCGGGCACGGGCTCTTACAGATGGAACGACGCGGGCGAACTCGTGGCCGCGACCATCACACTCGGGAGCCGCATCGACGAAGGCTACCCGAACCCGATCTACTACCCGGTCATGCATTCGCTGTCGCCGCTCTCGGAGTCGTTCCCCGTCGAGAACAACGTCCTCGCCGCGGCCAAGATCGCGCACGAGCTGGGGCACGTCAAACAGGCCGCGAGCACGGGCGGCGAACTCTACCGGCTACAGAATCAGTTGATGCCCGTCTATAACCAGACCCTCCTCAGCAACGGCCGCGACACGAGCGACCGGCGCCTGAAGGAGCTGGAGAGCCGGATGGGCGGAACCCCCGTCCAGATTTGGGAGAACCGCGAGTACTGGGGCGAGGTCAACGCCATGCTCTACCTGCGCGAAAGGTTCAAGGACGTGGAGCAGCAGCGCGCACTCTTTACGAGGGTCAGGCGCACCGTCGAACTCTACGCGAAGGACTACGCCGAACGCTTCGAACAGGTCACGCAGTAGCTAACTCTTGAAACATGATTTCAAGTAAAGGTCTCTAACCTTACCCCTTACCAATTTCCGACGCATCAAAGCCCATGCTCAGTCGAGAGCTGGCCGCACGGCTCTACCCGCCGTTTGTGAAAATCACAGTTGCGCCCCCGAAAAACGCTCAAGCTTTGTCCGATGCAGACATGTTGGGGTAAGTCCATTACATCAAATGGTCATACCATCGATAGTGGCGCGTAAATTTTGGTAGAAAAACTCTTGACATGTCGCCCCGTCCGTTAGAAAATGCGCCCGCTCCAGGAGGATGGCGAACTCTCTCACAGGGGTTTGCATAAGACAGTGAAGATAGCCCCAATTTCATTCCACGTGTGAAGACGATTCTGTAAAGTAATCTTAGGACTTTTCCCGTCCGGCCGACTGAGCCGGAATCAAGACAAGTTAGCGCACGGTTGGCCTTCTTAAAGCTACCCTCGAACGTTGAGTTAACCGGTTAAGTTGGTTTGACCTAACCTGTAGCGCCGGCGCCGATTGGGTTATATGCTTCGTCCGTTGCAGTCGGGACGGTCAAGAAATCGGCGACTCCTGAAGCTGACATCTTCTCTTCGAACGATCAAGGGCGGTTCTGGTTTCCAACGCAGCTTAGAAGTGCCGGTTCGCGCCCGGCGGCCAAAGGGGCCGCGAGCGCGTCGGCAAATGCGCGGGGCGTCTGCACACGTCAGCATCGGGCGTGAATTCGAAGGCGCCGCCGGCCCGCCGGCAGCAACCGGCACCGTCACCAAGGTGGGTGCCAGCCGCCATCAACCCTCTTTTGGAGATACGAACATGAGATTAAGATTTGTGAAAACGATAAGTCTGGCAGCGGCCCTCTCGGCCATCCTGCTGGCGGCGTCCGCACCTGTGACGCTGCGCGCGCAGGAGTCGCGCGGCAAGATCACGGGCACGGTCACCGACCCCAACAAGGCGGCGGTGCCGGGCGCGTCGGTCAGGATCAGCGACCCGGCGAGGGGCACGAACCTCTCGCTGACGACCAACGATGAAGGCTTCTTCCAGGCTCCTTATCTCGTCCCGGGCACCTACCAGGTGGTCATCGAGGTGGCGGGCTTTAAAAAATATATTCAGGACAACGTCGAGCTCCGCATCAACGATACGCGCGACCTCGCCATCATTCTCGAAGTCGGCGGCACGGAGGAGACCGTGACGGTGACGGCCAGCGCGACGGAGCTGAACACTTCGGACGCGAACCTCGGCCAGACGGTCGACCAGAAGCGTCTGGCCGAGCTGCCGCTCGTGCACGGCGACCCGTACACGCTGATCGGCCTGTCGCCGGGCGTCGCACACACGGGCAGCCAGCGCCTCGACCGCCCGTTCGAGCCGACGCACATCGTCGGCTACGCCATCGACGGCACGCGCGGCAACCGCAGCGACCTCCTCATCGACGGCGCGCCCTCGACCTCGACGGCGAACGCCAACGAGGTCATCGCGTCCTACGTGCCGCCGTCCGACATCGTGCAGGAGTTCAAGGTGCAGACGGCGACCTTCGACGCGCAGTTCGGCAACACCGAGGGCGGCGTCACCAGCATCACCATCAAGTCGGGCACGAACGACTACCACGGCTCGGCCTACATCTGGACGGAGCCGGGCGGGATGGCCGCCAACGACTTCTTCGGCAACGCGAAGAGGCAGGGGCGCCCGTTCACCTTCTCGAACCGCCCCGGCTTCAGCATCAACGGCCCCGTCCAGATCCCGAAGCTCTATAACGGGAAGGACAAGACCTTCTTCCTCTTCGGCTACGAGGGCATCCGCGACGCGCGGCCGCGCTTCGACGCGGGCGGCAACGTCTGGACGCCGACGCAGGCGCTCCGCAACGGCGACTTCTCGGGTTTCGCCAGCAGCATCACCATCTACGACCCCCTCACGACGCGCTGCGCGAACAACTCGAACCCGTGCACGACGTTCACCCGCGACCCATTCCCCAACAACGTCATCCCGGCCGAGCGCATCAGCCCCGTGGCGACTTCGATCCTGAAGTACTACGGCTCGCCGAAGCGCGAGGGGCTGCTGGGCAACCTCTTCGACTCGACGCTGACGGAGAAGACCAAGCCTTACGACAACTACACGTTCCGTGTCGACCAGAACTTCTCCGAAAAGAACAGGTTCTTCGTCCGCGGGAGCAGCTACGACCGCAGCAGCCACTACAACGACTACCTCGGCACGGAGGCGACGGGCGTCAACTTCATCTTCCGCTCGCGGCAGGGCGTCATCGACGACGTGCACACGTTCAACGCCTCGACGGTGCTCAACATCCGCTACGGCTACAACCGCTTCATCCGCCACCAGGACCAGGACGAGGACGCCTGGGGCTTCGACCTGACGCAACTCGGTTTCCCGGCCGCCTACAACGACCGCATCACCGAGGACGTGCGCCGCTTCCCGCGCTTCGACTTCACCAACGGCCCGCTCGGCACCGGCTTCGGCAACGAGTTCCGGCCGACGACCAGCCACACCGTCTCCGCCGTGCTCAACAAGACCTATGACGTGCACTCGTTCAAGTTCGGCAGCGAGCTGCGCGTCTACCGCGAGGACGACGTCTTCACGAGCAACGACCAGACGGGGCAGTTCATCTTCGACAACACTTACACGCGCCAGCTCAGCTCGGGCAACACGGGGCAGGACCCGCAGGGCTTGCAGGGCTTCGCTTCCTTCCTGCTGGGTCTGCCCACCACGCAGCAGATCGTCCGCCGCGCCGACTACTCAGAGTACTCGAAGACCTACGGCTTCTTCGTGCAGGACGACTGGCGCGTCAGCCAGAGCCTGACCCTCAACCTCGGCCTGCGTTACGAGGTGGAGACGCCGCTCGTCGAGCGCAACAACAAGAGCGTTTCGGGCTTCGACTTCGATTTCGTCCAGCCCGTCCAGGCGACGGCGCAGGGGCGCTACGCCAACCTGAACGACCCGGCGCTGAAGGCGCTCGTCCCGACGCTCAACGTCCGCGGCGGCCTCCTCTTCGCGGGTAAGGACACGGGGAGCGGGCTCTACGAGACGCCCAAGAACACGTTCCTGCCGCGCGCCGGGTTCGCCTACCGCTGGAACGACAAGACGGTCATCCGCGGCGGCTTCGGCCTCTTCGCCGGCTTTCTCGGCCAGCGGCGCGGCGACGTGATCCAGCCCGGCTACACGCAGACGACCGCCGTCCCGCAGACCGCGCTCGCCAACGGCGCGCCCATCCCGCAGTCGTTCAACTCGGGCTTCGCCAACGTCTCGATCATCGAGCCGGTCGGCAACGCGCGTGGCAAGCAGACCGGCCTCGGCGGCGGCATCTCCTTCTTCAACCAGAACCCCGAGGTCTCCAAGCAGGCGCGCTTCCAGATCGGCTTCCAACGCGAGCTGCCGGGCGGCGTCATCGCCGAGGCCGCCTATGTCGGCAACTGGGGCTACGACATCGAGATCACGCGCAACATCAACGCCCTGCCGAACCAGTACCTGAACACGGACGGCTCGCGCACGGCGGCGATGAACACCAACAACACCTTCCTGACCGGAACGGTCGCGAGCCCCTTCGCCGGGCTTGAGGAGTTCCGCGGCACGGGACTCTTTAACAACACCGTCCAGCGCCAGCAGTTGCTCAGGCCCTTCCCGGCCTTCGGCGACATCAACACGTCGGTCAACGACGGCAAGTCCTGGTACCACGCGGGGCAGTTCAGCGTGAACAAGCGCTTCTCGAAGGGCTACACCGTGCAGGCGGCCTACACGTGGTCGAAGTGGATTCAGGCGACCGAGTATCTGAACGCGGGCGACCCCGAGCCGACCAAGATGATCTCCGACCAGGACGCGCCGCACCGCATCTCGTTCAGCGGCATGTACTCGCTCCCGGTGGGCAAGAACCGCGAGTTCCTGTCGGGCGCGAACTGGCTGACGAACGCCCTGCTCGGCGGCTGGCAAATCGGCGGGAGCATCCAACTCCAGAGCGGCTTCCCCGTCGGCAACTTCCCGAACGCCTTCTACCGCGGCGGCGAGCTCGACATCCCGTCCGAGCAGCGGACGACCGACCGCTGGTTCAACACCGCGGCCTTCCAGTCATTCTATGACTGGCCGAGCTTCCTGCCGGCGGGCGTGACCCCGGAGACGGCGTCCACGGCGCAGCGCAACGCCGCGCAGACGGCCGCCAACACCGCCGCCACCCCCGTCTTCCACCTGCGGACGCTCCCGCTGCGCTTCAGCAGCGTCCGCCGCGACTACATCAAGAACGTTGACCTGACGCTGCTCAAGGACATCCACATCCGCGAGACGATGAAGGTGCAGCTCAGGTTCGAAGCGCTCAACGCCTTCAACGAGCCCTACTTCCCCGGCCCGCAGGTGGCGCCGAACAACACCACCTTCGGGGCCATCAACGTCCTGACGACCTCCAACCAGGAGAACTACGCCCGCCGCGTCCAACTCGGCGCGAAGTTCATCTTCTAACCGCGTTAGACTCTCGACTATCGCGCGAGGGGTCGGTCGGCCTGAAAGGGGTCGGCCGACCCCTCGCTCGTTGAATACCGTGCGATTGCCCACGGGTCAGTGCCACCCGCTACCGCGGTGGTACCGACCTGTGTTTACAACGAGTGTCGAGTAAAATAGCCCGATGCATCTCGGTTCACCTTCGGCGGGCGGAGACTTGAGGGTCGGGCTCATCGGCTTCGGACTCGGGGGCGCGGTCTTCCACGCGCCGCTCATTGCGGCGACGCGGGGGCTGCGCCTCAAGGCCGTCGTGACCTCCGACCCCGAGCGCGCCCGTCAGGTTAAAAGTCAATACACGGAGACGCTCGTCTTCGATACCGCGGGGCGTTTGTGGGAGAACAGTGAAGACTTCGACCTCGTCGTGGTCGCGTCGCCCAACCGCACGCACGTGCCGCTGGCGCTCGCGGCGCTGGAAGCGGGGCTGCACGTCGTGGTGGACAAGCCTCTGGCCGCGACCGCCGAAGGGGCCGGAAGAGTGCTGGAAGCGGCGCGCTCGCGCGGGCTCGTCCTGGCGCCGTTTCACAACCGGCGTTGGGACGGCGATTTCCTGACCGTGCGCGGGCTGTTGGCGCGGGGCGAACTCGGGCGGGTGCTGCGCTTCGAGTCGCGCTTCGAGCGCTGGCGGCCACAACAGAAGCAGGGCTGGCGTCAGGGCGGGGGCCCTGAAGACGCGGGCGGTCTGCTCTACGACCTCGGGAGTCACCTGATCGACCAGGCGCTCGTCCTCTTCGGCCCCGCGCGCGGCGTCTACGCCGAACTCGACCCCTTCTACGAGGGCGCCGAGACGGACAACGACACCTTCGTCGCGCTCACGCACGAAGGCGGCGTCCGCTCGCACCTGTGGATGAGCACGGCCGCGGCGCAGACGGGCCCGCGCTTCCGCGTGCTCGGGAGCGAGAGGGCATACACGAAGTTCGGGCTGGACGTTCAGGAAGAGGCGCTCAAACAGGGAGGCTGTCCGGGCGAGCCGGGCTGGGGCGAGGAAGAGGAGAAGGGCTGGGGGCTGCTCGGCGCGGGCGAAGACGTGCGACCCGTGCGCACCGAGCCCGGCAGTTACCAGCGCTTCTACGAAGGCGTAGTCGCCGCCGTACGCGAAGGCGCCCCGCCGCCCGTGCTCCCGGCCGCCGCCGTCGCCGTGCTCGAAGTCATCGAGGCGGCTCGCCTCTCACACGCCGAGCGGCAGACCGTGAAACTCTCGTCCGTCGGTTAAAATAGTGACAGTGAAACACTGTCCCATCGGTTAAAATAGGTGCCGCACCTCGCAAGCTGCATTTTTCGTAATCGAAATTTGGATTAGACTAGGCGCAAGTCCCGCACGCCCGAAGATGAGAGTGAATCCCCGCACGAACGTCGCACATTACCGCATCATGGAGTCGCTGGGGGCGGGCGGCATGGGCGCCGTCTACAAGGCTTACGACGAGAAGCTGCAACGCGTCGTCGCCCTCAAGCTCCTGCCGCCCGAGTTCACCGCGCAGGAGGATCGCCGCCGCCGCTTCCTGCAAGAGGCGCGCGCCGCCTCCATCCTCAACCACCCGCACATCCTCACCGTCTACGAGTTCGGCGAGGACGGCGGCCGCCCCTACATGGCGATGGAGTACGTCGAGGGCGAGACGCTGCGCCAGAAGATCAAGGAGCGCCCGCTCCCGACGGCCGAGGCCCTCGGGCTCGCCATCCAGATCGCCGACGGGCTCGCCAAGGCGCACGAAGAGGGCGTCGTCCACCGCGACCTCAAGCCCGAGAACCTGATGGTCAGCCGCGACGGCTACGTCAAGATTCTCGACTTCGGCATCGCCAAACTCGCCCCGCGCCGCGCGCCCGTGGCCGACAGCGCGCAGAAGACGCTCGTGCGCGTCGAGACGCAGTCGGGGACGGTGATGGGGACGGTCAACTATATGTCGCCCGAGCAACTGCTCGGCCAGCGCGTAGACCTGCGCTGCGACATCTTCTCGTTCGCCATCGTCATCTGCGAGATGCTGACCGGCGCGTGCCCCTTCGCGCACGACAACCAGATAGACACGATGCACGCCATCCTCCACGAGGAGCCGCGGCTGCGCGACGCCGTCAAATCTCAACTGCCGCCGGAGCTTTTCCGCATCCTCACCAAGGCGCTCGACCGCCTGCCGAAACGTCGTTACAAGACGGTCGCGGAACTGGCCGCCGAACTCAAAGCCTTCAAACGCGACCTCGAACTGGGGCAGGCCGCGCCGACGCTGACGAAGACGAAGCTCGTCCTCAGGCGCGTCTCCGCGCTGCCGCGCGCGCGCGGGATTGATTACGAGAGGGAACTGAACGCGGCGCAGTACAGGGCCGTGACGACGACGGTGGGGCCGCTCCTCATCGTCGCGGGCGCGGGGACGGGGAAGACGCGCACGCTCGTCTACCGCGTGGCGCGGCTGATCGAATCTGGCGTGCGTCCCGAGTCGGTGCTGCTACTCACCTTCACGCGGCGCGCGGCCGACGGGATGCTCGCGCGCGCCGCGGGGCTGGCCGACTCGCGCTGCCAGCGCGTCTCGGGCGGCACGTTCCACAGCCTCGGGCACGGCGTTCTGCGCAAGCACGGTGAGCCGTCCGGCGTCTCGCGCAACTTCACTGTGCTCGACCCGGGCGACACGGAAGACCTGATTGACCTCCTGCGCCGACAGATGCACCTGACGCGCGACCGGCACTTCCCGCGCAAGCGCACCATCTGTTCCATCTTCAGCATGATGGTCAATAAGGACAGCACCCTGACGGACGTGCTCAAAGCCTCCTACCCGCACTTCCTCGGCGAACGCGCCGCGCTCGAAGGGCTCTACGAGTCTTTCGAGGAGTTCAAACGCGCGCGCCACCTGCTCACCTACGACGACCTGCTCCTGCGCCTGCGCGAGGCGCTGGAGGCGAGCGAGGGGTTGCGAGAATTGCTCTCCGAGCAGTACCGCTACATCATGGTGGACGAGTACCAGGACACGAACCGCCTACAGGCGCGCATCGTGCGGCTGCTGACGGCGACGCACGACAACGTGGCCGTCGTCGGCGACGAGTGCCAGTCCATCTACTCGTTCCGCGGCGCGAGCCACCGCAACATGCTTGAGTTCCCAGAGCTCTTCCCCGCCGCGCAAGTCATCAAACTGGAGGAGAACTTCCGCAGCACGCAGCCCATCCTCGACGTGGCCAACGCCCTCATCGCCGAGGCCGAGGAGGGCTTCGGCAAGCAACTCGTCTCGCGCGTCGGGGACGAGGGCGAGCCGCCCGTGCTCGTCCACGCGCGCGACGAGAACGAGCAGTCGCGTTTCGTCGCCGAACGCATCGAAGAGCTGCGCAGCGAGGGCGTGCCCCTCTCGGAGATTTCCGTGCTCTTCCGCGCCGGCTCGCACTCCTTCGACCTGGAGATCGAGCTGGGCCGGCACGGCATCCCGTTCCGCAAGTACGGCGGCATCAAGTTCGCCGAGTCCGCCCACGTCAAGGACGCGCTGGCCTTCCTGCGCGTCGTCTCGAACCCTTCGGACACGCTCTCGTGGTTCCGCACGCTGAAGCTGCTCGACAACATCGGCGACGCGACCGTCAACCAGATACTCGAACACCTCGGCGTCGAGCGCAGGGAGTTCCGCGCGGCGAAGACGAAGGAGTCACTCTTCAGGAAGCTGCACCGCTTCCCGGCGAAGTCGGGTTATAAGGAGCAGTTGGCGAAACTGGCGCGGCTGCTCCTCAGTCTGGTCGAAAGCAAGTCGCCGGGCGCGCAGCTCACGGCCGTGCTGCGCTTCTACCGGCCCATCCTCCGTGCGCGCTACGACGACCACCCGCGGCGCGCGCGCGACCTCGAACACCTCCAGGCCATCGCGAAGCGTTACAAGAGTTCTTCGGAGCTGCTGGCCGACGTGGCGCTCGACCCTTCGGACGCGTCGCACAACAAGGGGGGCGCGCGCGCCGTCGGCAACGTGACGCTCTCGACCGTCCACTCGGCGAAGGGGTTGGAGTGGGACGCGCTGTTCGTGATCTGGATGACGGACGGCTGGTTCCCCTCGTCGCGCTCCTACGACGAGTTCGAAGACCTTGAGGAGGAGCGGCGGCTGCTCTACGTCGCGACGACGCGCGCGCGCCGTCACCTCTACTTCGTCTACCCGCAGGCCGCGCGGCGCGGCGATGATGGCGACACGCCGCCGGCCGTCTCGCGCTTCCTCGAACCCATCCCCGAAACGATCCTCCCGCGCGCCTCGCTCTTCGCGGACGAGTGAGGGAGGCGTCACCCGACGTGTTTGTCGAGCCGGACTTCTTGTCTTTGAACACCTTCAGTTTTTACTCGTCGCGGTTTCGGAAGATTTGGCGGGCGGCGGGTCGGGGATTTCAATATCGCACTTGCCGCCCGTGGGGATGTGACCGTTGACGGGCGGCTGCGGGAAGTACTGGGTCAAGACCTGCACCTTCGTGGCGACCTCGTCGCCGCAGATGAGTTGGATGATTCTCAGCGACTCGTCAACCCCCGAGGAGACGCCGCCGCCCGTGACCCTGTTCCTGTCCACGATAAACCGCGGGAAGTCTTCGGCGACCTTCACGTGCTTGAAGGTGCGGAGGCAGGGCACCACCGCCCAGTGCGTGGTCGCCTCGTAGCCGTCGAGCAGTCCGGCGTTGGCGAGCAGCAACGCCCCCTCGCACACGGACGTGACGTACTCGGCCCCTTCGGCCTGCTCTTGCAGGAAGCGTAGATAGTCGGTGTCGCCCATCATCTTCTGCGTCGTCTCGTTGCCGGCGCCGGGAACCCAGATGAGCTGGGCCTGTATTGGCTGCTGCCCCTTTCCGCGATAATCGTCGAACGACTTGTCGGGCGTCAGCTTCGGGCCGGCGAGGGTCCTGACCACGCGCCCCTTGGCTTCGACGAGGTCTATGATGACCGGCCCCTCATTCCAGAACTGGCCCATCCAGTAGAACATCTCGCACGCGGAGGTCACGTCGAAGAGATTGACGTGCTCGTAGATGGGAATGGCGATCCTGTACGGCGTCGGCCTTGAGGACATTTTTCTGCTCCTGTGTGTGTGCTCGTGTGATGACAAAATCGGAAGTGAGGGCGGGGGCGATGGCCCGCTCCCCAACCCCGAATGCGAAGCGCTCCGAGGCGGACTCACACTACTTTCGAGGTCCTTTTCTGTCAAGATAATTCCTTCTAGCCTCAACGCTTTGTGCGACAAGCCGGAATTTCGTCATGCCAGGGAAAAAACTCTTGACTACGTACGTTAAGAGGCATATTGTGACTTCGCTTTTCGGTAATACACACGCTGACGGATGCCCTCCGTCAGTCTCCTTTAAAACTCAACTTCGTTACATCAATACCAGGATTTATTGACGGGTTCCTCGCCCAGACGGGTCTGCGGACACCGTTGACAATGAACCTGCTGGGTTGTGCGCCCCTCTCACCGCGCTCGCCGAGGTCTGGCGACAAAAGCTTCGGTTTCAGTTCGGCTATTAGTTCGGCGGACTCGGCCGTGCCTGTCGCCTTCCCGGCGCATGTGCGCGTGGAGACGCACGCCCGCCCGAAAGGTTGAGGGACGATAGCGAAAGGAGCAGGGAATGCCAGACTGGACAGTAAAGATTGTTCAGGCGAACTCCGGCGGGGCGACGTTCTCGCCCGGCACGCAGATGACGCAGCAGGACGACCTGGTCTGCTGGAACAACACCACCAAAGAGACACACCAGCCGTGGCCCACCGACGAGGACTACAACCCGCTCGATGTGGCGAGGTCTGACCCCGAATACCTGTCCGACGAGATTCCGCCGGGCAGGTCTTCGCGCCCGAGTTACGACGTGGCGCAGCCTTCGGGGAGCCCGGCCCCGGCCAACTGGATCGTCTACTACTACTGCGCGACGCACCCGGAAAGGGTTTCCGAGCGCGGCCAAATCCTCGCGCAGCAGACCCCGACGAGTCTCGACTAGTCGCGGCGGGGCGCGGCGGACACGCCGCGCCTTGCGCCCGACGGACGCGGCCTGCCGCCTGGCGTCCGGACTCCCGAGAGTTCGTTCGAGGTATGACTGTCGAAGCATTGAAGGAGGGATCGCGATGCGCCTGCCCGTGTTGAAGCTTCACACGCCTGTTGAGTGCCGTACGGCCGCGCCCCCGCGCGAGCCGCGCCACGGAAGTTACGCCCTGCGTTGGCTGTCGGCCGCCGTGCTCGTCGCCTTCGCCATCTGGTCGCAAGCCGCGACCGCGAGCGCGCAGACGCCGACGCCGACGCCGACGCCCGCGTTCGGCCAGTGCCCGCCGAGCATGGCGACGGGTCAGCCCTTCTTCTGGGTGCCCGAGATCGCCGCCGCCGACGGCAAGCTGCGCGGGACGGTCATGCTCGGCAGCGAGGAGCGCTGGATACCGAACCGCATTCCCATCTCGGCCCCGACCGACCAGAGCAAGTCGCAGTGCTTCCCGCAGTTCGTGCGCTACTTCTGGGGGCTCAACACCGTCCAGTACACGAAGGGCTCGCCCGACCCCGTGCCCTACGCGCCGAAGCCGACCGACGGAGGTTACCCGCTGCCGCAGCCCGGCCCGACGCTGCGCGCGCGCGTCGGCAACCTCGTCCAACTCGCCTTCATCAACCAGATCAACCCTTCCGACTTCGGCGACTCCATCGACCGCGGCGAGACGGGGCGCGGCGGCGGCTGCGACGAGACCAGCTCCGGCTACCCCGGCGGCGACAAGTACCCCGACTGCTTCCACGGCTCAAGCACCGGCAACATACACTTCCACGGCACGCACACCAACCCGAACACGACCGGCGACAACGTCTTCATCGAGGTGCGCCCCAGCCTGCGCGAGGGCGGCCGGCCGATCGTTACGCCGAACAGGGTGGACGCGTGGTTCAACGAGTTCTACGCGCGCTGCGAGCAGGAGCTGAACCGCGGCGTGCTGCGCGAGTGGCCGACGAGCTGGGCCGACATGCCCAAGCAGTGGACGGACGAGCAGGCGAACCTGCTCCAGCGCTACGACGCGCAGCTCGTCAAGGACTACGGCACGGGCGTCAAGCAGCTCTGGCCGGTGGACAAGAAGCAGATCGAGCAGGGCGCGTGGCCGCAGTACTACATCGGCTCGTTCCCCTACTGCTTCCGCCTGCCCGAGTACACCTCGACGACGTGGCCCCCGCCCACGGCCGCGGCCGCGCCCGTGATGGGCGGTTCGGGCACGGCCGAGGCCGGCCACGAGGGGATGAGCATGGGCGGCGGCGCGACCACGGCGGGCGGCGGGCACGGCTCGGGCAGCCACCTGCGGATGGGCCAGTCGCCCGGCACGCACTGGTACCACGCGCACAAGCACGGCTCGACCGCCATCAACGTCTCGAACGGCATGACCGGCGCGTTCATCATCGAGGGTCAGTACGACGACGACCTCAACAAGTGGTACGGCGCGGGCTGGACGCGGACGCAGCCGCTGATGATCGTCAACCAGCTCGGCGTCTCGCCGAACCTGATGCGCGGCCCCGGCAGCGCGCAGGACAAGGGGCCCGACTTCTCCGTCAACGGCCGCCTGAAGCCCGTGCTCGACATGCGACCCGGCGAGGTGCAGATGTGGCGCATCGTCAACACCTCGGGGCGCGCGGCCGTCTACTTCGAGGGTTTGCCCGCCGGCTTCGAGGTCAGACAGTTGGCACAGGACGGCGTGCAGTTCAAAGACACGAACTACAAGAATCGGCACTTCAGGAACATCACCGTCGCGTCGGGCAACCGCGTTGACCTGCTGGTCAAGGCACCGCCCGCGGTCTGCGCGACGGCGGGCGGTTGTAAGCACAACGTCCTCGTCAAGAACATGGTAGACCCCGCCGACCTGAAGGGGCAGAGGCCGGCGCAGCCGATCACCCTGTTCACGGTCAACGTCACGGGCACGCCCGTCGATCCGAAGTCGAACCAGGGGAGATTCATCCCGGACGCGCCGGCCTTCCCCAAGTTCCTCGACGACATCGCCGACCACGAGATCAAGGGGACGAAGACGCTCACCTTCGCCAGCACGGGGCAGCCGGGGCAGGGGCCGGGCAAGCCCGTGATGCACACCATCAACCACAAGAAGTTCGACGGCGAGGTCGGCGAGGTCGTGCTGCTCAACACGGCCGAGGAGTGGAAGATCGTCAACGAGAGCTACCCCTCCACCGCCGTCGTCTCCCACCCGTTCCACATCCACATCAACCCGTTCCAGGTCACGGACATCTTCGACCCGAACCAGAACGTCACCGTCACCATCCCCGACCCGAAGAACCGCCGCCAGACCACCACGGTCACCGTGCCGCGCTACGTCTTCGACAGGAACGACCTCGACAAGCGGCCCGCGGTGGCGGCGAAGCAATGTCTGCTCGACCCGTTCGCCGACCGCGACACGTGGAAGCCGTGCGGCCCCGCCTTCGTCAACAAGGACAACATCTGGTGGGACGTTTTCCCGATCCCCTCCGGCCGGAACGTCACGACCTCGAAGGACGAGATCGACCCGACGACAAAGCAGCCCGTCATCGATTCGACGACGAAGAAGCCGAAGAAGGTGGTGGTCAATGTGCCCGGCTGGTTCAAGATGCGGAGCCGCTTCGTAGACTTCCCGGGCTTCTACGTGCTCCACTGCCACATCCTCGCGCACGAAGACCGCGGCATGATGACCATCGTCGAGGTCGCGCCCGCGCGCACGCCTTACTCGCACAACTAGTCGAAAGGATGAAGGGTCAGAGGGTGTCGGGTGCTGGGTTGGGGGTTTTGGTCTGAGAACGGCCAGCCTGTCTACAACCCAGCACCCGACACGTAACACCCCAAACCTTCCCACGGGGGTGAGTTAACGATGGCAGACCAGCCGCAGGACACACAGCCGCAGGCCGCGTCGCGGTATGAGCGAGTCAAGCAGATTCTCGACGCCGCGCAGGGGAGCGCGACGCCCAGCTACCAGGGGCTCGGGCGCTTCTGGCACCTGCCGCTCGACGCGTTCATGAAGGCGACGCTCTACAACATCCGCCTCATCGCCGAGCCCATCGAGCCCGACCCCTGCGACGACATCATCAACCCGACGCGCTCCTGCTGTCAGGACGAGGAGCCGGCGCCCCGGCCGGAGCCGCCGCCGACGCCCGAAGGTGGCGGCCACTCCTGCTGCGGCGGGGACGTGTTGACGGGCGGCGGAGCCGAGTCGCAGGGGGGCGGCGGTGGCGTGGGCGCGAAGCCCTCAAAAGGTCGCGGCGCGGCGTCGGGTCTTATCAAAGGTCTGAAGGGCGAGTTCCCGTTCGACGGCACGCAGTTTCCGCCGCTGATGTGGGGCGGGCAGAGGGCCTCGGCCTCGGACATCATCTTCATCCAGGGCTGGATTGACGACGGCTGCCCCGCCTCCGACGCGCCGACCCTCTCGCTCGCGCAGGTGACGCTGCCGTTGGCGCTCGCGCGCGCGGAAGGGTACGAGGAGCACCCGCTCTCGACGAGGTCGGTTAACGACTTCAGCTTCGAGACGAACAAGATCAAAGTCCGCAAGAACGTCGAATGCCTCACGCCGGACGAGCTCGAACGCTTCCGCCGCGTCATCCGCGCGATGAAGTGCTACGACGACTTCCACCAGTACGACCAGCGCAGCTTCCGCTTCTGGGCCGACATCCACGCCAACAACTGCCAGCACGGCTGGGAGCAGTTCCTCACCTGGCACCGCCTCTACCTCTACTACTTCGAGCAGCAGATGCAGGACATCGACCCGACCGTCACGCTGCCCTACTGGGACTGGCCCATGTACCGCGACAACGTGCTGGCCTCCATCCAGGACACGCAGCAGCAGACCGGCTCGCTCGACAACGGCACCGTCCCCAGGGCCTACCGCTGCCGTATTGACCGGAAGATGCTCGACAACCTCAAGGGGAAGATTCCCGACGACACGTGGACGAAGTTGAAGACCCTGTTTGACCAGAACGGCGGCAAGGATAACGACCGGGGGTTCGACTCGGGGCTCAGACTCTTCAACGCCGCGGGCATCACCTACGGCGCAGACCCCGCGGGCGACCAGCTCATCATCGGGGAGCTTGCGCGCGTCAACTCGCTCTGGATTTGGAACCGCTGGCCGGGCGGGAACGCCGACCTCATCTTCGAGGCGTGGCCGACGCCCGAGGACATACAGAACATCCTCAAGATTCAGAACTTCTTCAGCTTCGCCAGCGGCCCCGACAGCAACCACTTCTTCGGCGCGTGCGAGAACATCCACAACCTCATCCACAACTTCTCGGGCGGCGCCAACCCGAACTACGGGAAGCTCCCCAACGAGCCGCAGTACGGCTTCATGCAGTCGGCCGGCACGACCGCGC
>DAIRFV010000282.1:0-8204 GCA_036794905.1 Pyrinomonadaceae bacterium | reverse complement strand
TGCTCCACTGCCACCTGCCGCACCACATGATGAACCAGATGGTCTCGATGGTCGGCCCCATGTCGCACGCCGGCCGCGGCGCGCAGACGGGGAAGGGGATGGAAGAGGGGATGGGCATCGTCACGCAGGGTCACGCACTCTCCGAAGACCTCGGCCCCGGCATGGGGCGCGGCATGGGGACGACGACGCAGGAGCGCAACGTCTCGAACATGGTCGGGCCGCAGGAGCAGCAGCACCAGGGGCACGGGCCGGGCCAGGCGCCCGAAGAGGCTGCGCGGCGCAAGCGCGTGCCCGGCTACCCGCAGGACATGGTGATGTTCATGGACAGGGAGGTCGCCAAGCCGCAGACGTACGGGCTGCCGCCGGGCTGGACGGGCTCCTTCATGGGCATGATGACGATGGTGCGCGTGCTCCCGCCCGCGCTGTACGAAGAGGTCATGCGCCGCGTGCGCGAAGGTGTCGTGGAGCCGCCGCAAGCGCCAACTCAGCAGCACAAACATGAATGAAAATCCCCGAAAAATCGCTAAAATTTGCTGCTTGACTCTGTAGCCGAGTCGAGGGTTTATACTTGGGGCCTCAGTTGAAGGGGGGGGACGAAACGATGCGGGAGCTGAAGCGGGGCGCGAGGGTGGTGGACGAGGCGGAGGGGCGGCGGATGCTGAAGATCGGCGAGGTCTCGAAGCGGAGCGGCATCGGCGTCGAGGCGCTGCGATTCTACGAGAAGAGCGGCCTGCTCGACCGCCCCTCGCGCACGTACAGCGGCTACCGCGTCTACGGCGAGGACGTGCTCGAACGCCTCGCCTTCATCAGGCAGGCGCAGGCGCTCGGCTTCTCGCTCGAAGAGATCAGGCGCATCGTGGACGACGCGCGCCAGGGGCAGAGCCCCTGCGACGAGGTGCGCGAGATCGTCCGGCGGAGGATGGAGGAGCTGGACGAGCGGCTGCGCGAGCTTCAAAAGTACCGCAAGGAGTTGAAGCACACGCTCGAAGAGTGGGACAAGGTCGGCCGCGCGCCGGGGCACATCTGCGGGCTGATTGAAGGCTCGGAGATCGAGCACGCGCGACACGACCGGGCGGGGGGGCTGAAGCGCGGGAAGCGCGGGGCTTGAAGCGCAAGGAGGTCGGAAGATGCGGGCGACGGCGTTGAAAGAGGAGTTCGTCGATCCCATGTGCGGGATGACGGTTGACCCGGCGCGGGCCGCCGGGACGAGCGAGCGCGACGGCGTGCGTTACCACTTCTGCTCGCACGGCTGCAAGCAGAAGTTCGACGCCGCGGGCCCGGGCGAACCCGCGCCGCAGGCGGGTTGCTGCGGAGGCGCCGCGGCGGAAACTCCCGTGCAATTATCCGCGGCGCCCGTGCAGTTGTCCGCCGCGCCCGTTCAGCTAACGTCAATTCGTCGCAAGTCGTCCGCCGGCCCGGCGGACACGGCCGGCGCCGGGCACGCACACGAGGGGCACGCCGGACACGCACACGCCGCCGGCGCGCCGGGGCACGGCCGCGCCGCCGACGCGGAGGAGGCGCAGGAACAGAGCTACCGCACGATGATGCGTAAGTTCTGGTTCGCGGCGGCCGTCGGGCTCCCGATGCTCCTCTTGATGTTCGCGGAGTTCGTGCCCGTCTGGCGTCACGCGCTCATGCCGTATCACCGCCCCGTCGGCGTCGCCTCGGCGGTCCTGACGCTGGCCGTGCTCGCCTGGCCGGGCCGCCAGTTCTTCGAGAGCGCGTGGAACGGGCTGCGCAACCACAACACGAACATGGACACGCTGGTCGCGCTCGGCACGGGCGCGGCCTGGGTCTACTCGACGGTGGCGGTCGTCGCGCCGCGGCTGTTCCCCGCGGGCACCTCGGGGATGTACTTCGAGGTCGCCGTCATCGTCGTCGCGCTCATCCTGCTGGGTCAGGCTCTGGAGCTGAGGGCCAAGAGCCGTTCGAGCGCGGCGCTCAAAAAACTTCTTGAGTTGCAGGCCAGGACGGCGCGCGTCGTGCGCGGGGGGCGTGAGTTGGACGTGCCCGTCGAGGAGGTCGTCGTCGGAGACACGGTGCTCGTGCGCCCCGGCGAGAAGGTGCCGGTGGACGGCCGCATCCTCGAAGGCGAGTCGGCCGTGGACGAGTCCGTCGTCACGGGCGAGTCGGTGCCCGCGGACAAGCGGCCGGGCGACTACGTGACGGGCGCGAGCGTCAACAAGACGGGCGCCTTCACCTTCCGCGCGACGAAGGTCGGCGCGGACACGGCGCTGGCGCGCATCGTCCGGATGGTCGAAGAGGCGCAGAGCTCGAAGCCGCCGATTGGCCGGCTGGTTGATAAGGTCAGCTCCTACTTCGTCCCCGTGGTGATGATCGTCGCCGTCCTGACCTTCCTCGCGTGGTTCAACTTCGGGCCCGAGCCGGTCGTCAACCACGCGCTGGTGACGATGGTGGCCGTGCTCGTCATCGCCTGCCCCTGCGCTCTGGGGCTGGCGACGCCGATTAGCTTGATGGTCGGGGTGGGGAAGGCCGCCGAGCACGGCGTCCTCATACGCAACGGCGAGGCGCTGGAGTCGGCCTCGAAGCTTAGAACGGTCGTGCTCGACAAGACGGGCACGCTCACGAAGGGCCGGCCGGAGCTGACGGACGTTCTGCCGCTCGGGGGCTTCGGCGAAGAGGAGTTGTTGCGACTGGCCGCTGCCGCCGACCGCCGGAGCGAGCACCCGCTGGCCGAGGCCATCGTGCGCGGCGCGCGCGCGCGCGGGGTCGAGTTCGGCGAGCCCGCGCGGTTCGAGGCCGTTCCCGGCCACGGCGTCGAGGCGGCGGTCGAGGGGCGCGTCGTGCTCGTCGGCAACCGCCGACTGTTGGAGCGCGGCGGCGTCCCCTTCGACGCGTTCGAGCGGGGCGCGGCGCGGCTCTCCGACGAGGGGAAGACGCCGATGTTCGTCGCCGTCGGGGGGGTGCCCGCGGGCATCGTCGCCGTCGCCGACACGCTCAAAGAGGACTCGGTCGAGGCCGTGCGCGCCTTGCAGCGGATGGGCATCGAGGTGGTGATGATGACGGGCGACAACGAGCGGACGGCGCGGGCCGTCGCGCGTCAGGCGGGCATCGAGCGCGTGCTGGCGGAGGTGCTGCCCGAGGAGAAGGCGCGCGAGGTCGAGCGTCTACAGGCGGAGAACTCCGCGCGCGGTCTCGTCGGCATGGTCGGCGACGGCATCAACGACGCGCCCGCGCTGGCGCGCGCCGACGTGGGCTTCGCCATCGGGACGGGCACGGACGTGGCGATTGAGGCCGCGGACGTGACGCTCGTCGGCGGGAGTTTGAAGGGCGTCGTGACGGCCGTCGAGGTGTCGCGCGCGACGCTCAGGAACATCAGGCAGAATCTGTTCGGCGCGTTCGTCTACAACGTGCTCGGCATCCCCGTCGCGGCCGGGGCGCTTTATCCCGTGACGGGGATGCTGCTCTCGCCCATCATCGCGGGGGCGGCGATGGCGGCCTCTTCCATCACGGTCGTGACGAACGCAAACCGCCTGCGGTTCTTCGAGCCGCGGGGCGCGGGGGAGGTGAGGTCTTGAACACGACGCAGATCATCGTCACGCTCGTCGGCTTCGGCATCATCGGGTGGATCGTCTGGTACTTCTGGCTGTGGAAGGGCGAGGCGGTGTCGGCCGTCTCCGGCGCGGGCGGGTTGCAGGAGGTGGACGTGACGGTGAAGGGCGGCTACCAGCCCTCTTCCATCGTCGCCGAGGCCGGCCGCCCGCTGCGCCTGAACTTCACGCGGCGCGAGGCTTCGCTCTGCGGCGAAGAGGTCGTGCTCCCCGACTTCGGCCGGCGCGCACACCTGCCCGAGAACCAGCCCGTCTCAATCGAAATCCTCCCGCGCGCGCCCGGCGAATACGAGTTCACCTGCGGCATGAACATGTACAAGGGCAAGCTCATCGTGCGCTGACGAGCCGCAAAACGTAGGTCAGCACATAAACACGTCAGACGGCGAACAGGAAACTCGTTTTGTCGCCAGTCTTTTTGCTGTATGCGTCCGGACTTGGAAGCCTCTCCGGCAAATCCAGCACGATCCTGCCCAATCGAACAATTTCCTGCCCAACAGAACATTCGTCTAAACCTTCCGTCGGGCAGAGCCGCGGCGCGCCTCTCTTCGGTCATACTTGTTGAGCCTTGCATCAGGGATTTTCCATTCCGGTGAGCGATTTTCACCCGTGAGTTGTCGCTTTTCGCGTGTACGTGAGGGTTTTGCAGGGATGCGAATCGTAGTGCGCGCAATGCGCATAAAAAAAGTTAAGTGGAAAGAGATTTTCACGACTGAGAAATAGTTTTTCACGCTTGAGAGGGGGATTTTCACGCGTGAGTCATAGACGGATGTTATTGGAGTGAGTCGGGCATAAATGCTCTTAATCTTGCACGCGTGAGTTGGTCTCGTGCGTACGTGAGTTACTATTTTTCACCCGTCTGTTGCGATCTTGCACGAGTGGCAGCGATTGTGAGCCCGTCGGTCGCTATCCGGCGCGCCCGAGAAGGAGATTGGCACACGTCCGTCGCAATCTTTCACGCCTGTTTACTGTTTTGCGCGCATGAGTCAGGGATTGGCACGCTTGAGTCGGAGTTGTGTGTACGCTCGCCTAAGTTTTTCACGGGGGCGGGTAAGTTTTAACGCGCAGGGGGATAGAGTTCGCGCGCGGGAGCGATTTTTACGTCACCAGTTAGAAGGCGGCGCCGGCCGCCTCGTGCGCGGCGTAGGCGCGCGTGTCGAGGATGGCGCGCATCTCTCTGACGACGTGCTCCAGCTCCTCGTCCTTCGTGTAGAAGTGGGGCGAGATGCGGATGCCCGCGCCGGGGCGGTAGTCCACGATGATCTCGCGGCGGATGAGCTCGCGCGTGACGGCGGGGGCGTGTTCGACGGCGACGGTGATGGTGCCGCCGCGCGCCGCGGGGTCGGGCGGGCTCGTCACGCGGAAGCCCGCCTCTTCGGCCAGCCCGATTAACTGCTGCGTCTGCCGGACGCTCTTCGCGCGAATCCGCTCGACGCCGATCTCGTTGATGACCTTGTAGCCCGACTCCGCGGCGTAGAGCGCGGGCACGGCCGGCGAGCCGTGGAGGAACCGCGCGGCCCCTTCGGCGTAGGTGATCGTCTCCTCGAACGCGAAGGGCGCGGCGTGCGCCATCCAGCCCGTCACCTTCGGCCGCAACTGCTGCCGTAGACGCGGCGCGACGTAGAGGTAGCCCGCGCCGGGCCCGCCGCAGAGCCACTTGACCGAGCCGCCCGTGCAGAAGTCCACGTCCAAATCCTTCACGCTGAAAGGCACGGTGCCGGCCGACTGGTAGGTGTCGAGCACGACGAGCGCGCCGACCTCGTGCGCGCGCCGCGTGATGGCGCGCGCGTCCTGCAACGACGCGCTCTTGAAGAGGACGTGCGACAGGGGGACGAGCAGCGTCTCCTCGTCGATGGCGGCGAGCGTCGCTTCGAGCGGCGCGGTGACGCCGTCTTCGGATTTGATCTTCTCGACGCGGAAGCGCCCGTCGCGCGCGTGCGCCTCGTAGACGTACATCACCGAGGGAAACTCCAGCTCGGAGTAGACGATCTTGTTGCGGCGCGTCTCGGGCGTGGTGTCGAAGCAGGAGAGGATGAGCGACTGGCAGACCGAGACGTTCTGGTGCATGACGACCGTGCCGGGGTCGGCGCCGATGATGCGCCCGACCTCGTCGCCGACCGTCTGCGGCATCTCCCACCACCCTTCGGCCCACGCGCGCACGCCGCGCGTCGCCCACGCGTCGGCGTAGTCCCGCAGGCGCTCGTACGCCCCCCGCGGCATCGCGCCCAGGGAGTGCGAGATCAGGTAGACCGCACTCTCCAGAATCGGGAACTCCCGCCGCCACTCAAGAAGCTCGTCCGTCAAAAAAGCCTTCCTCCTCTGTCGTTGGGTGAAGGCTCAGTATAGCCGCAGCGATTTTATATGGCTACTTTGGGTAAGAGGTGGGTGTTATTCGTCGCGGAGGACGCGGCCGATTTCGCGGTCGGCGTCCACGGGCGATTTGCGGAAGGCGTTGGAGGGCGCCTTGAGGTTGTAGGCGGCGAGGCGGCGGTTGAGGCCGGCGACCTGGCGGCGGAAGTCTTCCGTGGCGCGGCGCCAGTCGGCCTCGGCGCGGGCGGCGGCGCGGCGCGATTTCATGCTCTCGCGGTAGGCGTTGCGCGAGCGCAGGAGGTCGGCGCGCGCGCCGTCGAGCGTCGCGCCCAGTTCCTCGCCCTCCTTGATCCAGGGGAGCGCGAGCAGGTTGTTCTTGAAGATGCGGAAGGTCGTGCGCGCCACCTGGCCCGCGATGAAGTCGGCGCCGCCGCGCGCGAGTTTCGGGGACGCGCCGGCCGCGGCGCCCGGCGCCCCGCGCCGCAAGCCGCCCCTGAAAACCCAGCCCAAAAACTCTTCCCACTTCATATACAAAATCCTCGGAACGGCAACCGCCCCGAGCCCTTCCTGCCAGCCCCTTACGACCGTGCGGGGGGAAGGGTTTGGTGTATTTTCGATTTGAGGTGTTGACTTGCGATTTGAAGAGGATAAATCGCAAATCAACCTGCTCAAATCGAAAATTTGTTACACTCCAACCCTCGAAACCTATGTGGCATCCCGAGCCTGTCGTCAGACATTCCATCCCGGCGGCGCGCTGGCCCACGGCCGAGGAGGCCGCGCGCGCGCTGCTCTTTCAACCCGTCCGCGTGGGCCGGGTCGGGCTTGAGTCGCGCACGTGGGTGCCGGCGATGGTGCCCTGGCGCGCGACCGGGGACGGGTTCGTCACGCGCGAGAACCTCGAATGGTACGCGCGCTTCGCCGCGGGCCGACCCGGCGCCATCGTCGTCGAGGCGACCGGCATCCGCGACGTGCCTTCGGGGCCGCTCCTGCGCATCGGCCACGACCGCTTCCTGCCCGGCCTGCGCGAACTGGTCGAGACCGTCCGCCGCGCGAGCCACGGCCGCACGCGCCTGCTGATACAGATCATCGACTTCCTCTCGGTCAAACGTCGCCCCGAGCCGGCGAAGTTCTTCGAGCGCTTCCTCAAGGTCACAGACCGACACCGCCGCGCCCTCGTTTCACTCGACGAGGACGAAGGCTGGCTCAAGCGGGACGAGTCGGACGTGCGCGCGTACCTGCGCGACGCGCCGGACGAACTCGTCGAACGCGT
Source organism: Pyrinomonadaceae bacterium (assembly GCA_036794905.1). Classification (GTDB taxonomy): domain Bacteria; phylum Acidobacteriota; class Blastocatellia; order Pyrinomonadales; family Pyrinomonadaceae; genus QHXN01. Next base: position 1,055 of record DAIRFV010000282.1, on the reverse strand, counting down.
GCTCGACGAGCGCGAGCTGGAGTCGCTGCGCTTCGGCTACCGCGAGCGCGTGACCGACACGCAACTGGCGCACGTGCGCGAGCTGCCCCGAGTCCTGCCCGGCCTCTTCGCCGACGCCGCGCGGCGCGCGCGCGAGGCGGGCTTCGACGGCGTCGAGCTGCACTACGCGCACGCCTACACGATGGCCTCGTTCCTCAGCCGCCGCAACGACCGCGCCGACGGCTACGGCGGCTCGCCCGAGGGGCGCGTGCGCCTGCCGCTCGAAGTCTACCGCGCGGTGCGCGGGCGGGTGGGCGAAGACTACACGGTCGGCGTGCGCTTCCTCGGCGACGAGGTGATCGGGGGCGGGAGCCGCGTCGAAGACGCCGCCTTCTACGGCACGGAGTTCGCGCGCGCCGGCTTCGACTTCCTCTCGGTGTCGAAGGGCGGGAAGTTCGAGGACGCGAAGCAGCCGAAGGTCGGGCAGGCCGTCTACCCTTACACGGGCCGGAGCGGCTACGAGTGCATGCCGACGGTGCTCTCGGACGCGGCGGGCCCGTTCGGCCGCAACCTCCCCCTCTCGAGGGAGGTGAAGCGCGCGGTGAACGAGGCGGGCTATCCAACGCCGGTCGTGGCCGCGGGCGGCGTCGGCACGTTCGAGCTGGCCGAAGAGATTCTGCGGCGCGGCGACGCGGACATCGTCGGCGCCGCGCGCCAGTCGCTCGCAGACCCCGACTGGTTCTTGAAGACGCGGGCGGGGCGCGGCTCGGAGGTGCGCCGCTGCACCTACACGAACTACTGCGAGGCGCTCGACCAGTCGCACAAGCAGGTCACGTGCAAGCTCTGGGATCGTGAGGGACTCAAGGAGCCCGGCCTCTCGCTCAGCGCCGACGGCCGCCGCCGCCTCCTGCCGCCGCAGTGGAATGAGGAGTAGACAGTAGGCAGATGGCTGTAGGCAGTTAAGACAAAGAGAAGAACGGTTAAAGAAGTCGGAGGCGGCGAGTTGATAATCTCGCCGCCTCCGACTCGTCCAGACCTGTTTCTTAAAATTCCCCTTGTCTTACAGCGGCGTGCAG
>DAIRFV010000281.1:0-8215 GCA_036794905.1 Pyrinomonadaceae bacterium | reverse complement strand
TGCTGATGGGCTGCCCGAACATGCTGACCTTCACGGTCGGGGCGCTCGGCGCGGCCGCCGCGCTCGGACTCGGCAACGGCGCGGTCTTCAAGCTCGTCCCGCAGTTCTTCCCGAAGGAGACGGGGACGGTGACCGGGCTGGTCGGCGCGTTCGGGGGCCTCGGCGGCTTCTTCCCGCCGCTCGCGCTCGGCCTCATCCGCGACGCGACGGGGGGCTACGCCTGGGGCTTCGTCTTCCTCGCCTGCTTCGCGCTCGCGTGCCTCGCCGTCCACTATTTCACGCTGGTGCGCCCCGGCGGCGGGGCCAGGCCGAACAGGGTCACCGTGGGCGGGCCGCAGGCCGCACTTCGCTGAAGGGTACTGCCGCGGGTCGCGTTGCGAAGATTATTTTCAAGCGCGAAAATTCTTCGAGTGCCTTCCGCCATGCGGCGACCCCGAACGGCGGGGCGCCGAACTTCGCCTGACCTCGCGCATCACTTCCGGCAGAACTTTTGACTTGGCCTTTCATCTTCGGCAACACAGTCGAGATGCCCGCTCCGGCACATCACCCGCCCGATTCACCCGCCAGAGATGCTTATGGCTTTCATAAAATCTTTTAGTTTTTATTATTGCGTCATCTCTCTATAAAATGTCGGCCGAAACGTGAATCAAGAGTCGCGTGATCCCTTTTCTTTCCTTTAAAGGTTTCAAAACCAGTCGTAAGGTTCGAGCCAGGGTGGCTGTCGATGCCGGTTTGTGTCGGGCTCTCTCGGGATGCACGGAGGGGGAGCGGCGACGTTTCAGAACCCCCGTAGACGCATTTGGAGGAGAACCAATGATTAAACGTTTAGTCGCTCTCGCCGCCGGCGTTCTCTGCCTGAGCGCGGCAGTCTTTGCGCAGACCGTGACGGGCACGTTACAGGGCACCGTCAAAGACCCGAACGGCGCGGTCCTGCCCGGCGCGACCGTCGCCATCCGCAACGTCGAGACCGGGCAGGAGCGGACGCTGACGACGAACGAGGACGGCTCCTACGTCGCCACCTTCCTGCCCATCGGCACGTACCACGTCACCGCCACCGGCCAGGGCTTCGGCTCGGTCAGGCGTGAGGGCGTGGAGGTGTTGCTCAACCAGAACGTCCTCGCCGACTTCACGCTCAGCCCCACGGTCGGCGAGACCGTCACCGTCACGACCAACGAAGAGCCCATCAACACGACGAACGCCGAGATCAAGGGGCGGCTGAACGAGCAGGAGATTCTGGAAAAGCCCACCTTCAACCAGAGCAACTTCCTGACGCTCGCCGAGACCTTCACGGGCTTCCAGGAGAACCCGACCGGGGGGCAGAACAACCCGACCGCCTCCTCCGGCTCCTCGATCAACTTCAACGGCACGGGGACGCGCGGCGCGACCTTCCAGATCAACGGCGTCAACAACGACGACTCCAGCGAGAACCAGAACCGCCAGGGGGCGTCGCTCTCGACCATCAAGGAGTTCCAGGTCATCACCAACAACTTCACGGCCGAGTTCGGGCGCGGCTACGGCGCGGTCGTGCTCGTGCAGACGAAGTCGGGGACGAACGGCCTCCACGGCGACGTGTACTGGTATCACAACCGAAGCGCGTTCAACGCGACGAACAACGTCTTCAATCCCGGCGTCATCAAGGCCAAGTCGCGGCGCCACCAGTTCGGCTTCACCTCCGGCTTCCCCGTCATCAAGAACCGCCTCTTCGGCTTCGTCAGCGCCGACCACACGGAGAACACCGGGGCCAACAACATCTCGCGCGACGTGTTCACCGCCGCCGAGCGCAACCCCGCCAACTGGTTCCTCCAGACGCCGGCCAACGACACGCCGGCCAACCGCGCCTTCATCCAGTCGGTGATGGACCGCTTCGCGGGCGTCATGCCGAACGGGACGACTGCGTCCGACGGCCCGCGCATCTGGCGCGGCCAGCAGGACTTCGACTTCCCGGCGCGCGACTACTCGGGCCGCTTCGACTGGAACCCGCGCGAGGCGGACAGCTTCTTCGGGCGCTGGCAGTACACGCGACAGCGCTTCGTCGCCGAGGACGTCATCCCCGGCGAGCGCGCCGACCAGAACCACAAACAGCAGAACATCGGCCTGACGTGGACGCACCTCTTCTCGGCCGCGACCGTGGGCGAGTTCCGCTACGGGCTGGGCCTGCGCACGACGCTCGTCAACATCGCCGCCGGCAACGACACCCCGGTCATCCGCTTCACCAACCCCGCGCCCGTCGGCACGCAGACCATCATCGGCAACGCCGGCAACTTCCCCATCCAGCGTTACCAGACCGACAACCAGTTCGTCTATAACCTCACGACCCTCGCCGGCAGGCACTCGCTCAAGGCCGGCACCGACATCCGCCGCCAGCGCCTGGACGACCTCGCCGACAACTTCTCGCGCGGCTTCTACAGCTTCAACAGCACGACCTGCAACGGCTTCACCTACCGCGACCCGCAGATCACGAACGCCGCGAACCCGACCGGCATCCCGTCGGCCTTCTACTCGTTCCTCAACGGCTGCGTCAACAACTTCCAGAAGGGCTTCGGCCCGTTCTTCCTGGAGAACCGCATCAACGAGGCGAACTTCTACGTCGAGGACACCTGGAAGGTGCGCGAGAACCTGACGCTGGACATCGGCTTCCGCTACGAGTACGTCTCGGCGCCGAAGGAGGCCGCGGGCCGCATCGACTACGGCTTCGAGGACGACAAGGATAACTACGAGCCGCGCGTCGGCTTCGCGTGGAGCCCCCGCTTCGAGGGCGGCTTCTTCAGGGCGCTCTTCGGCGAGCCCGGCATCTCGTCCATCCGCGGCGGCTACGGCATCTACCACGGGCGCCTCTTCCAGTCGGTCTTCTCGCAGGGCGGCGCGACCGTCCGCTTCAACCCGCCCAACGCCTTCTTCTACAACCAGACCGCGCCCTCGTCGGCGGTCTTCAACGCGACCAACTACGCCGACCCGACCAACGGCTTCGTCTTCGTGCCCGGCCAGCAGACGGCGCGCCACATCCTGACGCTGCCCGACCCCGGGCTGGAGATGCCTTACACGCAGCAGTGGAACTTCTCCTACGAGCGGGTGCTGCCGCTCCGGTCGAAGGTGCGGGTCAGCTACACCGGCAACCGCGGCATCGGGCTGCTGCGCTTCGCGCTCGACAACCTGCCGCTCAGCGACCCCGCCGGCGTGGTGGTCGCCAACCACCCGAACAACGCCCCCGCGGTGCTCTACACGGCGGCCCAGCGGACGGCGGGCGACCCGCGCGCCGTGGACGTGCGCGGGCAGACGCTCCGCCCCGCCGCCGACGTGGTCTGCGCCGGCACGGGGCTGCCCGGGATAGCGACCACCGCCACCTGCCCGGTCGCCGTCCCGCTCGGCCCCTTCGAGTACAGCCGGCTCGTCCCCCGCACGAACGAGCGCCGCCCGAACGGCCTCCACTCGACCAACACGGTCATCAGCAACGCCTCCTGGAGCTACTACCACGGCCTCCAGCTCGAATGGATCAAGAACCTGAGCTACAACTTCAACTTCCAGGCGTCCTACACCTTCAGCAAGTCCATCGACACGACCTCGGAGGCGACCGCCGTCGGCGCGGGCGACACCAACCAGACGGGCAACAACTCGCGCAACGCGCGCGCGCTCTCGCGCTTCCACACGCCCCACCGCTTCACCTTCTTCGGCACCTACCGCACGCCCTGGTTCAAGGACGAGCGCGGCTTCCTCGGTCAGGCCCTCGGCGGCTGGCAGTTCTCCACCGTCGTCAAACTCGCCAAGGGCACGCCCTTCACCGTCACCAGCCCGTCACAGGATTTGGACTTCGACGGCTTCGCCGAGGCCCGGCCCGTGCTGCTCAACCCGTCCGTGCTCGGCAACAGCGTCAACCACCCGTCCACCTCGCAGCAGTCGCTGCCCGCCTCGGCGTTCCGCGCGCTGACCATCGCCGACATCGGGCGCGACCTCTCGCTCGTCGGGCGCAACACGTTCTTCCTCGACGGGGTGAAGAACGTTGACTTCGCGGTCTACAAGAACTTCCTGCTGCCGTGGGAGAACCACAGGTTCATGCTGAGGGCCGACTTCTTCAACGCCTTCAACCACGTGCAGTACGGCTTCCCCACCAGTCTCGACGTGACGAGCATCAACTTTGGGCGTATCACGGCGCCGGCCACGCTGTACGCCCCGCGCAACATACAGATCTCGCTGCGCTATCAGTACTGAACCCGGTGCGCCGGGGCGGAGGGCGGGGGCATCAGACTGCGAACCCCCGCCCTCCGCCCCGGCGCGCGTAACATTGTCAGGGTTCTGAATGGGACGACGCCTACACGCAAGGTTCTTCCGAGCGGCGCTGCGCCTGAGCCTCTGCCTCTCGGGCGTCTGTCTGTTCTACCCGCCCGCTGCCGCGGCGCAGGACGCGACGCCGACTCCGGCGCCGGCGGCTTCGCCCGCGCCGCGCCCCACGCCCGCGCCCGGCGAGGTGCGCGCGCTCTGGGTCGTGCGGACGACTCTGACCTCGCCCGACAAGATCAAGCAGATGGTCGAGCGCGCGCGGGACAACGGCTTCAACAACCTCGTCGTGCAGGTGCGCGGCCGCGGCGACGCCTACTACCAATCGCGCTGGGAGCCGCGCGCCGTCGCGCTGAAAGAGCGTTCAAAAGAGTTCGACCCGCTCGCGCTGACGGTCAAGGAGGCGCACCGCAGGGGTCTCAAAGTCCACGCCTGGGTCAACACCAACCTGCTCGCCAACCTCGACGAGCTGCCGGCCGAGCCCGAGCACATTTATAACGCGCGCCCCGACTGGCTGGCCGTGCCGCGGGCGGTCGCCGCCGAGCTTTATTCGACTTCCCCCTCCGACCCGCGCTACCGTGCGCGCATCGTGGAGTGGTCGAAGGCGAACCGCGGCGAGCTCGAAGGCGTCTATACCGCGCCGGCACACCCGGCCGTCCGCGAACACGTCTACTCCATCTGGATGGATCTGCTCGAACGCTACGACCTCGACGGTCTGCACTTCGATTACGTCCGTTTCGCCAGCCCCGACTTCGACTACAGCCGCACTTCGCTGGAGCGCTTCCGCGCGTGGCTTGAGCCGCGCCTCTCCGCGGCCGAGCGCCGCCTGCTCGACGGCGCGGTCAAGTCCGACCCGCTCGCCGCCGCCGACGCCTACCGCGAGCAGTTCGCCGACTTCCAACGCGAACAGGTCACGGCGCTCGTCGAGCGCATCTACTACGGCGTGAAGAAGCGCCGCCCCTCGGTCATCGTCTCCGCCGCGGTCTTCGCCAACGACGAGAACGCGCACGCGCGCAGGTTTCAGGACTGGCGGCGCTGGCTCGCGATGGGCGTCATCGACGTGGTCTGCCCGATGGCATATACGCCCGACACGGAGACTTTTCGAAAGCAGATTGAGATAGCCAAGGCGTCGGCCGCGGCCGCGGGCAAGCGCGTCTGGGCCGGCATCGGCGCGTACCGGATTAAGGCCGAGTCGGCCGTCGAGAAGATAGACGTGGCGCGGTCGGTCGGGGCGGACGGAATCATCCTCTTCTCGTACGACTCCACCCTGAACAAAGGCGAACTCAACCCCGCGGGCGACTATCTTGAGCGGGTGCGCCGCGCCGCCTTCGACCCGCCGCTCTAGCGTCTCCGGGAGGGTTGCGCTGCAAAGATTATTTTCGAGCGCGGAAGTCTGTTGAGTGTCTCCCGCTCGGCGGCGACCCCGAACAGCGAAGCGACGAACTCGCCTGCCCCCGTGCGTCGCTCCCCGCCACCCACTTGACCTGCCACTTCCTCATCATGTTCGCCGCTTCAATGCCTTCGAGCGTGCGCTCCGCCGTGTGAAAGCTCTTGAAGCACCGCGACGCTTGCACCTTCTTCCTGACGAAGCGGTGGTCTTGCTCGGTCACGTTGTTCAGATACTTCACGCGCCGCAGCTTGCAGTCCTTCGGCACAACCCGCTCCTCTTGTGAAGTGCTAAAGGGCTCTGGGTACGCCGCGTTCTTATCGACGCTGATCGAGAACGGGAGGCGGCGATGCTCGGCCCTCATCAGCTTCTTAAGGAAGCGTTTTGCCGCAGAAACGTCGCGCCTCGCGCTGAGCATGAACTCGTTTATAGGCCCTCGGGCAATTCTTGCCACAGGGCCCCCGCGGCTCACGCCGGCGGAGTTCCTGCGCATCGTCCGCGACTTCCTGAGCGCCCGCACCGCCCGGCGCGCCGGCGCCCAGCTCGTCACCGACCACATCCGCGACTTCGAGTGGTTTCAGCCTTTCTGCAACCTCCGCCTGAGGCGGGGCTCCGAATATTTCGTACGATAGCGGCGATCTCGACCCACCTATTTTTCCCTGTTGGCGCCCCGATAACGTCTGTTCCTCATCTACCCTCCCCTAAATTTTCCTTGACAGAATCTAATCGCACCGTCTAGTCTTTGCGACCATGACACGCGAAGATTTGCAACTCAGGCGTAAGGCGCTCGGGCTGACCCAAGAGCAACTCGCGCGCGAGTTGGATGTAACGGTGCTGACAGTCTCCAGGTGGGAGCGCGGCGTCTACCCGATACCTCGACACATCGAGCTCGCCATCGAGGCGCTGGAGAGGCGCCGGAGGGAGGCGGCATGAAGACTATCGCCATCGCCAACCAGAAGGGTGGGGTCGGCAAATCGACCACGGCGGCCATGCTCGCGACCGAGCTGGCCATGCGTGAGTACGAAACGCTGATCATCGACGCCGACCCCCAGGCGAACGCCACCCAGATATTCCTCTCGCCCGAGCAGATACAGGTCTCGCTGGCGGACGTGCTGCTCGGGACCGGCGGCTCGATCGTCGAGAACCGGATGAACACGGAAGTCCCGCACCTGGACATCGTGCCGGCCACCCTCGCACTGGCGAATTTCGACCGGGAGCCCGCGCTCTCAGTCACCAAGCTCCGGTCCGCCCTGCGCGACCTCGGCGGCTCCTACGACTTCTGCCTGATAGACACGCCGCCCAACTTCGGCCTCCTGCTCACGGCGGCCCTCACGGCCGCCACGCACGTCCTGATACCTGTCCAGGCGTCCCCTTTCGCCTTGAACGGCCTTCAGGACTTGCTCGGGGTCATCAACAACGCCCGGGAGCTGAACGAGTCCTTGACCATCCTCGGCGCGGTCTGCACTATCTACGACACCCGCGTCTCGGTGGCCGGGGCCAGTTTCCGCGCCCTGACCGAGATGATGCCGGACAAGGCGATGGAGACCATCATCCACCGGGCGACGAAGCTCGAAGAAGCTCCGTCCATGCACCAACCCGTCCAGCTCTACGCGCCGAACTCGCGCGGCGCCGAGCAGTATTCCTTTCTGTGCGATGAGGTGCTCGCGCGCCTCGGCGTCTCCGCCAAGCCCGCCAACCTGAAGGCCGTCAAATGACCGATAAAAAGTCGAAGCGCAAACCCGAGCGGCGGGAAATCAAGGTAGTCGTTCAGCCGCCCCGCCCGAACGGGGATCTCTTCAATCCGTTCAAAATCGCCAAAGAGGCCGAATCACTTACCCACCACCCACCACTCACAGATGAATCACCCACCACCCACCACCCACCACCCACCACCCAGCCACCACCCACCACCCAGCCGGTAGCGCCCGAGCGTGACTTCGTGCGTGTGCCCAATTCCGTGGTGCGCGACGCACTGCCCGGCGGGCTGTTCAAGGGCGAGAGCAAAAAGACTTACGACGCCCTTTACCAGCGCACGCGCGGGGCCGTCATGCCGCGCCGGATGCTGCGCGCGACGCTCGCCGAGGTGATGGCGTGGGCTAATGTCAGTCACAACACACTCAAGGCTCACCTGAAGCATCTGGCGAGGGTCGGGCTCGTTCGCGTGCATTACGTGCGGGGTGACAACACGGGCGCGGATTATGAAGTTCTGACGCCCGAGGAGGCACCACCCACCACCCACCACCCACAGACCACCCACCACCCAGCCACCAGCCAGAATTTGGCCCCACCCACCAGCCAGAATCTGGTGTTGGGTGGTGGGGGTCAACTCATTGCTATCAAAGAAGATACTGCTGACGACAAGACTTCTTTTAATACAAATACTGAGAGAGATGATGATGAGGCTCTCGCCCCGCTGCTCGCGCTGTTACGTGAGGCCACCCGCGAGGTCACTGGCAGAGAGCCGTCGGCCTCAGAGGCGGCGCGCTGGCGCGAACTCGGGGAACTGCTCGTCACGGAGCTGAAGATCGCGGCGGGTCGCACGACCGTCTCGAACGTGCC
>DAIRFV010000530.1:0-2112 GCA_036794905.1 Pyrinomonadaceae bacterium | reverse complement strand
TCGGGGTCGAACTTGCCGGGCAGCGTCTTGTTCATGCTCGCAGCGCAGTTGTTGGTCTGCTGCCACTTGCTCGTCTTCGGGACGATGGTCAGGCGGTCGCCCTCGACGCGGTACGAGCCGGCGACGGGGTTGAAGAGCGTCGTCGTGCAGTTGTACATCGTCGTCTCCATGTAGCCGTTGTACTCGAAGCGCCCGCCGGGCAGGAACTTGTACTGCATCGTCGTCCCGCGCCCCGGCCTCGACGCGCCGGTCACGCTGTTCTGGTAGCTAATCATCCCCAGCTCAGACGAGCGCCAGGACCCGAGCACGGACGCCGCGTCGCCCCCCGACGCGGCCGTCTCGGTCTGCGCCGCGGGCTCGACGCCCCCGCGCGACTCGTAGACGCTCAAGAGCAGGCGCGAGAAGTCGGTCGCCTCCGCCCGCGCGTTCTGCAGCAGGTCGGGCAGGACGGCCGCGCGCAGCTCCGCGCTCTTCTCCGCCGAGACCGTCCTGAGCTTGGCGTTGAACTCGCGGAACTGCGCGGCGGCCTCGATCTCCTTGCGGTCGTTGGCGCGCCACGTCGCGACGAGGACGCGCTCCAACTCGCGCCGCTGCGCGGGCGTGAAGCGCGCCTCGAAGAGCCAGCCGAAGAACTCGGCCACGTCGTTCACCGTCTCGGTCGTCAGCGGCGGCTGCCCTTCGGCGAGCACCGCGCCACGCGCGCCGCTCTGCGCGGCGGCCGAGCCGAAGGGGGTCACGAGCAACAAAAGGAGCACCGCGAGTGATAAATACTTCATTACTTTCTCCGTCCTGGATGAATATGCGGGCACGAGAGTCGCGCCCACACACTAACGCGCAATCCGCGGACGGAAAGGGTCAGGAGCGTGAACCGTGAACCGTGAACCGAAAAGCCGTGAACCGTGAACCGTGACAAGAAAAAGACAGTTCTTCACTTGTCACGGTTCACGGTTTACGGTTCACGGCTTTTCACCGTTCACGCTCTCGAAACAATCGCCTGCTGCGGCGAGGCGGGGAGCGGGTGGGCCTCGCTGCCGGCGAAGCCCGCGCCCGCGAACATGCTTCGGAGTTCGGGGAGGGTGTAGGCGTCGCCGCCGCTCGTGCCGGCGAGCATCATCAGGCTGAAGGCGGCCGAGACGGGGGGCGTGACCCTGTCCTCGTTCGGCACGAATTCGAGCGTGAGGGCCACGCCGCCCTCGCCCAGCGCCGCGCGGACTTTGCGCAGGAGCCTCTCGCAGGTCGGCGGGTCGAAGTGGTGCAGGAAGTTCGTCAGCAGGATCACGTCGTAGCCCTCGCCGAAGTCCGCCGTAAACGCGTCGCCCTCGATGGTCGAGAAGCGTTCGGCGACGCCCGCGCTTTCGGCGTTCGCCTTCGCCACTTCGAGCACGGCGGGCCAGTCGAGCGCGACGACCTCGGCCTCGGGGTTGTGCCGCGCGAACGCCAGCCCGTAGAGGCCGTGGCCGGCCGCGATGTCGAGCACCTTCTGGCGGCCGGCGCGTGCGCCCGCCAGCGGCGGCAGGGCGTCGGCCACCGGCGCGGCCATCGGCGCCATCGCGCGCGCGAACTTCACCCAGAGCGGGTTATCGGGCGAGACCGTCCCGCCCTCCGGCGCGATTGTGCCCCCGCGGCGCACGGCGGCCGCGAGGTCTTCGAAGTTGGACGTGAGCGTCGGCGCGAGCAGGAACTCCAGAGAGCCGCCCATGTAGGCGGGCGAGCGCCGGTCGAGGAAGATGGCCGAGTCCTGCGTCAGCCCGTACCCGCCCGCGTCCTTCGTCAGCAGCCCCGTGACGACGAGGTAGTCGCAAAGTATCCGCACGCCGCGCTCGGAGGCGCCGCAGCGCGCGGCGATCGAGCGCGCGTCGCGGTTACCCTCGGCGACGGCGGTGAAGAGTTCCAGTTCGACGGCGGCCTTGAGCGCGGCCGTGCCCTGGTAGGCGTTGGCGAGTTGGAAGAAGTGCTCGGGGGAAGGTTGCGGCGTCTGTGCGGACATCTCGTTGGGGCCTCCTGCTGTCGTGTCGTTTGAATGGCGACGCATCTTACTCGGGGCGCGGGGCGGATTCAACCGGCGGGGTGGTGAGGGGGGATTAAACCACAGAGACACAGAGGCACGGCTTG
>DAIRFV010000280.1:0-8233 GCA_036794905.1 Pyrinomonadaceae bacterium | reverse complement strand
TCGTCCACGCGCGGCGGCCGACCATCTTCCGCGGCGTGCGCGCGATGTGGCAGGGTTTGGACGGCTCGGGGCTGCTCGACCCGCGGCTCGTGTCGTTAATCAACCGGCGCGTGGCCTGGCACAACGGCTGCGAGTTTTGACAGGACATCAACGCTGCGGTCGGCAGCGAGCTGGGGTTGACGGACGAGAAGATCGACGCGCTCCACGAATACGAGGCGAGCCCGCTCTACGCGGAGGCCGAGCGCGTCGCGCTCCTCTACGCGGACGCGATGACCGTGACGGGGCGCGACGTGTCGGACGAGCTGTTCGCGCGGCTGCGCGAGTCCTACACGGACGACGAGATCGTGGAGCTGACCGAGACGGTCGCGTGGGAGAACGCTTCGAGCAAGTTCAACCGCGCGCTGCGCATCCCCTCGCAGGGACTCTGGAAGCGGAAAGGTGACTGAAGGCATGGACGACGTGAAGGAAGCGACGGCGGGGGGCGGCGCCAATACTCCGGCCGAGGACTTCTCCCCCACCGCGCGGACGCGGCTCCGACGTCTGCCGAAGCGCGGCGCGTTCGACCGCGACACCGTGTACGGGATTTTAGACGAGGGCTTCGTCTGCCACGTCGGCTTCGTCGCCGACGGACAGCCCTTCGTCATCCCGACCGCCTACGGGCGCAAAGGGGAGGTGCTCTACCTCCACGGCGCGCGCGCGAGCCGGATGCAGAAGGCGCTCGCGGCCGGGGCAGACGTGTGCGTCACGGTGACGCTCGTGGACGGGCTGGTGCTGGCGCGCTCGGCCTTCCACCATTCGATCAATTACCGCTCGGTCGTCGTCTTCGGCCGCGCGCGCGTGGTCGAGTCCGAGGAAGAAAAGAACGCGGCGCTCGAAGCCTTCACCGAGCACATCGTGCCCGGCCGCTGGGACGACGTGCGCTGGCCCACGCCGGAGGAACTGGCCGCGACGACCGTGCTGGCGCTGCCGCTCGCGGAAGCCTCCGCGAAGGTTCGGACGGGCCCGCCCATCGACGACGACGAGGATTACGCGCTCGCGGTCTGGGCCGGAGTCCTCCCGCTCGGCGTCGAGCCGGGCGCGCCCGAGGCCGACCCGCGGCTGCCGGCGGAGACGCCCGTCCCGCCCTACCTCGAAGAGTTCGACCTGTCGAAGAGGAACGCGGGCTGACGTGTTCTTTAAAATTGAGTCGAGGGCGGAGCGTATGAGGTTGCTGAGAGTGTTCCTGTCGTCCGTCGCGTTCGTGCTGGTCGCTTGCGCTTTGAACGGGCGCGCATCGTCCGCGCAGTCGAGGCGCGCGCCGACGCAGTTGCCGCCGCTCCCCGTCAGGGAGAAGCGCTTCCCGCGCGCGCTCGCGCCCGTGGTCGAGGCCGAGCACGCCTTCGCGCAACACTCCATCGACCAGGGCATGAAGCCCGCGTTCCTCGCCTACGCCGCGCCCGACGGCGTCATCGTCAACCGGCGCGGGCTGGTCAACGCCATCGAGACGTGGTCGCAGAGGAACCCCGCGCCCGAGGGGCTGCTGACGTGGTGGCCCACCTACGCGGACGTTTCGCGCGCGGGCGACATGGGCTGGACGACCGGCCCGTACGAGTTCCGCGCGAAGCCGACGGACGAGACGGCGGCCGACACGGGCCACTTCTTCACCGTCTGGCGCAAGCAGCCGGACGGGTCCTGGAAGTGGGTGCTCGACCTCGGCACGCCCCACCCCGCGCCCGCGACGACCGAGACCGTGCTGCGTTACCCGAGCATCCCCGCCGCCGCCGCACCCGCGCCGAAGTCCGCGGACGCGGAGGAGGGGCGAGCGTCGCTCGCCGAAGCGGAGCGCTCGCTCTCCGAAGAGTCTGCGACGAAGGGCATGAGGTCGGCGCTGCTCGCGCGCGCGGACGAGAGCCTGCGTCTCTACCGACAGGGAACCTACCCCGTCGTCGGCCGCGACTGGGTGGCGAAGGCGCTCAAGGCGCAGGGCGAACTCATCACCTGGAAGCCCCTGAAGCTTGACTCGGCCGCGTCCGGCGACCTCGGCTACGCCTACGGTTCCTACGAATTGCGCCTGCGAGCCTCGGAGGAGAAGCCCGCGGGGCATGGCTACTACGCGCGCGTCTGGAAGCGTCTGAGGGGCGGCCCCTGGCGCGTCGTCCTCAACGTGACGAGCCCGGCGCAGTGACGCACGCGAATTCGGTTGAAAAACCCTGCGAGATGTAAACGAGGAGGCGCAGACCGTTCTGTCTGCGCCTCCTCGTTCATCACCCATACCGGGGGCGGGACTCGAACCCGCACGGCCTTACGGCCAACGGATTTTCTTACCACTACGGCTTTCACCGCCCGCCTTAAAGAACGGTTTGTGGTCTGGACTATACCTTCACCTTTTATTACGCTCGCGGCGTAACAGTCAGGCGGGGGCCGTCTAGTCTCTACACTTTCCCGGAACATTAATTCCAGGCTTAGCTCGGTGTTGCCAGATTAGAGGGTTCACCGAATTTGACCCCATTCACGTTGGAGATTTCGCTCCAAGTGCTCAAACATCTAAGTCCGTTGCGTCTACCGATTTCGCCACCCCGGCGATTGGGGGTGAAGATAGCACGGGGCGCGGCGGGGTTCAAAATTCTGGGGGTCGGCGGCGGCCGGGTCGTGTTAAAATGGGCGCATAACTGAACCTCGTCGGGCGGCGGCTGAAGCGTACGTCACATGACAGAAGAGAAAGAGATTTTCCACCGGCACATCCAGCGCGCGGGGCTGAAGCGGACGGCGCAGCGCGACACCATCCTCGACGTGTTCCTGCGCACCGAGAAACACCTGTCGAGCGAAGACCTCTACCAGCTCGTCAAAGAGGACGAACCCAACGTCGGCCACACCACGGTCTACCGCACGCTGAAGCTCCTGGTCGAGGCCGGGCTCGCGCGCGAGGTGCGCTTCGGCGACGGCCGCACGCGCTACGAGCACAACTACAAACACCCGCACCACGACCACATGATCTGCACCGAGTGCGGCAAGACCATCGAGTTCTACTCGGCCGAGCTGGAGGCCATCCAGGATGCCATCGTCGCCAAGCACAAGTTCCGCCCCACGCAGCACTCCCTGCGCATCTTCGGCGTCTGCGCCCAATGCCAGCGCAAGACCGACATCCCCGCCGACGAGTCCGCCGCCGAGCCCCGCATCCGCTTCGCCTCGGCGCCCAATACACAGTAGAGCAGGCGTGAATCGTGAACCATCAACCGTGACGAGAGAAGGCAAGGTTCTTCCTCTCGTCACGGTTGACGGTTCACGGTTCACGCCCTCCTTTTGCCTTTCCCCTCCGCCTGATGTACTTTTCACCTGTCTCCCTGATGACAAACTGATTGCGAGGTTTTGTATGATCGTCAACGTCGAATGGCGAACCGTGGGTGGCGTGCACACGGGGCTGGTCGCGGAAGGGACGTACCTGTTGGACGCGGCCCGGCGTCACGGCGTCGCGCTGCCCACCGAGTGCGGCGGGCGCGGCGAGTGTGACACTTGCGCGGTCGTCGTCGAGGCGGGCGCGGCGCTGCTCTCGCCCGTGACCGACGCCGAGCGGCTGCGGCTCACGCCGGATAGGTTGGAAGCGGGCGAGCGGCTCGCGTGCCAGGCGAAGGCCGAGCGCGGGGGCGACATCGCGCTGCGACCCGTCCCGGCGGCCGAGCGCGCCGAGACGACCGAGGAGACGGCGCGCGACTTCAAAGGTGAGTTCAAGCGTCTGCCGCTGCGCAAGAAGCTCGCGACGCTCGCGGGGCTCGAAGCCGAGGTGGCCTACGAGACGCTCGTGCGCGCCGTAGACCTCCCCTTCGAACTCTTCGGCAAGGGGCTCGACCTGCTCGCGGGTCGCGGACGCAGGCTCTCGCAGGCCGACCGCGCGCGCCGCAGCACGACCGCGGCGGCGGCGGCGCCGCCGCCGGCTGCGGGCGGCGACCCCGACCCCGAAGGCCCCGCCGTTTGAAACGACGAGAGGAGTAGACGGCAGACAGTAGCGCTCCGCGTCGCGGAAGTTGAGGATGACAACCGCACGGTTCGTAATGAAGAGGTTCTTCCACCGGCTACTGGCTACTGACTCCTGTCTGCTCCGTCCCGTGCCTACCAGCATGAGAGCCACGTCTCTCATCCTCGCCGCCGGAATCATCTTCGCGACCGCGTTCGTGTCGGCGGCGCCGGGGGCGCGCGCGCAGTCCGGGCGCGGCGGCAAGAGCCCCGTCTACGCGGAGACGCCCGGCGCGGCGACTCCCTTCAGCGGCCGGCGCGCCTTCGAGCACGTCAGGAAACTCGTCGAGTTCGGCCCGCGCCCCTCGGGCTCGAAGGGGATCGAGGACGCGCGCCGTTATATCATCGCGTCTCTCGAAGGCGAGACCCCTTTGCCCGGCGGCGGGGAGGCCGGGGCATCGCGCCCGACGCTCAATCCGCGCGCGCCCGGCGCGTTCGAAGTGACCGAGGATGCCTGGGTCGCGGACACGCCGGCCGGCAGAGTCCGCATGGTCAACATCGTCGCGGAGCTGAAGGGCGAGACCGACGACACCATCGTCATCGCGGGCCACTACGACACGAAGCGCTTCAGGGAGTTCGCCTTCGTGGGGGCCAACGACGGCGGCTCGTCGGCGGGCGCGCTCATCGAACTGGCGCGCGTCTTCCGCGCCCGGAGCGGGCCGAACCACTTCACCTACCGCTTCGTCTTCTTCGACGGCGAGGAGTCCGTCTGCCGCGAGTGGGACGAGTGCTCGAAGCCGGGCCGGCCCGACAACACGTACGGCAGCCGCTACGAGGTCGGGCGCCTGAAGGCGCGCAACCGCCTGAAGGACGTGCGCGCGCTCATCCTGCTCGACATGGTCGGCTACGAACAACTTGAGCTGGGGCGCGACTCTCTGAGCACGCCCTGGCTCGTGGACATCCTCTGGCAGACGGCGCGCGGGCTGGGCCACTCGAAGCAGTTCGTCGAGCGCGAGGAGTCAATCGGCGGCGACGACCACGTGCCCTTCCTGGGCGCGGGCGTGCCTTCGGTCGATCTCATACAGCTCTCGACCTACCCGCACTGGCACACGGCCGCAGACACGCTCGACAAAATCTCCCCGCACAGCCTCAAGGCCGTCGGCGACGTGGTGCTCGCGAGCCTGCCGCGCATCGAGGAAAAGCTAAAAAAGGGTGTCGGGGGTTAGGCGTTGGGGGTTGGGGAAGACACAGTATTACTCCAACCCCCAACCCCCAACCCCCGACACCCTTTCGGAGGTCTCCCATGCTGAAAGCTCCTGACATACTGGTGCCGGTTGACTTCTCGCAGACATCCATCAACGCCGTGCGCGTGGCGCTCGGCATCGCCGAGCCGGACGGCGACCTGACGCTGCTGCACGTCATCGACAAGGACTTCGTGGAGGACGCGGTCGCGGCGGGGCTGGGGCCGACCGACGAGATCACGGCGCGGCTGCGCGCGCAGGCCGAGGCGAACTTCGAGGCCGCGCTCGAAGGAATCAGCGCGGGCGGCGTGGAGATCGAGCGCATGATCGTCGTCGGCATCCCCTTCGTCGAGATACTCAAGATCGCGCGCGACCTCGACCTGCCGATGATCGTCATGGGCGTGCGCGGCCGCTCGACCGGCGCCGAGGAGTTGCTCTTCGGCTCGACGGCCGAGAAGGTCCTACGCGGCGCGCGCGTGCCCGTGCTGTGCGTGCCGTTCTGAAGTCTGTCTTGAGGATGATGCTGGTCGTCATTAACCACAGAGAGACAGAGACACAGCTTTATCTTTAGTGCTCAACAAGCTGTGCCCCTGTGTCTCTGTGGTTAAACTACCCTTCACATCGTCCGCAGGACCAAAGTAACCGGAGAGTTGATGACAAACGCGCGGAAGAGAGTCGCGGTCGTGCCGGGCGACGGCATCGGGCCGGAGGTGATTGAAGTGGCGGTCGGCGTGCTCGAACGTCTGCGCGAGACGCACGGCGTCGAGTTGGAGTTGAAGCACTTCGACTGGGGCGCGGACAAGTTTTTATCCGAAGGCGTGACGCTCCCCGACGGCGCGCTCGACATGCTTTCGTCAGAGTTCGACGCGATTCTCTCCGGCGCCTTCGGCGACCCGCGCGTGCCCACGAACCAGCACGCCGAGGACATCCTGCTCGGGATGCGCCGGGGCCTGGACCTCTACATCAACCTGCGCCCCGTGCGTCTGCTCGACGAGCGGCTGACGCCGCTGAAGAACCGCTCGGTCGAAGACGTGGACTTCGTCGTCTTCCGCGAGAACACGGAGGGCGCCTACACGGGCATGGGCGGCTTCCTGAAGAAGGGGACGCCGGACGAGGTCGCCACGCAGGAGGAGGTGAACACGCGCAAGGGCGTCGAGCGCATCGTCGTCGCCGCCTTCGAGTACGCGCGCGCGCGCGGCCGACGCAAGGTGACGATGTGCGACAAGTCGAACGTGCAGCGCTTCGGCGGCGACCTCTGGCAGAGAGTTTTCAAGGAAGTTTCGGCGCGCTACGAAGGCATCGAGGCGAACCACCAGTACGTGGACGCGGCGGCGATGTTCATGGTCTTGAACCCGGCGCAGTACGAGGTCGTCGTCACGAGCAACCTCTTCGGAGACATCCTGACCGACCTCGGCGCCGCGCTCCAGGGGGGGCTGGGCCTCGCCTCCTCGGGCAACATCCACCCGGGGCGCGTCTCGCTCTTCGAGCCCGTCCACGGCAGCGCGCCGCCCCTCGCGGGGCAGCAGAAGGCCAACCCGGCAGGGGCTATCCTCAGTGCGGCGCTGATGCTAGAATACCTCGGACACACGGAAGCGGCGGCGGCGGTCGAACGTGCGGTGCGCGAATCAATCGCCGCGGGCGAGACCACCCGCGACCTCGGCGGCTCACTTTCGACCGGCGAGGCGGGCGCGAAGATCAGAGGGAGAATCGTAAACCGTGAAGAGCCGTGAACCGTGAACGGTAAACCGTGACGAGATTTACACCCGTTCTCACTTGTCACGGTTTACGGTTCACGATTGACGGTCTTATCACGGTTCACGGCGGTTGCCTATGTCGAAGGGGCAGGAAACGGCGCAGAGGCTGATCGCGGTGCTGGTCATCATGGCGATGCTCGCCGTGATGGGCATCCCGCTGACCGTCATCCTCTTCTTCGCGACCGTGGTCTACTTCGTCTGGCGCGCCGTCCAGCGCTCCGAGCAGCAGGACGTGAAGAACATCTTCGACTTCTACGTCGCCGCCAACGAAATCCTGCGCGACGAGGAGAAGCGCTGGTACGGCTTCGAGGTCAACCGCGTCATCGCGGAGGGCGAGCGCGTCCTGCACATGATGGCCGACCCGCCGCCGCTCGTCTACTTCACCCTCGGCGCGCTCTACCACCGCGCGGGCGACCACGAGGCCGCGGCCGAACAACTCGCCTACGTGCTCGAAGAGGAGGGCGGCGACGAGGCCTCGCGCACGCAGCCGTCTTCGGAGCTGCGCCGCTACGTGGACGTGCTCCGCCGCATCGAGCGCGAGCCGAACGAGGCGCCGCAGACGACGGCCGCCATGCGCGCGCTGGAGCGCGCCCGCCGCGCCCGCGCCGCCGCCCTGCTCGAAGAGAGCCGCGCCCGGCTCGCCGCCACGCAGCAGGCCGCGATCCCCGCCGCCACGGCGCACAAACACGAGGAGGGCGGGCTCCACTCCCTGATGGGCAAGCGCCCGCTCGCGCCGCCCACGCCGACGCCGGTCGTGCCCCAGCCCATCGCCGATGTGCTGCGCGACCTCTACGACGAAGAGAAGAAGACGGCTTGAGCACGCGCGGGCGTTTGCGGAGCGCGGCGGCCCCCTGGGAGGTCGCCGCGCTCCGGCATTTATGACGGGAGTGTCGGTACTTTTAAGTCCCCCTTGGTACCGCACTTTTCACGCGGCGTTAATGTCATCCGCCCCCGTTTCTGCTATAACGAAGTCAAGCCTTACTATTTCGCCCCTCATCGGTTGAGCGCCCCGGTATCGGTTCCGATGGAGTCTGGAAAACAGGTCGGGAGCTACCGCATAGAAGAGCCCGTCGGCCGCGGCGGGATGGGTGTCGTCTACCGCGGGCGGCACGAGAAGCTGCCGCGCGTCGTCGCCATCAAGTCCATCAACCCGCGCGGCACGCACGACCTCCGCCGCCTGCGCCACCGCTTCGAGCGCGAGGCTTACGTGCAGGCGCAGCTCGACCACCCGGGCGTCGTCAAAATCTACGACTACATCGTCTCCGAGCAGACCTACTTCATCGTCATGGAGTTCGTCGAGGGCCGCTCGCT
>DAIRFV010000279.1:0-8242 GCA_036794905.1 Pyrinomonadaceae bacterium | reverse complement strand
TGGTTAGCTCCCGCTCATTCACACCCAACTGCAAATTGCTATAAAAAATAAGGGTCAGAACCGCCCGCCACCGCGGGCGGGTTACGCGCTTAAGGCTTGCCGGTTGACGACACTCGCGCACTCGTCAACCGGCAAGCCTTTGTCGTAAAACCCGCCCGCTCCCGCGGGCGGTTCTGACCGCTATTTATGCGTCCTTAACTCTTCTTTAAGATCGACTCGTCGCGCGCGGGCTCGGCGGCGGGTTGCGCGGCGGCGACGAAGGCGGGCGCGGGCGGCTCGATGCCGGCCATGCGCGCGAAGAGGCGCTCGTACTCTTCGACGACGTGCTCCCAGTCGTAGCGCTCGCGGATGCGCGCCTGCGCGCGCTGGCGGTACTGCGTGACCATCGCGCCGCCCCGCAGCACGCGCTGCAACTGCGCGGCGAGGTCGGTGGTGTCGCGGTAGTGGATGGCGGCGTCGCCCGTCACCTCGACGTTCTCGGGCGTCGCGAGCGTGAGCACGCAGTTGCCGTAGCCCATCGCCTCCAGCAGCGCCGGGTGCGTGCCGCCGACCTCGGTCGCGTGGACGTAGCAGTAGGCGTTCTGCTGCAAGGCGCGGTAGGCGTCGCCGAAGACGAAGCCGGTGAAGACGATCCGGCGGTCGCGGCGCGCGAGCGAGCGCAGGTGCGCGATGTACTCGTGCGCGTAGGGGGCGTCGCCGACGACGAGGAGTTTCTGCGGCGTGCGCACGCGGCGGAAGGCCTCGATGACCATCTCGGCGTTGTTCTCCGGCTCAAGGCGCGAGACGTAGAGGACGTAGCGGTTCGGCTCGACGCCCCAGCGCGAGACGGCCTGCCGGTCGGCGCGCCGCTCGACCTCGGCGCCGTAGGCGATCATCGTCGAGCCCGCGCGGTACTTCGCCAGGTAGTAGTCCTGAATCACGCGCGCGTCGGTCACCGTCTCGTTCGGCAGCCAGACCGACAGACGCTCGGCCACGCGGTAGTAGTTCTTCCCCAGCCAGTTCCACTTCCGCCGCTTGTGTTCGAGCCCGTCCACGTTGATGGCGACGGGCACGCCCGCGGCGCGCAGCACCGGCGCGAAGGGCGCGTTGGCGGCGTTGCAGATGAGCGCGGCGTCGAAGCGGCGCAGCGCCGCGGCGTGGAGGGCGGAGAGGCCGGCGTGGACGACCGTGTCGAAATACTTGTGGCGGATGGTGGGGAGCACCTTGAGGCGGACTCCCTTGTACTCGATCTGGCGCGGGCTGACGTAGTGCGCGCGGCAGTAGACCGTCACGTCGTGCCCGCGTGCGACCAGCCGCGTCGAGAGCTGCTCGGCGAACGTCTCGAACCCCCCGTAGCTGGCCGGAATCCCCCTCGTCCCCAGAATGGCGATTTTCATGAGTGATAAGTGATGAGTGATAAGGGCGTGAACCGTGAACCGCCAACCGTGACAAGATGAAGACCGTTCTCAACTTGTCACGGTTGGCGGTTCACGGTTCACGGCTTGTTCTTATCACTCATCACTCTCCTGTAAACCTGCAAGGTCATGCGGGCCGTGTCCCGCCAGTCGAAGTGCCGCGCCCTTTCCAGTCCGCGCCGACTTAAGTCTGCGCGCAGGGCGTCGTCGTCAATGAGCCGCGCGAGGGCCTCGGCCAGCGCGTCCGTGTCGAAGGGGTCTACCGTCAGGCCGGCGTCGCCGACCACCTCCGGCAGGCTCGTCAGGTTCCCCGTCAGGACGGGCGCGCCGCAGCTCATCGCCTCCAGCGGCGGCAGGCCGAAGCCCTCGTAGAAGGAGGGGTAAGCGAACAGAAGCGCCCCCGTGTACAGTGCGGGCAGGTCGCCCTCCGATACGTACCCGGTGAGGAGGACGGACTCGCCTAAGTTCTCCTCTTCAATCGCGCGCAGCGTGTCGCCGTAGAGCCAAGCCTTTTTGCCCACGAGAACCAGTTGCGGCAGATTACTCCTCCCGCGCCCGCGGCGCAAGGCCGAATAGGCGCGCACCAGCCGCGCCAGATTCTTCCGCGGCTGGATCGAGCCCACCGCCAGCACGTACTCGCCCCCGATGCCGTAACGCGCCCGGACGCGCCCCACCTCGCCCGCGTCTGCGACGCGCCGGAAGTGCGGCGCGACCGCCAGCGGGATCGCCGTCACGCGCCCGGGGTCGAGCCCGTAGGTCTCGACGAGGTCGCGCCGCGTGAACTCCGAGGGGGCGATGACGTGCGCCGCGCGCCGCGCCGTCGCCCGCACCGTGAGCCTGAGTTGTACACGACTCCGCCGCTTGAAAGTTTCGGGGATGTGCTCGAACGAGAGGTCGTGAATCGTCGTCACCACCGGGCACGGCGCGAGCGGCGGCGCCGTGTACTGCACGTGCAGCAGATCGACGGGGCGCCGCCGCAACTCCGCCGACAGCGTCAAAGGTATCCTCACGAGCGGCGTGTGCGGCAGCGTCCGCCGCACCTCTACGTGCTTCCAACGCCCCCCGAAGCGCGCCTCGGCCTCCGGCCGGGTCACGTAGACCGTGTACCGATGCTCCCCACCGACCTCCGCCAGCGCCTCGACGAGATTCGCCGCGTACGTCTCGTTCCCCGCCAACCCCGTCCCCACTGAGTGAGCGTCAATCGCTATGTGCACGATGAAAAATTGTCCCGGAGGCCGGGGCTGAAATCGGCAGACCTGACGGCGGACAAAGTGTTCTCAACCCCGTCGCCGCAGCATAACACGTCGATTCCCCGTGATATACTGCGCCCCGCTGTCCCGGCGGAATCCAGACTCACACGAGCAGAACGGAGATTAACTTCGCGCATATGAGTGAAGCGATAGACCGGCCGACGCAGGAAGTCGTCGAAGGCGTGCAGGACGCGGGGGGACTGGGCGGGCACCCGAAGGGGTTGACGACGCTGTTCTTCACGGAGCTGTGGGAGCGGTTCAGCTATTACGGGATGCGGGCGATCCTGGTGCTCTACATGGTGGCGCCGGCGGCGCAGGGGGGGCTGGGGTTCGACACGAAGCACGCGGCGTCCATCTACGGGACGTACACGATGTCCGTGTACCTGACGGCGCTGCCCGGGGGGCTCGTGGCGGACAAGTGGCTGGGGGCGAGGCTGGCGGTGCTGCTGGGCGGCATCGTCATCGCGTGCGGGCACTTCACGATGGTCTTCCAGTCCACGACCTTCCTCTACGCGGGGATGGCGCTCATCGCCATCGGGACGGGGCTCCTGAAGCCGAACATCAGCACGATGGTCGGCGGGCTCTACCGCGGGAACGACCCGCGGCGCGACAGCGGGTTCTCGCTCTTCTACATGGGCATCAACATCGGCGCGGTGCTGGCGCCCCTGGTGTGCGGCTACCTCGCGCAGGGCGAGGGCTTCAAGCGCTTCCTCGCCTCGCAAGGCTTCAACCCGGCGGCGAGCTGGCACTGGGGCTTCGGCGCGGCGGGCGTCGGGATGGTGCTCGGCCTCCTGGTCTTCGTCCTGCAACGCGGGCGGCTGCGCCAGGCGGAGCAGAGGGTGGAGGAGCAGGGCGGCGTCGTGCCCGGGGGGGAGGCCGCCGAGAGCGCGCAGCGCCTGACGAGCGGCGACTGGAAACGCATCGGCGTCATCTTCGTCCTCTTCTTCTTCACCATCCTCTTCTGGGCCGCCTACGAGCAGAAGGGCGCGAGCCTCAACCTCTTCGCGCGCGACCTCGTCCGCACGGAGGTCTTCGGCTTCGCGTTCCCTTCGAGCTGGCTCCAGTCTCTGACGCCCTTCTACGTCATCATCCTCGCCCCCGTCTTCTCCGTGATGTGGGTGCGGATGGGCGACCGGCAGCCTTCGAGCCCGGCCAAGTTCGCGTACGGGATGCTCTTCATCGGGCTGGCCTACCTCCTCTTCATGGTCCCGGCCGCCTGGATGACGGCCGACGGCCGGGTGAGCCCGCTCTGGCTCGTCGGCCTCTACTTCCTCGAAGTGGTCGGCGAGATGTGCCTGAGCCCCGTCGGCCTGAGCACGGTGACGAAGCTCTCGCCCGCGAAGCTCGTCGGCATCATGATGGGCGTCTGGTTCCTCGCGGCGTCCCTGGGGAGCAAGCTCGCCGGCTACCTCTCCGGCTTCTTCGTCGCCAACGACCCCGCGACGCTCGTCCGCCTCTACGGCGGCATCGCCCTCGGCCTCCTCGTCGCCACGGGCGTACTCGTCCTGCTCATCCCCACGCTGCGGCGGATGATGGGGCATGTGAAGTGAGGGAGTAGACAGTAGTCAGTAGACAGTAGTCAGTAGATAAAAACGGGCGGCGCGTCTCAGCCATCAGCCGGGACGCGCCGCTTTGTCTTTCTACTGACTACTGTCTACTTCGGCTGGAACCACCCCGCGGAAGGTGCGGCGGTGGATGGGGCAGCAGCCGTGGGCACGGAGTGCCGCCCAGTGGTCGCGCGTGCCGTAGCCGACGTGGCGCGCGAAGCCGTAGTGCGGGAACTGCGCGTCGTAGTCGCGCATGAGCGCGTCGCGGTAGGTCTTGGCGAGGACGGAGGCGGCGGCGATGGAGGCCGAGGCCGAGTCGCCGCGGATGATGGCCTTCTGCGGCAGGGGCGACTCGCGCAGTTGCAGCGCGTCGATCAAAAGAAAGTCGGCGCACGGTTGCAGTTGCTCAAGAGCCTGCAACATCGCGCGCCGCGTGGCGATGAGGATGTTGGTCGCGTCGATCTCTTCCGGGCTGATGAGACCGTAGGCGTAGCAGACGGCCGTGCGCCGCAGCTCCTCGGCGATGCGCTCGCGCTGCAAGGCGGTGAGCTTCTTCGAGTCGTCGAGCCCCTCGGGGACGGGCGCCGCCGGGTCGAGGATGACCGCCGCCGCCACCACAGGCCCCGCCAAAGCCCCGCGCCCCACCTCGTCGAGCCCGGCCACGCGCCCGAACCCCTGGCCGCGCGCCTCCTCCTCGAACAAAACGTGGATGGACGACTGGCGCTTCTGGCGCATAAGAGCCGTGAACCGTCAACCGTGACAAGAGGTGAACCGTCAACCGTGACAAGAAAGAACGTTCTTTCTTGTCACGGTTGACGGTTCACGGTTCACGCCTACTTGCTCTTGTTCGACGCCGAGGCGCCCTGGGCCTGACCGCCGCTGCCCTTGTTGGCGCCGCCGCCGCCCTTGGCGGACGGGCGCGTGTCGAGCTCCTTGATGCGTGCGGCCTTGCCGCGCAGGTTGCGCAGGTAGTAGAGCTTGGCGCGGCGGACGCGGCCGCGGCGGATCACCTCGACCTTGCCGATGATGGGGCCGTGGACGGGGAAGATGCGCTCGACGCCGACGCCGAAGCTGGTCTTGCGCACGGTGAAGGTCTCGCGGATGCCGTCGCCCTTGCGCGCGATGACCACGCCCTCGAACGCCTGGAGGCGCTCCTTCGTCTCCGACTCCTTGATGCGCACGTGCACGCGCACCGTGTCGCCCGGCGCGAAGGCCGGGATGTCCGTGCGCCTCTGCGCGCTGTCCACACTGTCCAAGCGGTTCATGATGTCACCTCGAAAAGCAATTGTCGGTAGTCAGTAGCCGGTGGTCACTAGAACTCGCCGCGGTGCGGCGTCTTTGACCACTCGTGAAATCCGTTAGTTCAAATCACTCGTCTTCTTCGTCGAGCGCGGCGCGCTCCTTCTCGCTCAGCTCGACGTGCGCGAAAAGGTCTGGGCGGTTGCGCCGCGTCTTCCTGAGCGCCGCGCGGCGGCGCCAGCGCGCGACCTCGGCGTGGTGGCCGCCCAACAGGACTTCCGGCACGCGCCGGCCGCGGAACTCGACGGGGCGCGTGTAGTTCGGGAAGTCGAGAATCCCTTCGGAGAAGGATTCGTTGACCGCCGAGGTCTCGCTCCCCAGCGCGCCGGGGATGAGCCGCACGACCGCGTCCACCAGCACGACGGCCGCGGGCTCGCCGCCCGAGAGGACGTAGTCGCCGATGGAGACCTCGTCGGTCGCGAGCCGTTCCGCGACGCGCTCGTCCACGCCCTCGTAGCGGCCGCAGACGACGACGACCTGTTCGGCCTTCGCCAACTCTCCCGCGAGCGCCTGCGAAAGCTGCCGCCCCTGCGGCGAGAGCAGCACGACGCGCCTTCCGGCTTCGCGGAAGCGTTCGGCGCCGCCCGTCAACCCCGTCAAAGATTCGACCGCCTCAAAGATCGGCTCGGGCTTCAAGACCATCCCGTCGCCGCCGCCGAAGGGGCGGTCGTCGACGACCTTGTGCCGGTCGTGCGTCCAGCCGCGCAGGTCGTGCGCCGCCACCTCGACCAGACGGCCCGCGCGCGCCCGCCGCACGATGCCGAAGTCGAACACCCCCCGGAAGAACTCGGGGAAGATCGTGATGATGTCAAAGCGAAGCACGTAAACCGTAAACCGTGAACCGTGACAGGTCGAAAGCCGCTGGCCGTGCTCAGTAACAAGTGAATTTCCTTGTCACGGTTTACGGTTCACGGTTCACGCCTCACGTCTCCAAAAGTCCTTCCGGCGCGTCCACGCGGATGAGCTTCGCGTCAACGTCTATCTCGACGCAGATGCTGTCGGCGAGCGGCACGAGGTTCTCGCGCTCCCGCTCGTCGCGGATGATGAGGACGGGCGCCTCACCGCCGGTGTGGAGCACCTCGCGGACGGTGCCCAACGAAACGCCCTCAACCGTCTCGACGCGGCAACCCTGGAGCTGCCAGTCGTAGAACTCGCCCTCCTCCAGCTCGACCGCCTCCGACTCGGGGACGGCCAGCTCGCAGCCCGCGAGCGCGGCCGACGCCTCGGGGCTGTCGAACCCCGCGAACTTCAGGACGACGCGGCCGCCGTGGAGCCATTGGCCTTCGAGCTTCAGGCGCTCGCGCCGGCCGCCGGGGAAGACCGCGACGAGTTCTTCGAGCCACTCGAAGCGCTCGGGGAAGTCCGTCAGGAGGTCGCAGGCGACCTCGCCCTTCACCCCGCGCGGCTTCGCGACCCTCGCCACCGCGACCAACTCGACCGAGCCCAAATCCTCGCCGCCGCTCATTCGACGATTTCGAGGACGTAGCGCTTGCGCTGCTTCTCGCCCGCCGCGTGGAGCAGCGAGCGCAGGGCCTTCACCGTCCGCCCCTGGCGGCCGATGATCTTGCCCACGTCTCCTTGCGCCACGCGTATCTCGATGACGCTCGTCGAGCGGTCGCGCTCCACCTCGCGCACGTCCACCGACTCGGCCTCGCGCACGAGATGCTTGACGATTAACTCGACGGCCTCTCTCATCATCTCGACTTAGGCGACGGGCTGCGACTCGGCGGCCTGCGCCCGCGCCTGCTGGCGGATGAGCTGCCGGACGGTGTCGGTCGGCTGCGCGCCGCGCGCGATCCAGTAGTTGACGCGATCCATCTTGAGCCGCACCTCGGCCGGGTCGCGCGTCGGGTTGTAGAAGCCGACGTTCTCGACGTAGTCGCCGTCGCGCTTCGACAGCTTCTCCTTGACGACAACGCGGTAAGACGGGCTCTTCTTCGCGCCCATGCGCATCAGTCTGATTGCTAACATCGATCCTCCAAAAACAGTAGTCAGTAGACAGTAGTCAGTAGACAGTAGAAAAACCTTTGCGGGTCGGGCCAGCCGTGTCGTCGTCAACGTCCTCGGAGCGGAGCCTACTGACTACTGACTACTGGCTACTGTCTACTTGCGTTTCTTGTGCCTCGGCTTCTTCTTGCGGCGCGCGCCGCCGCCGCCGGGCGCGGCGGGCAGTTGCGGCAGCCCCGATTCGTCGCCGCCCCCGCCGCCCATCAGGCCGCTCATGTCGGGCATGCCCATCATGCCCGCCGCGCGGCGCATCAGTTTGCCTTTCAAGCCGCCCCCGCCGCCCGGGGCGCCGAAGAGCCCCGCACGCGAGAGCTGCTGCATCATCTGCCGCATCTCGACGTACTGCTTGATGAGCTGGTTGACCTCCGTCACCGTCGAGCCCGACCCGCGCGCCACGCGGCGGCGGCGGCTCGCGTTCAGGATGCGGTGGTCTTCGCGCTCCTCCCTCGTCATCGAGTCGATGATGGCCTCGGTGCGCTTGAGCTGCTGCTCCATCTCGGCCGACTGCTCTTCGTCCATCTGCGGCATGCCCATCCCGCCCAGGAGCTGGTCGGGCAGCATCTTCATGATCTTCGAGAACGAGCCCATGCGCTTGACCTGCCGGAGTTGCGTCCGGAAGTCGTCGAGCGTGAACTTGTTCTTCTGAATCTTCTCAAGCTGCGCCTCGGCCTCCTCCTGGTTGACCTTCGACTGCACCTCCTCGATGAGCGAGAGCACGTCGCCCATGCCGAGGATGCGCTGCGCG
>DAIRFV010000043.1:0-30015 GCA_036794905.1 Pyrinomonadaceae bacterium | reverse complement strand
CACTCGACGCCCAACCAGTTACAGCTCGACTCCACGACTAAGACGCTGAACTTCATCTGGGTCGCCGTCTCGACCAAGGGCACCGTCGTCAAGATCAACACCGAGACCGGCGCCATCATCGGCGAGTACTTCACTTCGCCGAGCGGCCAGCCCAAAGACCCTTCGCGCACGACTGTTGACCAGAACGGCAACGTGTGGGCGACGAACCGCGACGGCAACAGCCTCGTCCACATCGGGCTGGTCGAGAACGGCCAGTGCGTGGACCGCAACAACAACGGCGTCATCGACACCTCGACGGGCTTCGGCGACATCCGGGCGTGGCCCAACACGGGCGGCGCCAACACGGGCGGCGGCGTCACGCTCGCCCAGGACGAGTGCATCATCCACTACACGAAGGTCAACGCCTTCGGCACCCGCCACGTCTCGGTCAACAAGGACAACGACATCTGGGTCAGCGGGACGGGGACCAACTCGGGCCGCTTCGACCTCGTCGACGGCCGCACGGGCGTCGTCAAGCGGTCGGAACCCTCGGTCGGCTACGGCGGCTACGGCGGCCTGATCGACAAGGCGGGCGTCATCTGGTCGGCCAACCCGATGCTGCGCTGGGACACCTCGAAGCCGCTCACCGGCCCCAACGCCATCAGCGGCATGGCGTTTACGCTCTACGGCGGGCGGGCGACGTGGGACCGGGCGGGGTCGTCCTCGCCCCAGCAGTCGCCGGCCGAGACCGTGTGGGTCGAGGACGCGACGCCGGCCGGGGCCGCGCTGGCGGGCGACGGCGAGGGCTGGAACTGGGTCGGCGCCAACCCGGCGCCCTTCTCCGGGGCGCTGGCGCACCAGTCGAACGTCAACGGGGGGGCGCACCAGCACTACTTCCAGGACGCGACCCGGACGCTGAGCGTCGGGGCGGGCGGGAGCCTGTTCACCTACGTCTACCTCGACCCGGCGAGCCCGCCGGGCGAGGTGATGTTGCAGTGGAACAACGGGAACTGGGAGCACCGCGCCTACTGGGGGCAGAACCTGATCGGGTGGGGGACGAACGGGACGGCGAGCCGCCGCCACATGGGGCCGCTGCCGGCCCCGGGGCAGTGGGCGCGGCTCGAAGTCCCGGCCGGCCAGGTCGGGCTCGACGGCGCCGGGGCGAACTGGCGGGGCTACAGCCACCCGAGCTACGGGCTGTGCATCGACAGCCAGGGCAACGTCTTCAACACGTCCTACGGCAACGGCACCATCCGGAAGTTCGCGCCCGACGGGACGCTGGTGGGCTCCTACAGCCAGGGGTTCTCCTACGCGCAGGGGTGCGTGGTGGACCGCAACGACCACGTGTGGATCGCGCACTCGCTCAACGGCGGCACCGTGGGGCACATGAAGAACGACGGCACCTACGTCGGCAACGTGACGGTCGGGAGCGGGCCGACGGGGGTGGCCGTAGACGGGGTGGGGAAGGTCTGGGCGACGAACTACTACAGCCGCACCGTCTCGCGGATCAACCCGGCGGGCGGGGCGCTGGGGCCGGACGGGGTGACGCGAATCGGGGCGGTGGACTTCACGACGCGCGACCTGGGAGGCAACCCGTACAACTACAGCGACATGACCGGCAGCACGCTGACGGCCGCGCCGCTCAGCGGGACGTGGTCTACCACCTTCGACAGTAAGGTGGCGGGCGCCGAGTGGGGGCGCATCGGCTGGTCGGCGCAGGTCTGCGGCGACGCGCAGTTGAACGTCTCGGTCGCCAGCAGCGAGAACGGCACGACGTTCGGGCCGGCCGTGGCCGTGACGAACGGGGCCGACCCCGTCGTCGCCAACGGCCGCTACCTCAGGGTCAGCGTCGCCTTCAAGCGCGCTGCGAGCGGCGAGAGCCCGGTGCTCTACGACCTCTCGGTCGGGACGGCCGGCTACACGCTGCCCACGCCCGAGAACGCCGCGCCCACGGCCTTCGCCGGTTCGGATCAGACGACGACGCTGCCCGACGCGGCCAAGCTCAGCGGCACGGCCTGCGACGACGGCTTCCCGCGCGGCAACGCCTTCGCCATCTCCTGGAGCAAGGTGAGCGGCCCCGGCGCGGTCGCCTTCAACCGCCCGAACTCGACGGTGACGGACGCCACCTTCTCGCTCCCGGGCGAGTACGTCCTGCGCCTGACCGCCAGCGACGGCGAGCACTCCGCCAGCGACGAAGTGACCGTGACGGCGCTGCCGGCCAACATGGCCCCCATCATCAACGCCGGGGCCGACCAGACCATCACCCTGCCGGACACCGCGACGCTCAACGGTACGATGAGCGACGACGGGCTGCCGGCCGGCGGTACCGTGTCAACCTTCTGGAGCCAGTTGAGCGGCCCCGGCAGCGTCACCTTCAACGAGCTCAACTCGCCGGTCACGCGCGCGGTCTTCCCCGTGCCGGGAACCTACACGCTGCGCCTCACCAGTAACGACTCGCACCGCGTCGGGACGGACGACGTGGTCATCACCGTCAACCCATCCCCGGCTCTCGTCGGCGCAACCCTCGCGCTCACCCCGGGCAACGCCGGGCCCTACGTGACCGGCACGATGCAGCCGCTCAGCGCCACGCTGAAGAACTCGGCCGGTAATCCGCTCGCCAACTACGGCGTCGAGTTCGAGGTGACCGGCCCGAACGCGACGACCGGCAGCGCGGTGACGAACGCCTCCGGCGTCGCCACCTTCAACTACTCCGGCACGAACCCCGGCACCGACACCGTGCGCGCGCTCGTGCGCAACACGGCCACGGCCAACATCGACTCGAACGCCGTCTCGATGGTGTGGACGCTGACGGAGGTGTCGCCGCCGGCCGTGCAGGGCTGGATCGGCGGCCCGCTCAACAACAGCACCGTCACGAACGTCGTCCCCGTCACGGTCGGCGCGGGCGTGACCCTGGCGCAGTGGAAGGTCGAGTACTGGCCGGCCGCGAACCCCGCCGCCGTCACGACCCTGGGGACGGGCGCGCAGGCCGGCCCCGGCGCGACGCTCGCCACGCTCGACCCGACGACGCTCGCCAACGGCAACTACGTCATCCGCCTGACGGCCACCGACTCGACGGGGCAGGAGCTCGTCAGCCAGGTGACGGTCACCGTCGCGGGCGAGAACAAGCCGGGGCGGATGACCTTTACCGTCACCGACCTGACCGTGCCCGCGGCGGGCATCCCGATCACGATCCAGCGGCAGTACGACAGCCTCGAACGCAACATCAGCGGCGACTTCGGCTACGGCTGGTCGCTGGAGATGGCGGGGCCGCGCCTGGAGGTGAGCCCCGACAACGACGTCACGATTACCGAGCCCGGGACGGGGCGGCGCATCACCTTCAATTTCGCGCCGCAGTCCTTCGGCTTCCCCTTCAGCTTCCTCTACCAGCCGACCTACACGCCGGAGTCCGGCGTCTACGGCAAGCTCACCAGCGACGGCTGCGGCGCGCTCATCAGGACGAGCGGCGGGGTCACCTGCTTCCTCTCGGCCGAACCCGGTTTCCACCCGTCGGTCTACGCCTACACAGACCCCTACGGCCGCGTCTACACGATGACGGCCGCCGGGAAGATGCTGTCGATCAAAGACCTCAACGGCAACGTGCTGACCTTCAGCCCGAACGGCATCACGAGCAGCAACGGGGGGCTCAACGTCCCGTTCGTGCGCGACGCGCAGGGGCGCATCACGCAGATCATCGACCCGGAGGGCAAGGCTTACCGCTACAACTACAGCGCGGCGGGCGACCTCTCCACGGTCGAGTTGCCGGGCATTGACACGCCCGCCAGCTACACCTACGACGCGTCGCACTTCGTCCTCAGCGCCAAGGACATGCGCGGCAACGCCGAGCAGACCGCGACCTATTACCCCGACGGGCGGCTCGAAACGACGACGGACGCCGCCGGGAACACCACGCGTTACGAGTACGACCTGGGGCAGGGCATCACGCGCCAGATTAACCCCGACGGCGGCGTCGAGGTCGCGCAGACCGACGCCAGCGGCCTCCTGCTGTCGCAGACCGACGCGCTCGGGAACAAGACGAGCTTCACCTACGACGCGAACCGCAACAAGCTGACCGAGACGGACGCGCTCGGGCAGGTGACGAGCTACACCTACGACGCCAGGGGCAACATCACCTCGGTCGTCTTCCCGCAGGGGCGCACCATCCGCGGCACCTACAACCAGTACGGGCAGCCGCTGACCGACGTTGACGGGCTCGGCAACACGCGCACCGTGACCTACGACGGCGCCTCTTCGCCCGTCGCCATCAGCGACGGCCTCGGCACCCTCGTCTCCTTAACCTACGACAGCGCCGGCAACCCGCTGACGCACGCCGACGGCAGCGGGCAGAAGACGAGCTACACCTACGACGCCTACGGCAACGTGCTCACGGAGACCGACCCGCTCAACCGCACGATCTCCCGCACCTACGACGGGATGGGGCGCCTGCTCACCGTCACCGACCCCCGCGGCAACGTCACGCGCTACGAGTACGACTCGCTCGGCCACCAGATGGCCGAGACGGACGCGCTCGACCGCACCACGCGCTACGAGTACGACGGCAACGGCAACCGCACCGCGGTGGTGGACGCGGCGGGCAACCGCACGACCTACGTCTACGACGCCGCCAACCGGCTCACGCGCATCAACTACTCGGACAACACCTTCGAGACCTACACCTACAACTACCGCGACCTGAAGCTCTCGGCGACCGACCAGTCGGGGCGCACGACGCGCTACGAGTACGACCTGGCGGGGCGCCTCGTCAAGACCATCCACCCGGACAACGCCGAGATCGTCACCGCCTACGACGCCATAGACCGCGTCGCCTCGACGACCGACGAGCTCGGCAACAAGACGACCTACGAGTACGACCCGACCTGCGGCTGTAGCGACCGGGTGACGAAGATCACGGACGCGCTCGGGCGCGTCACCAAGTACGAGTTCGACACCGCGGGGCGCCGCGTCGCGTTCACCGACGCCAACAACGTGACGACGCGTTACAAGTACGACGTGCGTCACCGCCTGATCGAGACCGTCTACGCCGACGGCACGACCGTCAAGCGCACCTACGACGGGTCGAATAACCTGCTGACCGCGACCGACCAGTCGGGGCGCGCGACGCGCTTCGCCTACGACGGCGTGAACGACCTGCTCTCGGTCACCAACGCGCTCAACCAGACGACCTCTTACACCTACGACGCCGCGCACAACCTGGTCACGCAGACCGACGCCAACAACCGCGTCACGAACTTCCAGTACGACGCGCTCAACCGCCGCATCAAGCGGGTGCTGCCGCTCGGCATGGCCGAGCTGTACACCTACGACCAGGTCGGCAACATGGCGACGCGCGCCGACTTCCAGGGCCGGCAGACCGCCTACAACTACGACTCGCTCGGCCGCCTGACCTCGAAGGTGCCCCCGGCCGCACTCGCCGAGCCGACCGTCACCTACACCTACACGCCGACGGGCAAGCGCGCCACGATGACGGACGCCTCCGGCGTAACCACCTACACCTACGACGGGCGCGACCGCCTGAGCGCGAAGCAGACGCCGCAGGGCACGCTCGCCTACACCTACGACTCGGCGGACAACGTCCTCAGCGTGCGCTCGTCGAACGCGGGCGGCCTCTCGGCCGACTACGCCTACGACGCCCTGAACCGCATCGAGACCGTCACCGATAACCGACTCGCCGCGGGCGTCACCACGTACGCCTACGACGCGGTCGGCAACCTGACCTCGGTCACGCTCCCGAACGGGGTGCGCTCCGACTACGCCTACAACAGCCTCAACCGTCTGACCAACCTGACGGCCACGCGCGGGGGCACGCTCGCCTCCTACGCCTACACCCACGCGCCGACCGGCCAGCGCCTCTCCGTCAGCGAGCACACGGGGCGCACGGTCACCTTCGCCTACGACGTCATCAACCGCCTCGTCAGCGAGTCGGTCACCGGCGCCTCCGACCCCGCGCGCAACGGCGAGGTCAGCTACACGCTCGACGCGGTCGGCAACCGCCTCAACCGCAACTCGACGCTCGCCGGGGTCCCGACCACCGCTGACACCTTCGACGCCAACAACCGGCTCACCTCGGACAGTTACGACGCCAACGGCAACACCCGGGCCTCCGGCGGCCGGACTTTCGCCTACGACTTCGAGAATCGCATCAAGAGCGCCGACAACGGCGCGGTGCGGATCGTCTACGACGGCGACGGCAACCGCGTCGCCAAAACGGCCGGCGGCGTGACGACGCGCTACCTCGTCGATACCGACAGCCCGACCGGGTACGCGCAGGTCGTCGAAGAGATCGTCGGCGGCCAGACCGTGCGCGCCTACACCTACGGCCTCGACCTCATCAGCCAGAACCAACTCGTCGGCGGTAACTGGACGCCGAGTTTCTACGGCTATGACGGGCAGGGCAGCGTCCGCTACCTGACGAACTCTTCGGGCGCCGTCACGGACGCGTACGACTACGACGCCTTCGGCAACATCGTCGGGCGCACCGGCGCGACCGCCAACAACTACCTCTACCGGGGCGAGCAGTTCGACCCCGACCTCGGCTCTTACTTCCTGCGCGCACGCTACTACGATCAGCGGCGCGGGCGCTTCCTGTCGTCGGACGAGTTCAGCGGCACTCAGGGCGACCCCACCAGCCTGCACAAGTACCTCTACGCGCACGCCGACCCGATCAACAACATCGACCCGAGCGGGTACTCGACGATAGGCGATTACGCCAGACTCGTTCTCGCCATCTCCATCCGCGTCCTGACGAGGGTGTTGCCGGTGATAGCGCGGTTCATCATCTGCGTCTTCATCGCCATCGCCTCGTTCCTCGCCCAGAGCATCGAGGAGATGGTCATCACGACCGTCATGGACTGGGTCTTCTGCTCCGGCAGGGGAGGCGGGCCGCGGGGCGGGCCGCGAGGCGGGCCGCGGGGTGGCCCGAGAGGCGGGCCGCGGGGCGGCGGCGGGCCGCGAGGCGGGCCGCGAGGCGGGCCGGGCGGCGCGCCGCGAGGCGGGCCGCGAGGCGGGCCGGGCGGGCCGCGAGGCGGGCCGAGGGGCGGCCCGAGGGGCGGGCCGAATCGCCCGCGCCCCGCGCCCGCTCCGGGCAACTACCGCGGGCGGTATAACGCGAACCAGGCGGCCAACGGCAAGCCGCGTCTGCCCGGCGACTGGGACGCGCACCACCGCATCCCGCAGGCTTACAGGAACCACCCGGACTTCAACGACTTCGACTTCGACGCCCCGGGGAACATTCGCGGGGTCGAGGGCTCGCGCGCGAACTCGGGCAACAACATCCACCAGCAGATCACGAACGCGTGGGAAGCCTTCCGGCGCGCGAACCCGAACGCGACCCGCGCGGAGATTGAGGCGTTCGCCAATCAGATCGACCAGCAGTTCGGCCGGCACTTCTGGCCATGAGGTAAGCGCAAGACGATGGACATTCTTACGTGGCGGACGCGGATGGAGACCGCGCTCGAAGAGTTGCGGGACATCGACCTGGGATACCCTCAGGACGAGAACGTCCTCGGCCCCCCCGCCGGCCCGGCGGCGCTCGCGGAGTTTGCCTCCCGGGCGGGACTCGATCCGCGCTCGCCGCTCGTGGACTTTTACCGCGCGTGCTCCGGCGTCTCGCTGCCGGATGTGCACGTCGGGTATTTCATCCACGAGCCGGGACTTGTGCTCAGGGGACTGGAGGGGGGCGAGCCGAGGCGCCTCACCGGCCCTTACGCGCGCGCGGTTGTGGTCTTCGGCACGGACGGCGGCGGCGGGCGCTTCGCGCTCGGCGCTGACGGCGACGGGGAAGTTCTATACCTGGGCGAAGGCGCAGTGCACGACGCAGTCTTCGACGACGCGGACGGTCAGGTGCAAACCCTTGCACCCGACCTCCCGGCCTTCCTGGAACGTCTGCTGGCGGACGTGGAGGCGTTCGTCAACGACGAAGAGGGCTGGGAGTTTATGGTATAAGCCCGGGGTAGAACTCATCTGACGTTCGAAGCTGAAAGGGCTCGACGACGGCGCCACATGGCCGTCGGCGAGCCCTCAGCATTGTTACCGGGTGTTGCTTAGCGGTTCCTTTGGCGGCGCCTGTACTGGCGCTTCTTGTGGTAGTGGTAGGCCGTCCCGCCACCGGCGCCCACCCCGGCGCCGATGAGCGCGCCCTTCTTGCCGTTGATGAGGGCGCCGACGCCCGCGCCCGCCGCCGTGCCGATGCCGATGCGCTTGGCGGCCTTGGCCTTACCCGCCTGCGGGTTGCGCCGACGCCTCTGCGCCGACGCGTCGCCCGCCAACATCCCCAGCAGGAGAAAGACGGCCAGCACGACCGAGACCAGCCTGAGCCTCTTCATTGAATGCATAGTCCTCATTCCTCGCCCGCCAAAGGCGGCTTAGTAGCGGCGGCCGCGGCGGTTGCGGTGGCCGAAGACGGGGTGGCTCGACGAGCCCGCGCCGCGGCGGTAGTAGCCGTTGCCGCGCCTGCGGTCGTCGTCACGACGCTCGCGGCGGATGTTACGTCCCAACTCACGCCGATCCCTGCGCACGTCGCGGCGCTCGTCGTGCGTGTAGGAGCCGTCGGAGCGATAGACGCGCCGCTCCTCCCGAATCTGCCGACGGCGTTGGCGTAACTGCCGTGCCTCGCCGCGTGTGAGTTGGCCGGAGCGGACGCCGCGCCTGATCCCTTTACGCTCGCCGCCGTCGTTGCGGTGCTGCCCGAGCGCGTCCGACGCTAAACCGAAGGACATGCAGAGGGCGCACGCCAGAAGAAACTTTTTCATACCCAGAACCTTCCCTTCAAGTACAGAAATTTATTCAAGGCATTCGCACCTGACGAATGCCAACATACCGTCGGAGAGAGTTCGACAGAATGATGCGACCCTGCGAAGTGGCAACTGACATGCCGGACGGGGATGTTTAAGGAGTGACTGCGCCTTTAACTGAAGAATGACTGAAGAGCGGTTGTGGTATTTCCCGGACGCCCCGCGGAGGCGACTGATATTGTTCAGAAAATCGAACGCGGGTGCATCATTTGCGCGCCCACCTTCATCTCCGCGAGCCGGCGCGGAAAGTAATCCCGAGATGACGAGTCGAAGACGTGACCGAAGGCGTCCGACGGTCGGGCTGAAGCGTCGAACTTCACTCATATGCGCGGCGGCTGCACGTAATGGTGACGTGAGATGAGCTTGCAGACATACTCAACACGACTTTATCCGGACTTTTGTCTTGGGCGGTGGGCGGTATGAGGCTTGCACTATTCCAGCCCACGGAGGATGAGCAAAAATATGAAGATGTCTATCAATCGTATCGGCGGCACGGCCATAACGCTGCTGATGGTGGCCGGGGCCGTTCTGGCCACGAGCGTCACTGCGCAGGCGCAGTACCGGCAGTATCCGGATGGGCGCGTCCGGCAGGAGCACCGCGACCGCGATGACCGTTATCGCCGCGACCGCCGCGCCGACCGCCGCCGCGACCGCGACGGCGACGGCGACTACGACCGGCGCGACCGTGCGATTCGCCGCCAGCGGCAGCAGCAGCGACGCAACGGCGGCTACGGCAACAACGGCGGCTACGGCACCTACGGGCGTAACGGCGGGTACGGCAACAACGGCGGCTACGATCAGGCGGCACTGAATCAGGGCTACCAGAACGGCCTGAACACCGGCGCGCGCGACGCGCAGCGCGGGCAGAGCTACAACCCGCAGCGGTCTCACTTCTACAAGGAAGCCTCTTCGCAGGCGTTCCGCGAAGGCTTCGTGCGCGGCTACGACGAAGGGTTCCGCCAGTACGCCGGTTACGGCAACGGCGACAACCGCGGGCGCAACTCGGGCATCGGGAACATCCTCGGCGGCATCTTGGGCCGGCAGTAACGCGGCCCGAGAATTTGATGCAGACTAAGAAGCGGGGCGGCCTCTACGTTCGGTAGAGCCGCCCCGCCTTGTCTCGTGCAGCATCCACCGACTCAGCCCAGCGCCTCGCACGACTGGTAGGCGCCGGTCGGGTCGATGGCCGACTTGCCCTGCTCGATGTGGCGGATGATTCCGTCCTTGTCTATGGTGAAGGTGGCGCGCGTGCCGTAGCCGCCCTCCTCGTCGAAGATGCCGTAGTCGCGGACGGTCTTCCGTTTGAAGTCGCTCAGGAGCGGGAAGGTCGCCCCGATGTCTTCACGGAAGCGGCGGTTGGCGGCGAAGCTGTCAACGCTGATGCCTAAGACCTGCGTGTTCGTCTGCTCGAATTTGGCGATATCAGCCTGATACGCCTTCATCTCCTTCGTTCAACCGCCGGTGAAGGCCAGCACGTAGAAGGCGAGCACGACGTTCCGCTTCCCGCGGAAGTCGCTCAAGCGGACGGTCTGCCCTTCGGTGTCGGTGAGCGCGAAGTCGGGCGCCGGGTCACCGACCTTCAAATGCGTCTGCGGCGCCGAAGGCGGCCGGGGAGTGGCCTGCGCCTGCGCGCCGGCCGGAGCGTTCGCGGCGTTCGCGTTCGCGGCGTTCGCGCCCGCCGCGTCGCCTCCGGGTGGCGCCGCCCTCTGGCACGTCAGGGCGCAGAGCGAGAGCCCGACGACCAGCGGCGCCGCTATCGAAAATCTTTTCATAAAACCATTCCTCACTTTCATTGTGCCGCCCTGGCATGCGGCGGACGGGTTGCTGAAGATGTTAGTTCTTTAGCGAGCCTAAAACAAAGACGACGGGAGGGAGTCGGACTTATGTCGTCCGACTCCCTCCCGGTATCTTTCAGTCGGCCGGGCTACTTTTAGTGGCCGTTTGCAGCGAAAGAATAAGAGGATAAAGAGCAGGTTATGAAATCATTCCGCGACTGTTTAGCCCTTGTTCAACCGCCATCGAAACGTGTTCCTCCTATGATTCTTTGCGTGGACTTTAGGGGGAAAATAGAGGCCATGAGAGTAATGATTGTCGAAGATTATAATGATACGCGCGAGATGCTGAAGATGATGCTGGAGATGAAGGGCTGCGAAGTGGTGGAGGCCGTGGACGGGCGCGAGGCGGTAGATTACGCGTTGAACGACGGGTTGAACCTGATCCTGATGGACTTGAACCTGCCGGTGATGAGCGGCTACGAGGCGACGCGGGAGATAGTCTCCTCCCCGAGCACGAGGCACATCCCGGTCGTAGCCATCTCCGCCCAATGCTCGGGCGAGAGGCGGCAGCAGGCTTTAGACGCGGGGTGTCTCGAATGCCTCAACAAGCCGATTGACATGCCCGCCCTCGACGATCTGCTTCACAGGTACGCCGCTTGAGCTGGGGAGGGCCTGCGGTTTCAAAAGGTGTCAGAGGCGGCGGGGGCGGGGCTCACCCCGCCGCTCGACCTCAGCCGTGAAATACGTGGTCGCTCTCATCCTTGATGATCCGGTAACACTGGCAGGCGGTTGCTTCTAAACCCGCCCGGTTAAGAATCTTCATATGCCCGCGGCTGTAGTGGATGAACTCCCGCTTCTGGAGGGCGCCGGCGGCAATGGAGACGGCCTCGCGCCTGACTCCTAACATGTTGGAGAGGAACTCCTGCGTGAGCTGAAACTCATCCGACCCGACGCGGTCGTGGGTCATGAGCAGCCAGCGGGCCAGCCGCGCGTCAACGGTGTGGAAACGGTTGCAGACGGCCGACTGAGAGATTTGCGTCAGTAAGGAGTGGAGGTAGCGGTGCAGTTGTTTTTGCAGCGCGCCGTCGCGCTTGAACTCCCTCTGGAGCACCGCGGCCTTCATCCTCATGGCCGTCCCGGCGCTCTGGACGAGCCCCCGGTTGAGCGAGACCCGCACGCCGAGGACGACCGGCAGCCCCGCCACCCCTTCGTTACCGACGATCCCTACTTCGAGGACTTTCTGCCGTTCGACCTTGGATAGTAAAGAGATGATTCCGTTATCAGGGAAGTAGACGTGGCCGATGGTGTCACCGGGTTCATACAGGATGTCGCCGAACGCCAGCGGGACGGGCTCCAAATCCGGCAGCAGCCGTTGATACTCTTTCTTAGACAGTGCGGCGAGCAGCCGGTTCGCGACCGGCGCGGCCCGTTTGGTGGTCGGCATCGGGAATCTCCTTTAAGCTATCGCGCCCTTAACGGGCGGCAGACGGCACAAGGAGCAAGGTCGTGAAGCTCTTCCCGATGTCGTGTGTTGAATTAAAGAACAAATATAACCCTTACAGTGTAACAGACAATGCCCGGCAGTCTGTGC
Source organism: Pyrinomonadaceae bacterium (assembly GCA_036794905.1). Lineage (GTDB taxonomy): Bacteria > Acidobacteriota > Blastocatellia > Pyrinomonadales > Pyrinomonadaceae > QHXN01. The sequence continues at coordinate 17,863 of DAIRFV010000043.1, read as the reverse complement.
GTCACAACACTTACCGGAAGACTCGTTCACCTATGTGTGTGACCGCACAGATAAGGCCGGCCGGTTCGTGTATAAGATAGATGCTCCCCTGCCAGTCAGTTTCCCGCCGGGTTACAAACCCCTTAACGGCTTCGCACCGGTGTGCGAACCAGCGGACGCGATCCTGACGTCGTAAGAGCACTTCAACTGAATAGGGACGTAGCTCTGCTTGCGTTGTAAAACTGCCGTGGGCCGCCGGAGGGCGTGAACTACACCAAAGACGAGCCGGGGAGGGCTATGAAACCGTTCACGCTTATTCGGGACGAGGTCACGTTCGCATTCCGTCGGTGCTTCTGTCTCTGGCCCGTGCTGTCCGCATTGTGGCTCATCACCTGCGCGTCGGCCGTCGCTCGCGGGCAGGATTCGACCTCCTTCACGCCGACCACAGGCGCGGAGCGAGCCGCGCCCGGCGCGACCGACCACGGGAGGGTCAAGACGCCGGACGCGCCCCCGGTGACGAGTGCTTCGCCCACACCGTCGCACACGGAAGACTCGTCCGGCGACGTAGAAAAAGTCACCCCCGAACGGGAACAGTCTTTGTCCCCGGACGCGGCGGACGCCAACACCCCGCCGGACGATTCCGCCGCCGGGCCGGCGCCGGAAAAACCCGACCGGAGTTTCCGCTGGAAGGCCGCCACCGAGCAGACACTCCTGTTCCTGAGCATTCAGCACGGCTACGCGTTCACGCAGCCGAAGACGCGGCGCGACCTGCACGGCCCTTTCTTCAGAGACTATTTCCGCTCGGTGGCGAGCATCGGCAAGTGGGGAGACGGCGGGAAGTTCTTCACCAACTACGTGGCGCATCCGATGCAGGGCGCGCTCCTCGGCTTCGTCTGGGTGCAGAACGACCCGAAGGGGAAGGCCGTCCCCTTCGGCCGCTCGAAGGCGTACTGGCGGAGCCGCGCGAAGGCGCTCGCGTGGTCGGCGGCGTGGAGCACGCAGTTCGAGATCGGCCCCGCCAGCCAGGCTTCCATCGGCAACGTCGGCCTGCACGGCAAGCAGACCTGGGTGGACATCGTCGTCACCCCGGTCGGCGGCACGGCGTGGCTCGTCGCCGAAGACGCGCTCGACCGCTTCGTGGTGCGCGGGATAGAGCGGAGGACTGACAACCGCTTCGTCCGCATCGTCGTGCGGATGCTCCTCAACCCCACCCGGACTAGCGCGAACCTGCTCCGCTTCGAGAAGCCCTGGCGCCGCGACAGGTAGACGCGCGCGACGGCGGCGCGCATTATGAGGTGATGAGGAGTAGACCTCCAGCCCGGAACCCGCTATGGAGGCGGAGATTTCTCGCGCGCCGCCGCACGCGGGCATCAACGGTCGGCCGGGCCGAGCTGCGCACCGTAACAACGCGATCAACTCTTTCACAGGCGTCAACCAGGTGAGACATTATGAGTGAAGAAGTACAACCCGAGGCGGTCAAGTCAACTCCCTTAGTGCGGCGCTTCATCATCTATGGGGCCGTGCTGCTCGTCGTCTTCCTGCTCGGCCTGGTGCCGATGTGGCTCAAGGCTCGTCAAAGCGCCGGCAGTCTTGCCGCCGCGGAGCACCAACTGTTCCTTGTCAGGGTGCAGCATGACCTGGCGTCGGCGGCAATCGACGCGCGCCGCGGCGAGTACGAGCCGGCGCGTCAGGCCGCGAGTCAGTTCTTCACGTCCGTCCGCGCGGAGATCGACAAGGGCGATGCTTCGGACTTGACCGCGGCGCAACGACAGGGCGTCACGCCGCTACTCGCCGAGCGCGACGAACTCATCACGCTGCTCGCCCGCAGCGACCCCGCGGCGGCGGATCGCCTTTCGGAACTGTACGTCAGATACCGTGCGGCGATGGGGCAGCCGCCACGCTGATCTCCCGGCGAAAGTTATATTGATTCGTTGATGGCCGCGGCGGCTATGGTTTCCGCAGGCACCAGGTAGACATCGAACGCGTGTTTCGCACGACCACGGTCTTGAGCGGCTCGATCAATTCGCCGCCCAGTGAATCCGCGGCGGCCAGCAACATCGGGTCGTCTACGAGGAAGCGGTCGCTGCCGTCGGGCAGATGAAATCGCCTTTCTTCCAGCCGCGTTATCTGTCCCTCTACGCCCACGCTGGAGGCCAGGCGGGCGAAGAAGATTCCGCCCGGCTTCAGCACCCTCCACATCTCCCTCAACATACGCTGCCAGTGCTCCTCGTCCCGCGCGAAGTGCAGGACGGCACTGCTAATCACCACGTCGAAGTCGGCGTCGGCGAACGACATCCCCTCGACGGCCTCCGCCCGGAAGTTATCCGCCGGCAGATGTGGGGCGAGCCCGGCGGCCAGCGCGCGGACGTGGGCGATGGCGTCGGGTGAGAGGTCAACGCCGCACACGTCGTACCCGCACCGCAGAAAATAGACGAGGTTGCGGCCCCCCCCGCAACCGGCGTCGAGCACACGCATCCGGGGATTGAAACGGCCCTTCAGGAACTGGTCGAAGAGGTAAATGTCTATCTGTCCGAACCACTCTTGCAGATTGAGGTGTGGAGTCATGTCGCTGTATACGTTCCTCCTGTGGACGAAAGAAGGCGCCCGCCCGAGGTTAGTCCTTTCCGGGGGGATGTTCCTATTTTACCGCCGGAGCCCTATAACCTTAGACCCGAGCGCTCACACATTCCTCCTCCGCAGAGGCGCGCGGGGGACGGACGAAAAGGCAGGTTCGAGGTCGGGCCTGCCCCCGGTCATCCAACCTCGACGGGGCGGAGGGCTCGCGCCGGCAGCGTCCCGCGGAACATTTAATCCCCGTGTCCCGGCCTTACAGACGTACAATCGGGCGTTACCTTGTATAATGAAAGTCTCCCGTTTAATGGGGAAGTTGGTCGGAAAACCCCTCCATCCCTCTCTATCATCCGGCGAGGCGATAAGGTCGAATGAAGGCCGCCGGAGGGGCGAGCCTTTGAACGGCGCACGATTCCTGCTCTGTGCACACCCGGTCTGACGCTTAGCGGAGTAGCATTTTGTCCACGGAAAATCTCTACGAACTCGCGACGCTCATCAGACGAGAGCGCGACACCTTACTCGCCGAATGGCGGCACGAGGTGCGGCAGCTTTCCGTGGCGCGTAAACTGGACGAGCCGACCCTCAACGATCACATCCCCGACCTGCTGGAGGAGTTGGCCTGTGAGCTTGAGGCGTGCGCCGAAGGGTCTATGATCGAGGGGCTGAAAGAGAATTCCGTGACCCACGGGCTGGATCGGCTCCGGCTCGGGTTCGATGTCGAGGAGGTCGTGGGAGAGTACAACGCCCTGCGCGGCGTCGTCCAGGGCCTCATCGAAAGGCACGACCTGAGACTCCGCGGGGCGGTCAACCGCACCATCAACCGCGTCATCGACGTGTCCATCGGCCTGGCGGTGAAGACCTACGCCGCGCAGAAAGCTCTGGAGATACAGCAGCGGCGCGAGGAGCACTTGACCTTCGTCGCCCACGACCTGAGGTCTCCGCTCGCGGCCATCGCGATGGCGGCCAGGCTTCTGGCAGGTACGCTCCCCGAAGTGGAGAGGGGCGAGCGCATCTCCATGTTACTTGAGACGATGCACCGTAACGTCACACGCCTAAACTCACTCGTCGTCAAAGTGGTGCAGGAAGAGGCCAATCTGAGGACGCAGGTGAATGAGAAGGTGGAGCGGCAGCGGGTAAACCTGCGGGCGCTGGTCGAAGCGCTCGTCGAAGACCTGCGCCCGCTGGCCGACGCCGCGAACCTGAGCCTGAGGAACGAAATCCCCGAAGGGCTGACGGCGCTCGCCGACGCGGGCATGGTGTCGCTTATCTTCCAGAACCTCATCTCCAACGCCATTGATTACACCCCGGGCGGGGTTGTTATGGTAGGGGCGAGGGCGGGCGAGGGGCCGGCCGTCGAATGCTGGGTCAGCGACAACGGCGCGGGGATTCCGGCGGAGCGGCAGGAGAAGGTGTTCGACAAACTTGAGACCGACCCGGTCGATAAGGGCGGCATGGGGCTCGGCCTCGCCATCGTCAGGCAGTTCGTCGAGGCGCACGGGGGCCGGGTCTCGGTCGAGAGCGAACTCGGCCGCGGCTCGACGTTCCGGTTCACGATTCCTTCCGGCACGGGGTAGCATGAGGACAACGGTGCGGGCGGAGGGTTTACGCGCCCGCGCAGGCAATCAACCTTGCAGACGAAAGGCGGTGACAGATGAGCGAATTTAACGACCGGCAATTGACGTGCGCCGACTGCAACCGGGACTTCACCTGGACGGCGGGCGAGCAGGAGTTCTTCCACGAGAAGGGCTTCACCAACCCTCCCAAGCGTTGTAAGGAATGCCGGCAGGCGAAGAAGGAGCAGCGCGGCGGCGGCGAGAGGAAAGGCGGCAACTATTGAGCGCAGCACACTACACGTACGAGGTGGCCTGGTCCGAGGAGGAGCGGACTTTCATCGCGCGGGTCAAAGAGTTCCCCTCGCTCGAAGCGCGCGCCGTCAGCCGCGGCGGGGCCCTGCGCGCGCTCAAAAGCGTCGTCTACGCGGTGGCGAAGGACTTAGCCGACTCCGGCGCGGAGTCTCCCGAGTCCACGCCGCCCGACACCCAATGAGCCCCGCCGCGCGGGTCACCCCAGCAGTCCCGGCCGACGACGCGGGCCGGACATCCACTCCAACGCGTGCGAACACCCGCGCGTGAACGGTCACCTCATGTCTTGCAGAGTCTTCTAAAGAATAATTCGGACGGCTCAACGGTAGAGCATGAAGGGTTTGCTGCTCTCGCGGAATTTTGCGGCTTCTCGATCCCACTCCTCAAGGAGTTGAGGGAGTTGGCCGCCCTCGACGGCGAGCCTCACCTTGTCCGACCCCGTGAGGCGGTCGATGGTCGCCGTCCAGGCGAAGTCGCGCGGGTGCCGCCTGCGTATCTCGTCGATGAGCAGCAGCGACGTGCGCACCGGGCGGTACGCGCGCCGGTCGGTGACGGCGAAGCGGATGGCCGGGATAGTCTGCCCCTTGTGCTTGGCGGCCGTCGGCGCCACCGTCATCGTGATGGCTTCGAACCGGACGCCCGGGAGCCGCCGCTCGTTCATCACCCGGGCGACCCCGCCGGCGTCGAGCCACGGGGCGCCGATCTGCTCGAACGGCCGGTCTGTGCCGCGGCCCTCGGTCAGGGTTGTGCCCTCGAAGTAGACCGTGCCCGGGTAGCTCGTCAGCGCGGCCAGCGAGCGGAGGTTGGGAGAGGGGTTCACCCAGGGCAGCCCCGTCTCGTCGAACCACTGCGAGCGACGCCAGTTCTCGACGCGCGCGACGATGAGGTCGGCGCCGATGCCGTGCTTCCGGTTGAAGAGGGTGGCCAACTCGCCGACCGTCAGCCCGTGGCGCGCCGGGATGGGGTACATCCCGACGAACGACTTGAACCTGGGGTCGAGCAGGGCGCCTTCGACGATCTCACCCCCGATGGGGTTGGGGCGGTCGAGGACGACGAACGGGATACCCTTCCGGGCGGCGGCCTGCATCGACAGCGCCATGGTGGAGACGTAAGTCCAGGTGCGACCGCCGACCTCCTGGAGGTCGTAGACCAGTACGTCCACCTCCTTCAGCATCTCCGGCGTGGGGCCGCGGTCTTCGGACATGTAGAGGGAGTAGATGGGGACGCCCGTCCTGGGGTCGGTCTCGTCTAAGACCTGCTCACCCGCCTCGGCCGTGCCCCGGATGCCGTGCTCCGGGGCCAGCAGGGCGACCAGCTTCAGGTCTTTGTGCTTCGCGATGAGGTCGATGTCTGAATTCCTCGAACGGTCGATGCCGGTGTGGTTGGTGATGAGGCCGACCCGCTTCCCGCGGAGGGCGCGCGGCACGTCGGCGAGGAAAGTCTCGATGCCGACCCGAACCGGTGACGCGGAGGCGTGCGCCGTCGCGCCCCCGGCCGCACCGGCGTTCGACTCCGCCACGCGGGCCGGCGTCGTCACAACCGCGGCGAGCAGTAACGATGCGAGAGCGATGACCCGCGAGGATGGACGCGCGCGCGCGGCGCGTTCGCAAACGAAGGTGGAAGCGGCGGCGCCGCGGGCGGACGAAGACGACATGGCTATCATTTAGATATAGTTATTCGCGAACGCTTCGGCTCAAGTACGGCGGCTAATTCTATAACACATTTCGCGCGCGGTGAGGGATTTGCCTCGCGGCTGATGACGGTCATTACACAACCCCTGTCATATTCGGCCGGTCAAAAAATCCTAAAAGTTTTTGCCGTTCGCGCGTTCATTGGGATGATGAAAACCAAACTCGTGTGCCTTTTCATTCTGGCGCTTCACCTCCACGCCTTCGCGCAGGAGGCTCCGAAGGGGACTCGACTCAACCCGGTTTACGTGAACGGCAGGTGGGGCTACGCCGACCCGGGCGGCAGGGTCGTCATCGACGCGCGGTTCGACGCGGCGCTCCCGTTCGCGGGCGGCATCGCGCGCGTCGGGGTCGTGGACGAGCAGTTGCCCGAGGTGGGGGCGAGTCCCAACCTCAAGTGGGGCTACATCGACGAGCGCGGGGGCGTGCTCGTCGAACTCCGTTACGCCGTCCTGCGCGATTTCTCGGAGGGGCTGGCGGCGGCGGCCGTGTTGGACGCGGGGCAGCCGGAGAGAGCCGTGTCCGGGCGCAGAGCGCGCAACCTCAGGTGGGGCTTCGTGGACAGGGGCGGGCGCGAAATCATCCCCACGCAGTTCCTCGACGCGGGGGACTTCGCGGAGGGGTTGGCGGCTGCGAACCCCTCCGGCGTGGGGGAGGCGGGCGAAGGCTCCCTGTGCGGCCCGCCGGCCAACTACGGCTACGTAGACCGGGCGGGCGTGTTCGTCATCAAGCCGCAGTTCGCGCGCGCCGCAAAGTTCGAGAACGGGCGCGCGCGCGTCTCCGTCGGCCAGACACGCTACGCCGGAAGATGCGTCTGCTGCGGCCCCCGTTTCGTCGGCAGGCACGGCTTCGTTGACAAGGCCGGGACGTTCGTCGCGGACGAGCGGAAGGACGGCGGCGCGGCGCTCGAAGAGGGTTGGGAGAATTAGCGGATGAGGCTCACAAGGGCTCTCTTTCTCCTCTGGCTCCTCGCCCTCGTCATACCTTGCGCGGCGCTGGAGAGGCGCGTCAGGAACCACGCGGGGCTGCACCCCGTCAGGGACGCCGAGGGCAAGTGGGGCTTCATCGACCGCGCGGGGCGTTTCCGCATCCCGCCGCGGTACCAGGGCGCCGGTCGGTTCTCCGAAGGGGTCGCGTACGCCTGGTTCTGGGAGGGCGAGCGGAGAAGGGACGGCATCGTTGACGCGAGCGGCAGATTCACCGGGCTTCCCGAGGTGAACGATCACCAGTTCATCTTCCACGACGGCCTCGCGCGGTTTCAGACGCCTTCGGGGCAGGAGAGAAGGTACGGCTACATGGACAAGGCCGGGCGCGTGGTCATCCCCCCGCAGTTCCACGACTCCGGACATTTCTCCGAAGGGCTCGCGTGGGTGTCCGTGCTCCGGAAGGACAAGTGGCTCTACGGTTTTATCGACAAGACCGGAAAAGTAGTCATCGAGCCGCAGTTCGTCTACCAGCCCGGCGACTTCGTTGACGGCCTCGCCAAGGTGATGGGCCAGACCGCCACGGGCTTTATCGACCGTGCGGGTGGATTCCGCTTCAAGGTGGAGTACGAGCACTCGGACGACTTCTTCTCCGAAGGCCTGCTGGCGGTCGTTCAAGGCGACCCGCCGCGCGGCGTCTACCTCAAGCGCGACGGTCGGGTGGCCTTTGAGATACCTTTCTGGCAGCAGCGCACCGCACACCAGCGCTCGCTCTACTCCATCCGCAGGCTACAACTCGCGCCGTTCTCCGAAGGGCTCGCGCCCGTCCTGTCCTTTAACAAACTCGGCTTCATAGACAAGACGGGCAAGGTCGTCATCGAGCCGCTGTTCCGCGAGACGAGCGGGTTCTCGGAAGGGGTGGCGGCCGTCAAGGTAATAGGCAGCGACGGCCGGTACGTGTGGGGATACATCGACCGCGCGGGGAGGTTCGCCATCGCGCCGCAGTTCAGAGAGGCGGAACCATTCGCGGGCGGCCTCGCCCGGGTTACGGCGGCCGACGGCAAGAAGCAGTTGATCGACGGAGCCGGCAAAGTCATCTGGCAGCTCTGAAAATGACGGGCCGACGCGTCCACCCCGCACAGTCCCGCGCCGAACTTCGCCGGCCCTTCTGTTTCCCTCCCACCAGGTCGGCTCGAACTACGGTTCTTGCCTGGCGGTGGCCGATTTGGCAACATCTGCGAGAGGTTCAACCGTGAAGTGTGGATGGTGCCGGTGAGAGGGGATAGTCACCTATGTCTATACGTCCGTTGTCACGTCTGATCGGCGTGGGTCTCCTTGTCGCGTTCTGTCTCAACCACGTCGCATTCGCGCAGGGCGGCAGTGATGAGCAGACGCAGTCCCTCGTCCGGCGCCTGCGGGAAGGGGACAGGCGCGAGCGCCTCGCCGCCGCCGAGGAGATAAGGAACAGGGGCGCGGCGGCTAAGGCCGCGGTGCCCGCACTGGCGGCGGCGCTCAAAGACCCCGACGACGACGTGCGTAAGGCCGTGGCCGAGGCCCTCGGCCGGATGGGGCCGGAGGCGAGGTCGGCCGTCCCCGCCCTCACCGAGGCGCTGAGAGACGGCAACAGCCTTGTACGCAGCAACGCCGCCTTCGCGTTGGGGCAGGTCGGCGCCGAGGCCGAACCGGCCGTCCCCGCGCTGAACGGGCTGCTGAAAGACGAAAGCCCCTGGGGGCGGGCCGGCGCGGCGCGCGCGCTGGGGAGGATCGGGGGGAGTGCGAAGGCTTCCGCGCCGGCGTTGACCGAGTTGCTGAAGGATCAGAACGAAGGGGTACGCAGGGACGCGGCCGAGGCGCTCGGTCGTTTCGGCGCCGACGCGAAGGCGGCCGTTCCCGCGTTGATTCTGTTGTTGAAGGACGCGAGCGCGTCCGCGCGCAAAACCGCGGCAGAGGCCCTCGGCAGAATAGGGCCGGAGTCCCGGGGCGCGGTGCCGGCCCTGTCGGAGTCGATGAAGGATCAGGAGTTCGTCGTGCGGATGAACGCGGCCCAGGCGCTCAAGCGCATCGGGTTAGAGCCCGGGGAGGCCGTGCCGTTGTGGACGGGCGCGTTGAGGGACGCCAGCGAGCACGTCCGCAGGTACGGCGCCGATGCGCTGGCCGAGATGGGGCCCGGGGCGAAGTCGGCGGCGGCGGCGTTGACCGAGGCTTTGAAAGACCGAGACAGGTTCGTACGCCTTAGCGCCGCGAAGGGGTTGGGCAACATCGGGGGCGAGGCCCGGGCGGCAGTCCCCGCCCTGGTCTTGCTGTTGCAGGACGAAGAGCCGCTGGTTCGCGCGGGCGCCGCCACGACTTTGGGTAAGCTGGGCGGCGACGCGAGGGTGGCCCTGCCCGCGCTGTATGAGCTACAGAAAGACCCGGCGACGGTCGTGAAGCTCGCCGTCGCGGAAGCCATCAACCGAATCACGTCTCAGGGAACACAGCCGCGTTGAAGGGCGCGGCCGCGGGTTGACTGATACTATTAACTGAAACCATTTTTTATGTGGGCGGAGTAGCAGCGTGGATCGAGGCCGCGGCCCGCAGCCAACATTTTAATGCACATTCTATCCGTCGAAGCGGTCAGTAAAGATTACGGCCTGCGTCCAATTCTGGAGAACGTCAGCCTCGGCCTCGACAGCCAGGATCGCGTGGGCGTGGTCGGCGTTAACGGTTCCGGCAAGACCACCTTCCTCCGCCTCGTCGCCGGCGAAGAGACGGCGGACGCCGGGCGCATAACTTTCGCCGACGGCGTCACCGTCGGATACCTGCCGCAGAACCCGCCGTTCGCGCCGGAAGCGACCGTCCTTGAAGCCGTCTTCGCCGCGAGCGACGCCAAGATGAAGCTGCTGTTGGAGTACGAGCGCGCCTGCGGCGAACTCGCGGCCAGAGGCGGCGACGAGCAGCGCGCCCTGGACCGTGTGTCGGAGCTGGGTCGCCGGCTGGAGGCTTCCGGCGCGTGGGAGCTGGAGACGAACGCCCGGACGGTTCTCGGCCGGCTGGGCATCACCGACACGAACGCCCGGATGGGCGAGCTCTCCGGCGGGCAGCGGAAACGCGTCGCGCTCGCGCACGCGCTGATCGAGCGCCCGGGCCTCCTCATCCTCGACGAGCCGACCAACCACCTCGACGCCGAGACCATCTCCTGGCTCGAAGACTATCTGAACGGCTACGGCGGCGCGCTCCTGCTCGTCACGCACGACCGTTACTTCCTCGACCGCGTGACGACGCGCATCCTCGAAGTCGAAAACGGCGCGGTGCAGACGTTCGACGGGAACTACGCGTACTACATTGAGAAGAAGGAGGAGCAGGAGAGCGCGCGCGCCGTCGAGGGTCAGAAGCGGGAGATGCTGATTCGCCGCGAGCTGGCGTGGCTGCGGCGCGGCGCGAAGGCCCGCACGCGGAAGTCGAAGTCGCGCGTGGAGCGCGCCGAGAGTCTGATCGCACAGCCCAAAGAGGCCGCGCGGGCCGCGCTCGACATGTCGGTCGGCTCGACCCGTCTGGGGAAGAAGGTGCTTGAGCTGCGCGACATCAGGAAGTCGTACGACGGGCGTGTGCTGATCGGCGGGTTCAGTCGCACCCTCAGTCCGGGCGAGCGCGTCGGCGTCATCGGGCCGAACGGCGCGGGCAAGACGACGCTGCTCGAAATCATCGCGGGCCGGGTCGCGCCGGACGCGGGCTCGCTCGAAGTGGGGCAGACCGTCCGCCTCGGTTACTACGACCAGGAGAGCCGCGCCCTCGACGAACAGGAGCGGGTGATAGATTACGTCCGCGCGGTCGCCGAGCGGGTCGAGACCGCCGACGGCGCGTTCATCACCGCGGGGCAGATGCTCGAAAGATTCCTGTTCACCGGCGCGATGCAGTACGCGCCGATAGCGAAACTCTCGGGCGGCGAGCGCCGGCGGCTCTACCTCCTGCGCGTGCTGATGGGGGCGCCGAACGTCCTGCTGCTCGACGAGCCGACGAACGACCTCGACATACCGACGCTCATCACGCTGGAAGACTACCTCGACGGCTTCCCCGGCAACCTGATCGTCGTCAGCCACGACCGTTACTTCCTCGACCGCACGGTGGAGCACATCTTCCGCTTCGAGGAGGGGGGCCGCGTGCGCGAGTATCCGGGGAACTATTCCGCATTCCTCGAAGCGCGCCGGGGAGATGTGGGCGGCGACGACGCGGCCGAGCAGGCGCCGGCGGCGCGGCCACCGACACGGCAGAGCAACGCGCCGCCGCCCGCCAAACGCAAGCTCACGTTCAAAGAGCGGAAAGAGCTGGAGGCGACCGAAGCGCGCGTCCAGTCGGCCGAGGGGCGCGTGGCCGAGATAGAGGCGGAGCTGTCCGCCAACGCGAGTGACGCCGGAGTCGTCCACCGGCTCTACGAGGAGCGCGAGCAGTTAACGGGGCAGCTCGCGAGCGACCTCGAACGTTGGGCGGAGCTCGCCGAGTTCGAGTGAGTGGGACGCGTGAATCTTCACGGTCAGCGATGATGCGGCGCGACGCCGGAGCGGTCAGAACCGCCCGCGGTTGCGGGTGGGCGCGTCTGACTCTGTCGGCCCTCGACACGTGAGCCCGACCCACCCGCTCCCGCCGGCGGCTCTGACCTGAACTGCCACGCGGCGGTCGCGTCCTTCGTCTCCCATCGATGTGTTCCGCCCTCGCGCCAACCGGGGTGGTCGGGGCGTTCACGCGGACAACTCGGAAAGGCGATCAGCTACGACTTGATGACGTCCACGTAGTAGAGTTCGGTCGCCACCGTAAAATCTTCCTGCCGGAGTAGCGTCTTCATGGTCTGCCATTCGGCCGTGGGTCTGATGAGCTGCCAGCCGCCTCGCCCGCCGACGCGCACCGGCATACGGAAGCCCGGCTCGTCGGCCTTCCAGCGGTAAGAGACTTCGCCCTTCGCCTCGTCGAACTTCAGCTCCAGTGCGGGGAGCGCGGCGCGGCGGAGGTACTGGTTGAAGACGGGCGTCAGGTTCCTGCCCGTCCTCCGGTTGAAGAATTCCACCACGTCCTCGGTCATGATGTTGCGGTACTTGAAAGTCCGGTAGAAGTCGCGGAGCAGCGACCGCCAGAGCTTCTCGTCGTCCACGACGCTGCGGAGCGTGTGGAGGAAGAGCGCGCCTTTGAAGTACTGGTCGGCCGGCGGGGTGGCGTTGACGCCGCGCGGCGCGACGATGGGCCGCTGGTTCGTGACCTTCGATTTGTAGCCGTTCGTGTACTTCAGGTAGTCGTCGCGGCCGTACATGTATTCGACGTACAGGCACTCGAGGTAGGTCGTCCAGCCTTCGTGAATCCACATGTCCGAGCGGTCGGAGGCCGTGACGCTGTTGCCGAACCACTCGTGCGCGCTCTCGTGGATGATGATGAAGTCGAACTTCAGGCTGACGCCGACGCCCGTCCAGTCTCGTTCGAGGTAGCCGTTGGCGAAGCGGTTGCCGTAGGTGACGGCGCTCTGGTGCTCCATGCCGGCGTACGGCACCTCAATCAGCTTGTAGCCGTCCTTCTTGAAAGGGTACTCGCCGAAGTAGTGCCGGAACGCCTCCATCAGCCCGCGCGACTGCGCGAACTGCTGCCTGGCCCTCTCAAGGTTTTCGGGCAGCACGTAGAAGTCGAGCGGCAGGTCGCCCATGCGGTCGGCGAAGTGCGCGTAAGTCCCAATGTTGAGCGAGACGTTGTAGTTGTTGATGGGGTACTGGACGTGCCAGTCCCAGCGCGTGTAGCCGTCGCCGAGGTCGGTCTTGCCGACGAACTTCCCGTTGGAGACATCGACCAGCCCGTTCGGCACCGCCACGCTGATCCGCATCTCCTCGACCTCGTCGCGCCACTGATCCTTGTTCGGCCACCAGACGCTCGCCCCCACGTCCTGGCACGAAGTATTAACCCAGTCGCGGCCCGCAGGGTCTTGCTTGAAAGTGATGCCGCCGAACCGGCCCGACTCGGCGGGGTTGCCCGAGTAGTGGAAGTCAATCGAGTAGACGCGCCCGGCCTTGAGGGTCCGCGGGAAGTTCACGAAGACGGCGCCCGCTTCGCGCTCGTATTCGAGCTGCGTCGCTCCGAAAAGAATCTTGTCTATGTTGAGCGCGGGGTTCAGGTCGAGTTGGATGCGTGCGTCGTCGTTCAGCATCTTGAAGCGGATGGTGTTCTTCCCGCTCAGGAACTTCTTCTGCGGCTCGACGCGCACGTCCAGGTGGTAGTAGAGGAGGTCGTTGTTGGCGCGGTAAGGCCCGTACGCCCCGCGCAGAATGTCGGCGCGCGACGGGGCCGGCGCGGGCTGGGCGGTCACAGGCCGGGCGGTTAGCACAAACGCCGGCGCGACGGCGAACGTCAGCGCGAGGATGTAATTGATGAGCCGCTTCACGGAATCGCGTTCAGACATAACGAACCTCTCGCAGACTATCCTGCACACAAAAGATTCGGTGGCGAGCCCGTCCGCCCGTCGAACGCCGCACGCACGGGAGACCTCGTCACTTGATAATTTCAAGCCACATAATAAACTGACTCGGTAAGACTCGCCGGGTGAATCCGGCAGGCGGATTATAACCGCGTGCCGGTGTTTGCGACAGAACCGTTGAGACGGGAGGAGGCTCCGCCAGCAGTGAATGAAAGTAAGCTCGCATTAGAGCATTTAGTCCGAGAGCCCGCGGACGCGGGGAGCACGCCTCCCCCTCTTCTCGTACTCCTGCACGGGGTGGGCAGCAACGAGGAAGACCTCTTCGCCCTCGCCCCTTACCTCGACCAAAGGTTCCTGATCGTAAGCGCCCGCGCGCCCGTCGCGCTCGATTACGGCGGCTACGGCTGGTTCCGCATCGACTTCACGCCGCGCGGAATGGTGGCCGACGTCGAGCAGGCGAAGCGGAGCCTCGGGATGCTCCCGGGCTTCATCGACGGGCTGGTCGAGATGTACGGCGCCGACGCCCGCCGCGTCTACCTCGCGGGCTTCAGCCAGGGCGCGATGATGAGCCTCGCGTTGCTGCTCACCAGCCCGGAGAAGTTGGCGGGCGTGGTGGGGATGAGCGGGCGGCTGCCGTCGCAGGTGCTGGAGCGGGAGCCCGACCGCGAGGCTTTAACGGGTAAGCCGGTCTTGCTCACGCACGGCCTCTACGACCCGATGATTCCGGTCGAGCAGGGGCGTGCGGCGCGAGAGTACCTGGCGGCGCTGCCGGTCGCGCTCACCTACCGCGAGTACCCGATGGCGCACGAGGTGAGCGCGGAGAGTTTGAGGGACGTGACGGGGTGGCTCACCCAAGCTCTCGCCGCGGGGGGGGAGACAACGGTTAACCGGCGGGGCGGAACTCCTCATTCACCGGAGTGAGTACGGAAACAATTAACCACCGCAGACACGGAGGCACGGCTTGAAACATTATGTCTTTAAGCCGTGCCTCCGTGTCTGCGGCGGTTAACTCCTGCTCACTCACACCCAACTGCCAATGGCTTTAACCTCGACTACTTGATCTTCTTCGCGTTCGTCTGCCGCCCGTTCTGGTTAAGGACGAGGTGCGTGACGAGCCCCGCGGCATCTTTGAAGAAGGTGATGTCGGCGCGGACGACCTTGAAGAAGAAGTTGGTCTCGGAGGCGGGGAAGGCTTCGGCCTTACCCTGCCCCGTGGCCTGCATCATCAGGCGGTCGCCCTCGCGCGTGATGGTGAGGACGAAGCCGGGCTCCATCTCGTACTCGCCGACGTAGGCGTCGAAAATCTTCGGATCGACTTTGACGACGACGCGCTCGACCGGCAGCTCGTACTTCTCGCCGAAGGCGACGGCGGCGAGGTCGCGCGCGACCTGGCGCGCGCGCGCGGCCTCGTAGTTGCTCAGCACGATGACGGTCACGCGGTCGTCGGGGAAGCGGTTGATGGTGGTCGAGAAGCCCTCGATGCCGCCGCCGTGCGCGACGAGCCGGCGGTTGAAGAGTTTGTTGACGCCGAAGCCGTAGCCGTACTCGTTGCGCACGGCGGTGAACATGGCGTCGAGCGAAGACTTCTTCAAAAGCTTCTCGCCGTAGAGCGCCTGATCCCAGAGGTGGAGGTCGCCGACCGTCGAGTAGAGCCCGCCCGCCGAGAAGGGGATGCTCATGTCGATGTAGGAGGCGTTGACGATGCCCCCGTCGGGGCCGGGCGCGTAGCCGCGCGCGCGCCGCTTGACGATGGCGTCCGCGCGGTCGTAGCCGGTGCTCGTCATCTTCAGCGGCTCGAAGATGTTCTCGCGCAAAAAGCTCTCGTAAGACTTGCCGGAGACCTTCTCGACGACGTGGCCGAGCAGGACGTAGCCGGAGTTGCTGTACGTCCAGTTCTCGCCGGGCTTGAAGTCGAGCGGGCGGTCGCGGAAGCGTCCGATGAGGGCCTCGACCGTCGTCGGCTCGCGCTTCGTCCGGGCGTAGTCGGGGAAGGCGTTGAAGTTGGTGAAGTTCGGCACGCCGCCCGTGTGCGAGAGCAGGTGGTGGATGGTGACGGGCTGCCACGCTTCGGGGCACGGCGCGACGTACTTGCAGACCGAGTCCTGCACGGAGAGCTTGCCGCGCTCCTGCAAGAGCAGAATCGCGGCGGCCGTGAACTGCTTGGTGAGCGAGCCGAGGCGGAACCTGGTCTCGGGCGTGTTCGGCACGTCGTTCTCAACGTCCGCCATGCCGTAGCCTTTGCTCAATAAAACCTTGCCGTCGCGCGCGACGAGGATCGCGCCGCTGAAGCGGTCAACCCTGGCGACCGCCTGCGCGTACTCCTCGAACTTCGGGAGCGGGTCTTGCGCGCGCGCGGCGCCGCTCAAGGCGAGCAGGCACACGCAGAGCAGTGCGAAGCGTGGGAGGGTTCTTTCGCGTCTCATAAATCCTCTTTTCCTACTGAATTACTTCCGGCGGGTACTGCCGATCTTCACTAATAACGTCCAGATTTATGAAATGTTCACACCGGATTTGATCCCCCTCTCCGCGGAAGTACGCGTTACGCATTGAGGCGTCTGGATTCCGCCGGCGCCCCCGAGGACGGCACCACCGCCGTCCGCACACCCACCGGACAAGGGGAAACGACCTCGTACGAAAAGGAGAAAGTTTATGCGCCATCAAAAAATCAAGCGCACCGCCGCGCTGGTCGTCCTGATCGCCGTCGCCGCGCTCGTCGCCTTCGGGCGCGTCAACAACGACCCGCCCACCGACCAGCAGAAGGAGTTCGCCGAGCAGACGGCCGACCTCCTCCAGAAGGAGGTCTTCGCCGCGCTGCTCCAGGAGTTCGGCGAGACGACGCCCGAGAACGTGGAGCAGGGCAAGCAGGCGATCTCGCTCGTCTTCCACGACGCGAACAGGGACATCCGGCTCATCGGCTCCTTCGAACCGCTCCTCGGCGGCGGCAACAACGTCCCCGCCGACGAGTTCGAGCAGGAGTCGCTGGCGCTCGCGCTTCAGGGCAAGCCGAACGCCGCGGTCGAGCGCCACGGCAACCGCTGGTACTACCGCCGCTCCGTCGCCCTCAGCAACAGCTTCCACACGAGCTGTGCGCTCTGCCACACCAACTTCACCCCGCAGTTCTTCGAGCAGACGAACAACCCCGGCCAGTGGGTCGGCGCGCTCACGCTGCGCGTGCCCGTGAAAGGGAACTGACGGACGCGCCCGCCCGGCGTGGCGGACTGTCGAGTGGTCGGGCGGCCCCGGGCCGTAACGCTCACGACGCGAGCGGACGCCGCAGAGGTTTCGGGAAACCTCTGCGGCGTCCGCTCGCGTCGCCCGCCGCAATAGTCGCGTGTCGCCCGCTTACCATCCGCGGCGGATCGAGTACAGCCGGCCCTCCGTCCGGATCAGCAGGCGTTCGCCGACCAGCGCCGGCGACGCCAGCGCCATCTCGTCCAGCCCGTTCACGTGCAGGAGTTGGAACTTCTCGCCCGCCGCGATCACGAACGTCTGCCCCTCCTCGCTCAGGCAGAAGAGCTTGCCGTTGTAGGCCCACGGCGAGGTCGTGAAGGCCGAGGCCGCCGGGTCGATCCGCGTCCGGTAAGTCATCTCCCCGGACTTGGCGTCGAAGCGGCTGAGGATGCCCGTCTCGGTCAGCGCGTAGATGGCGCCCTCGTACGCGACGGGCGTCGGCAGGTATGTCCCGCCGCGCGGCTGCGACCAGGCGATGAACTCGTTCGAGGTCTGACCTTCCTTGAGCGAGATGTCGCCCGCGGCGCCGGGGCGGAGCGCGAACAGAGGCTTCCCGCGCCCGCCGTCAACGTAGAGCAGCCCGCCGTAGGCGAAGGGCATGGGCACCGGCGTCTTCGCCATCCCCGACAGGCGCCAGAGCTCCTTGCCCGCGAGGTCATAACTGATCGCCACGTCCGGCCCCACCGTCACGATCTCCGTGCGCAGGGCGTTGCGCCAGACGAACGGCGTCGCCCACCCGGAACGTTGTATCGGCTGCGTCTGGCCGCCGATGTCGCGGTTCGTGCGCCAGACCTGTTTGCCCGTCCGCCGGTCGAAGGCGGCGATGTGCTGCTGCTGCTGGTTGTCGTTCACGATGACGAGCAGCTCCCCGGCGAGCGCGGGCGAACTGCCCGTGCCGAAGTCGAGGTAGATCGGGTGCGCCGCTTGCGGCGTCGCCCACAGCTGCTTGCCCTTCAGGTCGAACGCCCACAGCCCAAGGTTCGCGACGTACACGTAGACGGACTTGCCGTCGGTCACGGGGCTCTCCGAGGTGAAACTGTTCTTGCGGTGGCGCCCGCCCGGGGGCCGCCCCGTGTGAAACTCCTTCCGCCACTCCACCTCGCCGGTCTTCAGGTTCAGGCAGTAGAGGTAGTAGTGCAGCGTCACCTCCTCCGGCATCTCGATGTCCCGCGCCTTCAGCTTCTCGAT
>DAIRFV010000529.1:0-2124 GCA_036794905.1 Pyrinomonadaceae bacterium | reverse complement strand
ACCATCCAGGCGCAGATTCTCGAACTCATCAAGAACCTGAAGAGCGAGACGGGCACCAGCGTCATCCTCATCACGCACGACCTCGGCGTCGTCGCCGGGATGACCGACCACATCATCGTCATGTACGCCGGCAAAGTCTTCGAGCAGGCGCCGACGCGCGAGCTGTTCGCCGCGCCCGGCAACCCCTACACGAAGGGGCTGCTGAAGTCCGTCCCCGACCCCGCGCACGAGGAGGGGACTGAGCTGTACCAGATTCCGGGCCTCCCGCCCGACGTGGCGCACCTCCCGCCCGGCCAGTGCCCCTTCGCCGAGCGCTGCTACCGCGCCGAAGACATCTGCCGCCGCGAGTTCCCGCCCTTCGTCCGGCTCAACGCCGAGCACTTCTCGCTCTGCCACTTCGCCGAAGAGGTCTACAACGAATCGCTCGCCTCGCGCGGCGGCGGCGGCGCGCGCGGGGCGATGAACGACCCGTCGGGCGACCACGCGCGGGGGGAGGTGGGCCGATGACGGCGCAGGGCGTGCAGGCCGCCGCGCGGGCGGGGGGGGCCGGGCAACTCGGCTTTAAGCGCGGCGGCGAGCGCGAGCCGCTCATCTCGATCCGCGAGCTGAAAGTCCACTTCGACCTCGGCGGCGGGACGGCGTTCGACAAGCTCATCGGCGGCTCGGCCGTCCGCCGCGTCGTCAAGGCCGTGGACGGCGTCTCGCTCGACATCTACCCCGGCGAGACTCTGGGGCTCGTCGGCGAGTCGGGCTGCGGCAAGTCCACGCTCGGGCGCGCGCTGCTGCGGCTGACCGAGCCGACCTCGGGGCAGGTGCTCTTCCGCGGGCGCGACCTCGCGCGCCTGTCGAAGCGGGAGATGCGCGGCCACCGCCGCCACCTTCAAATGATTTTTCAAGACCCTTACGCGTCGCTCAACCCGCGCATGACGGTCGCGCAGATCATCGGCGAGCCGCTCGACACCTTCGGCCTCGGCGGGCGCGGCGGCGAGCGCGAGGCGCGCGTGCGCGAGCTGATGAGCGTCGTCGGCCTGAGTCCGCACTTCCTCAAGCGCTACCCGCACGAGTTCTCCGGCGGCCAGCGCCAGCGCATCGGCATCGCGCGCGCGCTCGCGGCCGACCCCGACTTCGTCGTCGCCGACGAGCCCATCTCGGCCCTCGACGTTTCCATCCAGGCGCAGATCATGAACCTGATGGAGAAGCTTCAGCGCGAGCGCGACCTGACATACCTTTTCATCTCGCACGACCTGCGCGCCATCCGCCACGTCTCCGACCGCGTGGCCGTGATGTACCTCGGGAAACTGGTCGAGCTGGCCGACGCCAAGGTCATCTACCGCGACCCCCTCATGCCCTACACGAAGGCGCTCATCTCGGCCGTCCCCGTCCCCGACCCCGAGGTCGAGGCCGCCCGCAAACGAATCGTCCTCCAGGGCGACGTGCCCTCCCCCATCAACCCGCCGCAGGGCTGCCGTTTCCACACGCGCTGCCCCTGGGCCATCGAGAAGTGCAGAGAGGTCGTGCCGCCCCTGGCCGAGATTAAGCCGAACCACTTCGCGGCCTGCATCCGCATCAGCCCGGAAGAGCCTGAGATAGAAAAGGTTGCGCCGGGCGACGCGCCGGGCCTGCGGAGCACGGGGCGCGTCATCGCGCAGTGAAATTCCCCTGCCATTAGCAGTTTAAACACTCGTGACAAGGTCACAGGCCCCTTTTCGCGCCCGAGTGCAGGGTCGGGGTCTGAGATTCACCTTGTCTATTGCCGTGCGGGCAAATATACTGCGGTAGGAGGATGGGTGGCGCCTGTTCGGTGCTCCTGCTCTCTCTGAGATTCACCTGCTCCCGACGGGCCATCCCCGCTAACGCAGTCGAACCTCCCTCCGTCCGCATTCGAGTCCGAAGATCGTGCCGCGACAACTAATGGACAACACCACCCCGCCCCCAGTGGGTGCTGCCCAGAGCGAGACTTCCGCCGTGCTGCCACACGGCTGGGCGGAGGCTCAGGAGAGGCTCGCCTCGTCGTCGGGGCTCTCGCTGCTGCTCGTCGAGGGGCGACAGCCGCCCTCGCTCGCCGTCGCCAACAACAACTCCATCTGTCAGGCGTTCCAGTCCTCGCCCGCGCACGCGCACCTC
>DAIRFV010000528.1:0-2125 GCA_036794905.1 Pyrinomonadaceae bacterium | reverse complement strand
GCGCGCTGCGCATCTACGAAGGCACCAGCGAGATTCAGAAACTCATCATCGCGCGGGAGATGCTGAAGGAGTAGACAGTAGTCAGTCGTCAGTAGTCAGTAGCGCTCCGCGCTGCGCCCGCTGACGATGAGAACCGCACGGTTCGAGCGATAAAGGATTTTCTACTGACTACTGTCTACTGACTACTGCTTTCTATGCGTATCAACGTCATCGGCGGGGGGCCGGCGGGGCTCTACTTCGCGCTGCTGTTGAGGCGGCACGGGGTGGCGCGCGAGGTCACGGTCTACGAGCGCAACCCGCCGGACGCGACGTTCGGGTGGGGCGTGGTCTTCTCGGGGCGGACCCTGAGAAATCTGCGCGAGGCCGACGAGGTCTCGCACCGGCGCATCACGGAGAGCTTCGAGACGTGGGACAACGTGGACGTCGTCCTGCGCGACAGTAAGGTCACCATCCGCGGCAACGACTTCTCGGGCGTGGCGCGCATCGGGCTGCTGAACATCCTGCAAGAGCGGTGCGCGGAGTTGGGTGTCGATTTGCGCTTCAACACGGCGGTCGAAGACGTGGACGCGCTCGCCGGGGAGTCCGACCTGCTCGTCGGCGCCGACGGCGTCGGGAGCCTCGTGCGCGAGCGCTACGCCGCGGACTTCCGCCCCGCGCTCGCCGAGGGGCGCAACAAGTACATCTGGTACGGCACGCGCCGGCTCTTCCACGGGCTGACGCTCACCTTCCGCGAGGCGGGCGCGGGCGTCTTCGCCGCGCACTCGTACAAGTTCAGCCGGGAGCTGAGCACCTTCATCGTCGAGTGCGACGAGGAGACGTGGCGGGGCGCGGGGCTCGACCGCATGCCGGACGCGGAGGCGCGCCGGTACCTCGAAGGCGTCTTCGCGCGCGACCTCGAAGGCGAGGAGCTGCTGTCGAACAACTCGCGCTGGATAAACTTCCTCCTGGTGAAGAACGGGCGGTGGAGCCGCCGCAACGTCGTGCTGCTCGGCGACGCCCTGCACACGGCGCACTTCTCCATCGGCTCGGGGACGAAGCTCGCCATCGAGGACTCCATCGAGCTGTTCCGCCACGTGGCCTCCGCCGGGGACGTCACGTCGGCGCTCGAAGCGTTCGAGCGCGCGCGCCGCCCCGTGGTCGAGGAGTACCAGCGCGCGGCCGACGAGAGCCGCGTCTGGTTCGAGCGCGCGCGCGAGCACGTCGGGCTGGAGCCGCTGCCCTTCGCCTACAGCCTGATGACGCGCAGCACGCGCGTAGACCGCGAGAGCCTGCGGCGCCGCGACCCGGCCTTCGTCGCCGCCTGCGAGGAGGCGGCCGCCGGGCGGCCGTAGAGACTTGTCGTGACGGGAAACGCTCCAGCACTCCGCGCGCTCCTCTGCCTCGCGCTGCTCGCGTGCGGCGCGGCGACCGCGCGCGACCGCGGCGCGCAGCGCCCGGGCGCGCGCGGCGAGTCGGTGCCGCGCGGCTCGCTCGAAGGCGTGAAGGGGCTGCGCCGGGTCGCGCTGCTGGTGTCGCGCGCGCTGGTGGTGGACGCGCGCGACCCGGCGCTCGTCGCGCTGGAAGACTACCGGAGCGCGCTGCGGGGCGACCCGCCGCGCCAGCACGACGAGGCCGCGCGCCGCGTGGCCGAAAAAATCAACAAGTACATCCGCAAGTACAGGAGTTCGACCGCCGTCGAGACCTTCTCGGACGCCGACCTCATCCTCGTCTTCAAGGTGACGGGGCAGCGCCGCTCGGCCATCCCCTCCAACCCTTTCCTCTGGGGCAAGCTCTTCGTCATCGCCCTCGGCCCCGACCGCACCCCGCGCGTCGTCTGGGAGTCGGAAGGCGACAGCACCAACCCCGAAGACGCCACCGGCGACTTCATCAAGGCGTTGAGGACGGCCCGCGGGGAGAAGTAGTAACAGTAGGCGGCAGGCAGGAGGCAGGAGGCAGTTATAGCGGCGTTCGTTCGCACGCGACTTCCCTCCCGGGAGCGCCGGGCTCCGGCCCGGCGTGTTGCGCGAGACGGCGCCGGGCTGGGAGCCCGGCGCCCCCGGGAGGGCGCCTCCGCCGCGAGGTCGCACGCAACTGCACGCCGCTGTAAGACAAGGGGAATTTTAAGAAACAGGTCTGGACGAGTCGG
>DAIRFV010000278.1:0-8303 GCA_036794905.1 Pyrinomonadaceae bacterium | reverse complement strand
GCGGCCCCGACCTCGTCAAGAATCTGGAGTCGAGCGTCAAGACGAAGTACGACGGCCTCCTCCTCAGCGTCGAGCGGCGCTACGCGCGCGGCTTCCAGTTCCGCGCCTCCTACACGCTCTCGAAGGCTTTCAACTACGCGAACGACGACCAGATACCCTTCTCGAACGGGCCCGTAGACCCGACCAACCTGCAACTGGAATACGGCCCGACGCCGAACGACCAGCGCCACCGCTTCGCCTTCGCCGGCGTCTTCCGGGCGCCGCTCGGCTTCCGGCTCGCGCCGCTCTGGACGGTCGCCTCGGGCGTGCCGATGGACATCCTCTTGCCCGACGGCAGCTCGCGCATCCCCTCGCTCCAGCGCAACGCGGGCGGGCGTCTGTTCCGCACCGGCGCGGAGCTGAACGCCTTCATCACGCAGGTCAACGCGGCGGGCGGCGTCGCCGGGCAGCCGCTGCCGCTCGTCCCGCAGGACGCGCGCTTCAGCGATTCGTTCAACTCGTTCGACCTCCGGCTCGCGCGCCCCTTCAAGGTGGGTGAGCGCGTGACCATCGAACCCATCGCCGAGGTCTTCAACCTCTTCAACGTGACGAACGTGCTCGGCGTCTCGAACGTCAACTACTCGGGCTTCTCGAACGTGCTGGTGCGCGACAGCAACGACGCTTCGAGCCCGGGCTTCCTGCGCTCGTCATCGTTCGGCCGACCCGTCACGACGGCCGGCGGCGTCTTCGGCTCGGGCGGCCCGCGCGCCTTCCAGTTCGCGGCGCGGGTTACGTTTTAGAGCCATTAGCTGTTAGCTTTTGGCTGTTGGCTGAAGACGGTTCGAGGGGGGCTTGGCTAAAAGCCGACGGCTAATGGCTAACAGCTTCAATGACTGAGGCGGGGCTCAAGCGGCAGATCGGGCTCGCGACGGCGGCGGCGGTCGTCGTGGGCGAGGTCGTCGGCGTCGGCATCTTTCTGACGCCGGCCGTGATGGCGAAGTCCCTGGGCTCGCCGCTGCTGGTGCTGTTGGTGTGGTTGCTGTCGGGGCTGATGGCGCTGTCGGGCGCGCTCTGCTACGGCGAGCTGGCGGCGCGGTTCCCGGCGGCGGGCGGCGGCTACGTCTACCTGCGCGAGGCTTACGGCGCGCCGCTGGCCTTCCTCTACGGGTGGATGGCCTTCCTCGTGGTTGACCCGGGGCTGACGGCGGCGCTCGCCGTCGGCGCTGCTTCTTATGTGGGCTTCGCGGCGGGGCTCCCGGCGGCGGGCGTGAAGGCCCTGGCCGTCGGGTTCGTCGTCGCGCTGGCGGCGACGGGCGCGGGCGGCGTGCGGCTCGGCGGGTGGGTCGTGCGTGGGCTGACGGTGCTGAAGCTCGCGCTGCTGCTCTTCATCCTCGTGTGGGGCTTCGGGCTGTCTTTAGGCGACTGGTCGCACTTCGCGCCGTTCGTCGAAAGGCGCGCGGGGTCGCCCGCGCTCGGCGGGGCGCTGGCGGGCGGGCTCGTCTCGGCCTTCTTCTCGTTCGGCGGCTGGTGGGACTTGAGCAAGCTCGGCGGCGAGGTGCGCGACCCGCGGCGGACGCTGCCGCTCGCGCTCGCGCTCGGGGTCCTGGTCGTCACGGTGGTCTACGTCCTGACGAGCGCGGCCTTCGTCTACCTCGTCCCGCCGGAGCGCGTGACCTCGGGCGAGGCGTTCGCGGCGCAGGCGGGCGAGGCGCTCTTCGGGCCGGCGGGCGCGCTCGTCTTCACGTCGGTGGTGGTGGTCGCCGTGTTGGGGAGCCTCGCGGCCTTCACGATGTCGGCGCCGCGCGTCTACTTCGCGATGGCGCGCGACGGGCTCTTCTTCCGGGCGGCGGCCCGGCTCGACCCGCGCACGGGGGCGCCCACGCGCGCGGTGCTGATGCAGGCCGCGCTCGCCTGCGTGCTCGTGCTGCTCGGCACCTTCGACGAGATCATCTCGTACTTCATGTTCGCCGTCGTGCTCTTCATCACGCTGACGGTGGCCGGGCTGTTCGTGCTGCGGCGCCGTGGCGGCGGGGAGGCCGCTTACATGACGCCGCTCTACCCCTTCACGCCCGCCGTCTACATCGTCCTCAGCGCGGGGCTGCTCTTCCTGCTGGCGGCGGGCAGTCCCAAACAGGCGCTCCTGGGCGTGCTGGTGGTGGCGTCGGGGCTGCCCGTCTATTATCTTGTCATCCGCGGCCGCGCGGCGCGCGCCGGAGTCGAAGAAGGAGAAGACCCGAGACATGACCTGGATTAAGACCGTCCCCTTGAGTGAGGCCGACGAACGGCTGCGCGCGGCGATGGAGGCGCAGCACGGGCTCTACCCCGCGGAGTACGCCACGCCCGTCCACCCCACGGCCGACGGCGCCACCGGCATCACGGCCTCGCACAGCCTCATCCCCGAGGCGCTCTACCACGCCTTCTCGACCTTCGGCGTGCTGATGTCGCCGGAGCTGCCGCTCACGCGCGCGCGCCACGAGATGATCGCCACGGTCGTCTCGGCCCTGAACCGGTGCCACTATTGAATCGAGTCCCACGCAGAGTTTCTGCGTCGCGTCACCCTGGATGAAGAGCTGGTTCGGGCGCTGCAAGAGGACTACACCACCGCGCCCGTCTCCGACGAAGACCGCCTCATGCTCGACTACGTCGCGCAGCTCACGCGCGACGCCACGCGCATCGGCCCCGAGCACCACGCGCGCCTCCGCGCCGCCGGCTTCGACGATAAGGCGATTCTGCAAATCACGCTCATCGCCTCCTGGTTCAACTACATCAACCGCGTCGCCGACGCGCTCGGCGTCGGGCGCGAGGAGCCGGGGAAGGATTAACCACCGTAGACACAGAGACACGGCTTTGAAGATTTATGTCTTCAAAGCCGTGTCTCTGTGTCTACGGTGGTTAAACTCCTTCCCGCAGCGCGCCCGCCTCGGTCGGCCGCAGCCACTCGGTCGTGCTGAGGCCGAGCAGGCGCAGGGCGACGAGCGCCATGCCGAGCGTGAAGGCGAGGCCGCTCGACATGACGGCCGCCTCGACGCCGCCGATGCGCCCGACGGGGAAGAGCAGCGCGCCGAGCGCGACGAGCAGCGCCGCCGCCGGGGACACGACGCGCGCGCGCAGCAGCGCGTAGGCGAGGACGAGGAACCCGACGGGGAAGGCCAGCCCCGGCAGCGGGTAGAGGAGCACGTACCCGCCCACGCCGCTCTTCATCATCGCGGCCTCGACGGCGCGCCGGGCCGCCTCGTCGAGTCCCGCCCCCTCGACGGGGGCGAGGGCGGCGTGCGCCGTGACGATGCCCGAGCCCGCCAGACACCCGACCACGGCCAGCACGCCGCCGACGAGCCCCGCGCCGTCCGCCCGCCCGCGCGTCAGTCCCACGATCCCCAGCGCCGCGCCCACGAACAGCGCGAACGAGAGCTTGAACATGACGAGCCAGGCCCACTCCATGCCCGCCCAGTACCTCAGTGCGTCGCCCGCCAGCATCAGCGCGGGCGCGGCGAACAGGCACAGTGCCGCGCCCCTTCTTTTAACGTCGGCCGCCGTTTCTGCTTTCATCTTCCGTCTCCTTTCGGGCTGTCAGAGCCTTGTGAGCCGCGCGGCCTTCAAAGGCCGTGGGGCGTGGTGACTGCGGTCGCTTGCCGCTTGAGGCCGGGCGCGGCGAGCGCGGCCAGCGAATAGCTGAGGGCGAAGACGCACGCGAACACCGTCAGGTAGCAGGCGAGCGTCGCGGCGAGCAGGGTTCGGGTCTCGGCTCCGTCCTTCGCGCGGGCGGTCTGTCTCATCGTCCGTTGCCTCCTTCAACTGTGGAAGCGACGCGCGGGGCGGAAAGTGTCCACCCCGTCGAAAAATTTTTTCAGGCCCGAGAGATTCGCCGCGGGCGCCGGCGCGGCGGGTGATACAATCCGCGCCGCAGTCCGGCGCCGAAGACCTACAGGAGCCGAGCCCCGACCCGATGGAGACCCTCTCGCCGCAGGAGATAACGAGGCTGCTCGCAGACTGGCGCGCGGGCGACGCCGAGGCGCTCGAACGTCTCGCGCCGCTCGTCTACGCGGAGCTGCGCCGCATCGCGCGCCGCCAGATGGGGCGCGAGCGCGAGGGGCACACGCTCCAGGCGACGGCGCTCGTCAACGAGGCTTACCTACGGCTCGCGGGCGGCGAAGGGCTCGCGCTGCAAGACCGCGCGCACTTCTACGCCGTCTGCGCGCAGGTGATGCGACACGTCCTGGTTGACCACGCGCGCGCGCAGGGGCGGGACAAGCGCGGCGGCGGCGCGGCGCACGTCCCGCTGGACGAGGCGGCGCTGGCGGCCGCGGGCGGCTCGGACGAGCTGGTCGCGCTCGACGAGGCTTTGCGCGGACTGGAGGAGTTCGACCCGCAGAAGGCGAAGGTGGTGGCGCTGCGCTACTTCGGGGGCCTGAGCATCGAGGAGACGGCGGAGGTCCTGGACATCTCGCCGACGACCGTGAGGCGCGAGTGGAGGCGCGCGAAGGCCTGGCTGTACCGGGCGATTGCCGAGAGGGGCGTGGGCGATGAAGTCTGAGCGCTGGCGGCAGGTGGACGATTTGTTCGAGCAGGCTCTGGAGCGCGAGCCCGCGGAGCGCGCGGCCTTCCTCGACGCGGCCTGCGCCTCGGACGCGTCGCTGCGCCGCGAGGTCGAAGAGATGCTGCGCTTCGACGCGCGCGCCGCGGACTTCATCGAGACGCCCGTCTTCGGCGTCGCCGCCGCGCTCATCGGCGCCCGACTGACCCCGGCGCGCGCCTCCGCAGAGGGCGGCGGCGCGGGCGCGCGGAGGTCGGGCGGCCTCTTCGACTCCTCCTCCATTGACGAGTCGAGGTTCATCCCCGGCGACGTGCTCGCCGGCCGCTACCGCATCGTGGGGCTGCTGGGTCGCGGCGGGATGGGCGAGGTCTTCCGCGCCGACGACCTCAAGCTCAAGCAGCCCGTCGCGCTCAAGTTCCTCCCCGAAGCCCTCTCCTCCGGCGGCGCGGCGCTCGCGCGCTTCTACCAGGAGGTGAGCTTCGCCCGGCAGGTCTCGCACCGCCACGTCTGCCGCGTCTACGACGTGGCCGAGGCCGAGGGCTCGCACTTCATCTCGATGGAGTACGTGCGCGGCGAGTCGCTCTCGTCGCTCCTCAAGCGCATCGGGCGGCTGCCCGAGGACAAGGCCGTCGAGACGGCGCGCCAGCTCTGCGCGGGGCTCGCGGCCGTCCACGACGCCGGCGTGCTCCACCGCGACCTCAAGCCCGCCAACGTCATGCTCGACGAGCGCGGCGACGTGCGCATCACCGACTTCGGCATCGCCGCGCTGGCCGGAGACGTGCGGGGCGCCGAGGCGACGGCCGGCACGCCCGCCTTCATGTCGCCCGAGCAGTTGACGGGCGGAGAGCTGACGGCGCGCAGCGACATCTACTCGCTCGGCCTCGTCCTCTACGAGCTGTTCACGGGCAAGCGCGCCTTCGAGGCTTCGTCGCTTCCCGAACTGATGCGTCTGCGGCAGAGCGACACGCAGCCCTCCTCGCCTTCGAGCCACGTCAGAGACCTCGACCCCGCCATCGAGCGCGTCATCTTCCGCTGCCTCGAACGCGACCCCGACAGGCGGCCGGCGACGGCGCTGCAAGTGGCCGCGGCCCTGCCCGGCGGCGACCCGCTCGCCGCCGCGCTCGCCGCGGGCGAGACGCCCTCACCGGAGATGGTTGCCGCCGCCCCGAAGCAGGGCGCGCTCCGGCCCGCCGTCGCCGTTTCGCTACTCGCCACACTCTTCGTCTTAATCGCCGTCGTCTGCTTTACCTCAAAGGACGTGGCACTGTACCGCATGGTTCCGCTCGACAAGTCGCCCGAGGTGTTGCGCGACCGCGCGGCCGAACTCGCCAAGCGGCTGGGTTACCCGGCCCCCGCCGACAGCGCCTACGGCATGGGCGTAGACCGCGAGTATCTCAGGCACGTCAGCGACACGGACGCTTCGCCCGCCCGCTGGGAGCGGCTGAAGACGGGGCAGCCCGCCGCGATCTATTTCTGGTACAGGCAGAGCCCGCACGCCTTCGACGTGTGGAGCACCGGGGAGGTGTGGGAGAATTCGCCCGCCCTGACGACCCCGGGCATGGCGACCGTGACGCTCGACACGCTGGGGCGCCTGCGCTCGTTCCGCGCCGCGCCGCCGCGCGTGGACGTGGCGGCGCCGCCGGAGGCGTCCCCGCCTGATTGGAACGCACTGTTCGCGGAGGCCGGCCTCGATTCGTCGCGGTTCCGTCCCTCCACGTCCACATGGGTTCCGCCGCACCCCTACACCGCGCGGGCGGCGTGGGAGGGCTCTTACCCGGCTCGGCCGGAGATGCAGATACACGTCGAGGCGGCGGCGTACGGGGGCCGTCCCGTCTACTTCGAGCTCATAGACCCGTGGGATCGCCCGCCCGCGGCGCCCGAACACCTCGGCAGCACGAGGGAGCGCGCCCTCGGCATTCTGCTGCTCTCCGTCTTCTTCGTCGCGATCCTGGGCGGCGTCCTGCTGGCGTGGAGGAATTTGCGGCTCGGGCGCGGCGACCGCAAGGGGGCGTTCCGGCTGGCCGCGTTCGTCTTCTGCGTGTTCATCTTCGGCTGGGTCTTCTCGGCGCACCACGTGGCGACCGAGGAGGAGGCGTCGAACTTCATCGCCGAGGTGCGGGGGACGCTCTTCCTCGCGTGCTTCTTCTGGGTCGTCTACCTCGCGTTTGAGCCGTTCGTCAGGCGGCGCTGGCCGGGGCGCATCGTCTCATGGAACCGCCTGCTGGCCGGCGACTTCCGTGACCCGCTCGTCGGGCGCGACCTGCTCGTCGGCGCCGTCTTCGGCGTCGGCATCATCCTGTGCCATTTCTACCTCTCCGACATCGCCCCGACGTGGCTGGGCCGGCCGCCCCGCGAGCCCTGGTTCGATTTCCCGGCGACGAGGCTGCTCGGGCTCCGCTCGCTCGCCCACGGCCTGACGTACCAGATTTACGCCGCCCTCCTTCAGCCCTTCATCCTGCTCTTCCTACTGCTCCTGCTCTACATCCTCCTGCGCCGCGAGCGTCTCGCCGCGCTCGCGCTCTGGGCGCTCGCGACGCTGGCCCTGGGTCTGACGAAGGAGGCGCCCGGCGTGCCGTTCGCCGCCCTCGCCGCCTTCATGGCCGTCTGGGTCTTGTACCGCTACGGGCTGCTGGCGTCCATCTCGGCGACCTTCTTCCTCCACCTGAACATCTTCTACCCGATCACTTCCGAGTTCTCGGCGTGGTATGCGGGGGACTTTCTGCCGGCCCTCGTCATCTCGCTCGCGCTCGCCGTCTACGGCTTCCGCGTCTCGCTCGGCGGCCGTTCGCTCTTCCGCGGGGGACTGCTGGAGGATTAGTGTCCATGAGGGACGAGGATTAGTGCTTATGAGTGACGGCGAGAAATTAGTTAAGAGAGTCTTCGACCCGACCCTGGGCGCTTCGGCCGCGGGCGCGCGCAGCCGTTCGGAGGGCCTCACGCTCGTCTGTGCGGTCACGGTCGCGGTGGCGCTCGGCGGCCTCTTCGGCATGTGGATCAACGCGCGCCTGGCCCCGGCCCCTTCGGCCGGCACGCCCCGGCCGGTTCACCTGCTGCCCGACGCGCGCGCCTCCGCGCCGCCGGCGCCCCCGGCGTCTCCCGCGCCCGCCGCGGCACGGCCGTCACCCTGCGACGGCTGCGAAACCTCTTCCGCGGGCGTGGCGACTCCCGCGCGCGTACCCGCCGACAGGTCTGACGAGGCGGACGAGGGGAGGCCGGCAACAGGTGCCGGCGCGCCGACAGGCGTGGCGCGGGCGGCGGGGGCGGCCGGCGCCCCCGCGCCGACGCGAAGCGACGAAGTCGCCAACGCGTCTGCCGAACCCCACGGCGCGACGGCACCGGAGGCCGTCGCCACGCCGACCCCCGACCCCTCGCGGCCCGTGGCGTGGGAGGTGAGTCCGCTGCCGAAGCCGGGCGGGAGCGCCGCCGCGCGTGCGAACGTCGAACGCGGCGCGGCGCAGGTCGGGGAGAGGCCGGCGGCCGGCGCGGCGCCGCAGCCCCCGCCCGGCCCCTGCGTGCCGTACGCGAGCGCGTCCTCGCTCGGCGTCCGCGTGGGCGGGGCGGCCCCGCTCATCCTCGGCGGGCCGGGCGTGGGGGTGCGCGTCAACGTGAGCACGCCCGACCGTTCGGAACTCGCCGTCATCTATGAAGGCCCGGCCGGCGGTGACAAAGGCTGGTTGAGATACTCCGTGAGGTCGATAGGCCGCAGGCCCGGTCGCTACACGGTGCGCTACTCCACGCCCTGCGGCTCGCAGACCATCCCGGTGACGGTGAAGTGAAGGCGAGTAGACAGTAG
>DAIRFV010000277.1:0-8310 GCA_036794905.1 Pyrinomonadaceae bacterium | reverse complement strand
GAGAGCGGGATGAAGGTGTAGCTGAAGAAGTAGTAGGGCGAGATGCGCTCGCGCGTCAGCAGCCAGGAGGTCGCGGGGCTGGAGCCTAAAGTTTCGACCGCGCCGCGGAAGCCCCCCATGCCGGAGCCGATGACGCCGATGGCGATGACGCCGAAGACGAGGAAGAGCAGCGTCTGGAAGGTGTTGACCCACGCGGTGCCGCGCATCCCGCCGAAGAAGACGTAGCTCATCACCACCATCGCGACGACGGCCCCGCCGAACCAGTAGGGCACGAACCCGCCCGAGACGGCCGAGAGCGTCGTCCCCCCGCCCATGATGCCGATGATGATGTAGGGGACCAGGAGCACGGCCTGCACGGCGAAGATGACCGTGCCGATGTGGCTGCACTCCCAGCGGTCGCGGAAAATCTGGACGGGCGTGATGAAGCCGTACTTCTTCCCCAGGGCCCAGACGCGCGTGCCGATGAAGAAGATCGTCAGCGGGATGACGAGCCCCGAGGACGAGGCCATCAGCCCGTAGGTGACGATGCCGTTGGTGAAGGCGTTGCCGGAGGAGCCGAGGATGGCGACCGCCGTCATGTTCGTCCCGAAGAGCGAGAGCAGGAAGACCGAGGTGCCGAGCGAGCGGTTGGCGAGGAAGAAGTCTTCGGCCCCCGCGCCCTTCGAGCGGCGGAAGGCGAAGACGCCGATGTAGACGACGATGGCGAGGTAGATGAAGACGAAGATGGCCGGTATCAACGCTCGTCACCCCCTTCCGCGTCCGCGCCCTCGACCTCCCGCTCCAGGTGGTGCGGCCACGCGTGGGTGACGAGCAGCCACATCAGAAGCGAGGCGGCCACCGAGAAGCAGGCGTGGTAGAAGAGGCCGACGGGGATGATGCCGAAGACCGGGTAGGGCGTGCGCCAGAACCAGAAGTCCTGGTGGAGCACGTAGAGCGCGGCGACGGCCAGGACAAGGAGTGCTCGTTTCATCGGGGGTCGTATCCTCGAATCCGCTGGCGAAGGTGTTGGAAGTTTAGAAAGCGTGCCGCCGACAGGGAAGACGCTTCGGGTCGGCGGGCTCCGTTGTTATACGCGCACGGGGCGCGCGGGTTCAACCCGCCGGGGCTTTTTCTGGCCCCGGCGGCGCCCCTTTCGTCCGCCGGAATGGAAGAAAGTCCGACGCGCGGGACGCGGGCCTGAATAAACGTGAAAGTTTATGAAAGTTTCTCGCCGGGGCGAACCCACGCGCCCCGACTTCGCGTATTATGCCTCATCTACCTCGGAGCCTTCGGCATCCACGTCGAGGACAGGCACGACCGCTACACACTCTTAGGAGGCACCCAATGAAACTGAATTCCGTCAAAGCCGCGCTGCTACTGCTGGCCGTGCTGCTGTCCGCGTCGGCCGCGCGCGCGCAGGCGCCGGCCGCGTTCGAGGCGCCCGAGCGCATCGTCGTCAAGTCGCAGGTGCTCGGCGAGGAGCGCACCGTCTTCGTCCGCACGCCGCCCGCCTACGCCGCCCGCACGGGCGAGCGCTTCGCCGTCCTCTACCTGACCGACGGCGACGCGCACATCCAGCACACGAGCGGCACCGTCGGCTTCCTCGCGCGCAACAACCGCATGCCCGAGATGATCGTCGTCGGCATCACGAACACCGACCGCACGCGCGACCTGACGCCGACGCGCGTCGAGCGCCTGCCCGGCCAGCCGAACGTGCGCTTCCCCACCAGCGGCGGCGCCGACAACTTCCTCAAGTTCATCGAGACCGAGTTGATCCCCCTAATCGAGTCGAAGTACCGCACGCAGCCCTTCCGCGCGCTCGCGGGCCACTCGCTCGGCGGCCTCTTCGCCGTCCACGCGATGGTCGCGCGGCCCGAGGTGTTCAACTCCTACATCGCCGTCAGCCCCTCGCTCCAGTGGGACAACTTCGTGATGATCGACCGCGCCAAGGAGTTCTTCAAGACGCGGAAGGAGTACAACCGGACGCTCTTCGCCTCGCTCGGCAACGAGCCGGGCGACATCGGCGACGCCTACGGGATGTTCCGCGACGAGTTGCAGCGGCAGCAGGTGAAGGGCTTCGCCTGGGAGGCCGTCCGCTACGACGACGAGGATCACGGCTCGGTCGTCCTGCGCAGCCACTACGCGGGGTTGCGGAAGATGTACGACGGCTGGCAATACCCGCGCGACCCCAACACGGGCGCCATCGCGGGCGGACTCAAAGGCGTCGAGGAGCACTACCGCAAGCTGTCGGAGCGCCTGAACTACGCGGTGCTGCCGCCCGAGCCGCTGATGAACATCGTCGGCTACGTGCTGATGGGGCAGGGGAACATGGAGGAGGCCGTCGCCGCCTTCAAGCTCAACGTCGAGCGCTACCCCGGCTCGGCCAACGTCTACGACAGCCTCGCCGAAGCCTACGAGCGCGACGGCAAACTCGACCTCGCGCTCCCGAACTACGAGAAGGCGCACAAGCTCGCCTTGCAGACGAACGACCCGAACACGAACGTCTTCAAGACGAACTTCGACCGCGTCTCGGCGCTGGCCAAGCAGCCCAGGCCGGCCCCCGCCGCCGACGCGAAGAAGTGAGCGCCGCAGACTGCTCGTAACACGCCGCGTCAGCGGCGCCTGAATTTAGCCCGGCCCTTCAAGGCCGGGGCCGCCGTCAATAACAATCGCGCCGCGTCGCGCGAGCGACGCCTGAACCGATTCACACGTTCAGGCGTCGCTCGCGCGACGCGGCCATGTTCGTTTCAACCTCAACCCGGCCGTTCAAGGCCGGGCTAAACTCGTGCGCCGCTCCGCGGCGTCTTCAGTTAAACTGGTGGCCGAAATCGCGGGAGAACCTTTTCGGAGTGAAAGCATGAGAAAGAAGCTGATGCATCTGTGTGCGGCGGCGCTGTTGCTGCTCGGTTGCGGCGGGCCTGCGGGGACGACGGGCGCGCTGGTTCAGACGCCGGGCCGGGAGGTCGCCTTCGTCAACGTGAACGTCGTCGCGATGGACTCGGAGCGCGTGCTGGCGGAGCAGACCGTCGTCGTACGCGGCGAACAGATCGTGGAGGTCGGGCCGGCGAATAAGGTCAAAGTCCCGGCCGGCGCCCTGCGGGTAGAGGGCCGCGGAAAATACCTGCTGCCGGGGCTGGCGGAGATGCACGGCCACGTCCCGCCGCCGCAGGCGCCGCGTGAGTTCACCGAGGCCGTCCTCTTCATGTACGTCGCCAACGGCGTCACGACGGTGCGCGGGATGCTCGGCGCGCCGGGGCAGTTGGAACTGCGCGAGCGCGCGAACCGCGGCGAGATCGTGTCGCCGACGCTCTACCTGGCGGGGCCGAGCTTCAACGGCAACTCGGTCACTTCGCCCGAGCAGGCGGCCGAGATGGTCAGGCAGCAGAAGCGCGAGGGCTGGGACTTGCTGAAAGTCCACCCGGGGCTGACGCGCGACGAGTACGACGCGATGGCTCGCACCGCGCGCGAGGTCGGCATCCGTTTCGCCGGCCACGTCCCCGCCGAGGTCGGGCTCGCCCACGCGCTGGAGATGCGGCAGGAGACGATTGACCACGTGGACGGCTACGTGGAGCACCTGAATGCGGAGGGCGCGCCGCTCGACGAGGCGAAGCTCGCGGAGGTCGTCCGCCTGACGAAGAAGTCGGGCGCGTGGGTCGTGCCGACGATGGCGCTGTGGGAGACGCTGCTCGGCGTCACGCCCGTCGAAAAGCTCCTCGGTTATCCCGAGCTCGTCTACATGCCCGCGCCGCAGGTGCAGGCGTGGGAGCGCGCGCACCGCGCGCGGCAGGCCGCCCCGCAGTTCGACCGTAAGAAGGTCGAGCAGACGGCCGCCAACCGCAAGCGCATCCTGAAGGCTCTCCACGACGGCGGCGTCCCCGTCATCTTCGGCACGGACGCGCCGCAGCAGTTCAGCGTCCCCGGCTTCTCCGTCCACCGCGAGATGGTCTCGATGCTCGAGGCGGGGTTGACGCCCTACCAGATTCTCCTGACGGCGACGCGGAACGCGGGCGAGTACCACAAGGACAAGGCGCGCTTCGGCACAATCGCGGCCGGCAGCCGCGCCGATTTACTCTTAGTCAACGGCAACCCTCTGCAAGACCTCTCCAACGTCTCGAAGCGCGCGGGCGTGATGGCGCGCGGGCGCTGGCTCGGCGAGGACGAGATACAGAGGCGGCTGGCGACAATCGCGGCCGCGAGTAAGCCCCGGCCCTGACGCCGCGGCGCTCAAAGCCCGGCAAAACTTCCCGAGAGGCGCGCGCTTCGCGGCCGCTTGCTTTATAATGCGGCGACCCGCCGACGGAGAGTTCTTCCGCGCGGGCGCCGAGTTCGTGGAAGGAGCCCAAGGGATTTGAGCACAGACGCCGGGTCGGTCAGGGTCAACATCTTCAACCAGACCTACAGCCTGCGTTCGGCGAGCGGCGACGGCGAGCACGTCCAGCGGGTCGCGCGGCTCGTGGACGAGCGGATGCACGCCGTCGCCGACGGCCTCGCCGTCCACGACGTGGCGAAGATCGCGGTGCTGACGGCGCTCAACCTCGCGGACGAGCTGGAGGGACTGAAGAGCTTCTACGAGACGGAGCTGCGCGAGGTGCTCGAACGCGCGCGCGCCGAGGAGGAAGCGGCGGCGGCGCCGGAGGAGGAGGAGGAGGAGCCGGCCGAGCCCGAGCCCGATGTGCCGGCGCTGCCGGAGCCCTACGCCTCCGGGGAGCCGGCCGCGGCCCCGCCCGCGCAGGAGGAGCAGTCCTGGTTCGACGCCATCTTCGACTCCGACGCGCCGCCCGCCCGCACGGGCGACGAGAGACTGAGCAGCCACCTCACCGAGCGCCTCCGCAGCCAGGTCTCCGCGCGCCTGCGCCGCCTGCGCCAGCCCTCGCCCGGCAACTCCATCACCGAAGGCGAAGAGCAGTGAAAAGCAGTAGACAGTAGACAGTAGACAGTAGAAAAGCCTTCATCGCTCGAACCCTGCGGTTGTCATCCTCAACGTTTTCAAGCGGAGCCTACTGACTACTGACTACTGTTTCCCGTCCCCGCAAGAAGTTCAAGCACACCTCGTTCAGAGTTCGACCCTCGGAGAAGTTCTGCCATCGAGAAAAGGAGCTGGCCCGATGAGACTCTTCAGACACTTTGCGGCGCTCGCGCTGCTGCTGGCCGTCGCCTCCCCCGCGTTCGCGGACATCGCCCTGCCCAACAGCAAGAAGGCACGCCCCGACGGCGAGGTCAGGTACGACCTGCCCTTCTCGCGCATGACCATCGAGCGCGTGGAGGGACTGCGCGAGGCGCGCCTGCAAATCCCGCGCGCGCAGCTCGAACGGATGAACGCGGCGGCCGGCATCGAGACGGGCGGCGGGCAGGCCGCGTCGCTCAAGTCGGCGGGCACAATCGTCGGCGGCGTCCTCCTCTCGCTCGCGTTCGTGTTGACGGGGTTGCTGCTCGTGCGTTCACGCCGCCGCGGCGCGTTCGGGCGCGCGACGGCCGCGGTCGTCCTCTGCGCGTGCGCGGCCGGTGTGGCCGCGGTCGCGGCCTACGCCAACGCGCCCGCCCCGCACTATCGCCAGCAAGACCCGGGGACGCTGGTCAGGGCCGTGACGGGCGCGCCGCTCGCGGGCTCCATCCGGGTCGAGGTCGTGGACGAGGGGACCGAGATCAAGCTGCTCGTCCCCGCGAGGGCGCGGACTGGCCGGGGCGACGAGGAGGAGTAGGTGCAGAGCGCGGCCGACATCGGCGCGTTAGGCGCGGGGGACGCGCGGACGCGGGGCGGGGCTGGCGCTTCGGCCGCCTCGCCGGCGGCGTTCGGCCTGACGTGCGTGTGCGTGCTCGTCGCGGCGGCGGCGCTGGCGGG
Source organism: Pyrinomonadaceae bacterium (assembly GCA_036794905.1). Taxonomy (GTDB): domain Bacteria; phylum Acidobacteriota; class Blastocatellia; order Pyrinomonadales; family Pyrinomonadaceae; genus QHXN01. The sequence continues at coordinate 2,492 of DAIRFV010000277.1, read as the reverse complement.
CTTAGCGCCGCTGTGGCTTTCGGTCGCGACGGTCTTCGCCTTCGCGGGGCCGCACAACTGGGCGGAGCTGCGCTTCTTCATCACGCGTCTGCCCGCGCGCGTGGGTCGCTCGCGCGGCTTCTTCGCGCTGGCGGGCGCCGGCATCGTGGGACTGACCGGCGCTTACGCCGCGCTCGCGCTCGGGGCCGACTCGGGCGTGTGGGGGGGCGAAGGCTGGTACGCGGCCGTCGCGTTGTGGAACAGCGCGGCGGTGGCGTGGGTGGTGGGGCTCGTGGTGGTGCGCGGGCGTTCGATGTCGCGCGGCGGCGGCGGCTGGGTGTGGGCGCTGCCGTTGGGCTGCGCGCTCGCCGGCCTGGGCTGGCTCGCGCCGCAGGGGTTCGCGCTCGCGCTCGTCTACGCGCACCCGCTCGTCGCGCTCTGGTTTCTAGACCGGCAGCTACGGCTGTCGCGGCCCGGTTGGAGCCGCGCCTACCGCGCGTGCCTCGCGCTGTTGCCCGTGGCGCTCGCAGTCCTCTGGTGGCGGCTCGCGGACGCGGCGCCGCTCGCCGAGGGCGGCGAGGTCGCGCTGCGCGTCGTGCGCCACGCGGGCGCAGGCATTGTGCCGAACGTCTCGACGCACCTGCTCGTCTCCACGCACGTCTTCCTTGAGACGCTGCACTACGGCGTCTGGCTGGTCGGCGTCCCCCTGGCCGCGGGGGCGGGGCTCGCGCCGTGGCGCGCGGCGACGGTGCCGCTCGTCAGACACAGGCGCGGGCGTCCGCGCCTGATTCGCGCGCTGCTCGCGGCGGGCGGCGCGGCCGTCCTGCTGCTGTGGCTCTGCTTCGCCGCCGACTACGCGACGACGCGCGACGTGTACTTCACCCTCGCGATGGCGCACGTGCTGGCCGAGGTGCCCTTCCTGTTGCGGACGATGTGAGGAATGAGTAGGCAGTAGACAGTAGTCAGTAGGCTCCGCTTCGGAACGTTGACGATGACAGCCGCAGGGTTCGAGCGATGACTGTATTTCTACTGTCTACTGTCTACTGCCTACTGTCTACTTCAAGTCATGACCTCTGGCGCTTCCTCCCGGTCGGCTACCTCTTCACGGTCGCCTTGGAGACGCCCGTCCTCGTCCTCCTTCTCTCCAGGCGTCACACGCTGAAGCGCAGACTCCTCGCAGGGTTGTGGCTGACGGCGTGCACTTACCCCGTCGTCGTGCTCGTCCTGCCGACGCTCTTCGCCGGCTCCTCGCGCGCCCTCTACCTCGCCGTCGCGGAGACGTTCGCGCCCGCCGCCGAGTGCGCGCTCTTCTATCTCGCCTTCGGCGCCGTTGACGCGCGCTCGACGTGGCGCGACTTCGCGGCCATCGTCGCCGCCAACCTCCTCTCGTTCCTCGCCGGAGAAGTGTTGAGCGTGTACGGCTGGCTCGGACTGTTCCTTTAAGTGCGGGCGCGGGCGTAGAATGGGGTCACGCCGTGCATACGAGCAAGGGGGTTTAGTGTGATGAGCAGCCTGTTCTCCACTTTCAGTCTGCGCGGGCTTGCGTTCCGCAACCGCGTCTTCGTCTCGCCGATGTGCCAGTATTCGAGCCGCGACGGCCTGCCGAACGACTGGCACATGGTTCATCTGGGCAGCCGCGCGGTCGGCGGCGCCGGACTCGTCTGCGTCGAGGCGACCGCCGTCTCGCCCGAGGGTCGCATCTCTCCCGGCGACACCGGCCTCTGGTCGGAGGAGCACGCGCGCGCCTTCGAGCCCATCGCCTCCTTCATCAAGTCGCAGGGCGCGCGCGCAGCCATCCAACTCGCGCACGCGGGGCGGAAGGCTTCGACCGACGTGCCCTGGCGCGGCGGCAAGCACTTGAGCGAGGAGCAGGGCGGCTGGCAGACGTTGGCCCCGAGCGCCGTCCCCTTCGGCGACTGGCCCGCACCGAGGGAGATGACGCGCGAAGACATCGAGACGCTCGTCCTACAGTTCGCAGACGCCGCGCGCCACGCGCTCGCCGCGGGCTTCGACCTCGTCGAGCTGCACATGGCGCACGGCTACCTCCTCCACGAGTTCCTCTCGCCGCTCTCGAACCGGCGCGGGGACGAGTTCGGCGGGAGCCTTGAGAACCGCGCGCGCCTGCCGCTACAGGTCGCGGAGGCCGTCCGCGCCGTGTGGCCTGACGGGCTGCCGCTCTTCGCGCGCATCTCGGCGACGGACTGGGTCGAAGGCGGCTGGGACGTGGAGCAGTCCGTGCAGCTCTCGCGCTGGTTGCAGCGGCGCGGCGTAGACCTGATTGACTGTTCGAGCGGCGGCCTCGTCCCCGGCGCCCGCATCCCCGTCGCGCCGGGCTATCAGGTCGGGTTCGCCGAGAGGATACGCGGGGAGGCGGGCGTCGCCACGGGCGCGGTCGGCCTCATCACGGAGCCGGAGCAGGCCGAGGAGATCATCAGTTCCGGCAGGGCCGACGCGGTCTTCCTCGCGCGCGCCGTTCTGCGCGACCCCTACTGGCCGCTCCACGCCGCGAAACG